>JASBSA010000067.1 GCA_030149175.1 Winogradskyella sp. | reverse complement strand
TAGTAATTTTTTTCGAGAGATAGTCTACTAAAAACGATTTTGTGAACTGTTCGCTCTCATAATGACCTATATCTGCCAATACAATACTGTTTTCTGCACTAAAAAAGTCATGATATTTAAGGTCTGCGGTAACCAATAAGTCTGCACCAGAAGCTTTTGAAGCGCCAATTGCAAAACTACCCGAACCGCCCAAAACTGCTATCTTTTTTATTGGTTTGCCTAATAATTTTGAATACCTAACACACTCAGTATTCATTTTTTGCTTTATATATTTTAGACATTCAATCTCATCCATCTCAGTTTTAAGCTCACCTATCATTCCCATTCCTATATATTGATTAGAATTATCTAAAGTAGTGACTTCATAAGCTACCTCTTCATATGGATGTGTATTAAAAAGCGCTTTTAAAACTTTAGCCTCAAGATGCTTTGCAAACACAACTGAAATTTGAGTTTCATTTTCGGTATGCACATCACCTTGTTTTCCTATTGTAGGATTAGAATCTTCATTACCTCTGTAAGTACCTTTGCCTTCAAGATTAAAACTGCAAGAATCATAATTACCAATATTACCTGCACCAGCATTAAATAAAGCTACTCTTAATGCTTCTGCATTATCTTTTGGCACATAGGTTTGTAACTTTTTTAGTGTACCTGATTGCGGCATTAGAATCTTCTTATTCTGTAATTGTAACTGATTGCATATTATAGAATTTACACCTTGAAATGCATTATCTAGAGCCGTATGTATGGAGAAAATGGCAATATTATTTTTTATGGCTTTTATCACCACACGTTCTACATAGGTTTTCCCTGTTAACTTTTTTAAGCCTTTAAAAATGATAGGATGAAAACTAACTATGAGATTACAATTGTTTTCAATAGCTTCATCTACAACAGCTTCGAGCGTATCTAATGTTACCAATACACCTGAAACTGTTTGATTTTTATCTCCAACCAAAAGACCTACGTTATCAAAATCTTCGGCATAGCTTAAAGGTGCTAAATCGTGTAGTTGATTTATTACATCTTGTACTGTCATAAGTGTATATTTGTTTTCAAAAATAATATAATTTAGTGCTTGTGAAATTTCTACGCATCATATTGTTTCCTGTCGTGCCAATTTACTATTTGATTACGTGGTTAAGAAATTGGTTATACGACAAAGGTATTAAGTCTTCAAAATCGTATGATATTCCTATTATTTGTGTAGGTAATCTAAGCACTGGAGGTACAGGAAAAACACCTATGATAGAGTATTTGATTAGATTATTGAAAGATGAAAAATCTATAGCTACACTTAGTAGAGGTTATAAACGCATAACTGAGGGCTATGTTATAGCCGACCATGGTGCTACCCCAGATACAATTGGTGATGAGCCTTATCAATTTTACAGAAAATTTAAAACTATAAGAGTTGCTGTAGATGGAAACCGACAAAACGGTATTGCACAATTGTTATCATCAGAAAATAAACCAGATGTTATACTCTTAGACGATGCTTATCAGCACAGGAAAGTAAAAGCTGGATTGAACATTTTATTGACTGCCTACTATAATCTTTACAGTGATGATATTGTTCTACCTACGGGAAACTTAAGGGAACCAAGATCTGGTGCTAAACGTGCAAACATCATAGTTGTGACAAAATGCCCTACTGGCATTACTGAAAACGAAAAAGATAAGATAGCAGAGAAGCTAAAGTTAGCGCCACATCAACAATTAGTGTTTAGCTCTATAGACTATGCTGATAAAGTTATTTCTACAGACTTAGAAATGCCATTAGAGTCTTTATCGAAATTTACACTGGTGACTGGTATTGCCAACGCTAAGCCTTTAGTGGACTTTCTGACCAACAAGGGTTTAAGCTTTAATCATTTGGAATATCCAGACCATTATAGCTTTAGACCAAATGACATTGAAGAATTAGCAAAAAAAGAACTTATTATTACGACTGAGAAAGATTTTGTAAGGTTAGCCGATAATGAGAATTTGTTACCTAAACTATTCTACCTTCCGATAGAAATAACAATTGACAAAAAAGATGCTTTTGATAGTACTATAGAATCTTTTGTAGATTAAAAGAAACTAGAAACTACTTCTTTACCTGAAAGCACATCATATAACTTTCCTTCAAAGTCTTCTTGCTTAAATGGTTTAGAGATAATATCATTAAATCCAGCTTCACCAAACTCATGCATTTTGTCTTCTAGAGTTACAGCCGTTAGTGCAAAGATGACTAAATCCTTATTGAAAGTTCTAATAATCTTAGTAGCTTCTAAACCGCTGATACCTGGCATATGAATATCCATTAAAACAACATTGTAGTCTGTTGTCTTTACTTGCTCTACAGCAGCTTCACCATTATCTACCACATCACAATAAAGTCCCATTTTGTTAAGGATTTTTTTAGTGATCATCTGGTTGATTTTATTGTCCTCAACAATTAAAATCTTAACATTGCTTAGATCCAAATCTTCCATCTTATTTGTTAGTTTAGTTTCTTCTACCGTTGGCTTATCAACTGTCTCAGCCATTTCTAGAGGAATTTCAAAGAAGAACGTTGTGCCCTTACCAAGCTCACTCTTCAAATAGATTTTACCCTTAAGAATTTTGATAAGTCCTTTTACAATAGATAGTCCAAGACCTGTTCCGCCATACTTGCGGTTAATCTGAACGGATCCTTGGGAGAAGCTCTCAAACATCTGATCTTGTTTCTCTTTTGTAATACCAATACCATTATCTTCTATTTCAAAGCGCAATGTGTACTTATTGTCCTTTTGGTCAATCTTGTACGCTCTTACCCAGATGTCTCCATCTTTTGTGAATTTAATAGCATTTCCTAGTAGGTTAATTAAGATTTGGGATATCTTTAATTGGTCACCATTATAAGTTTCGGGCAACCCATCTTCATAGTCAAAATGTAATTTGGTTCCATTATCCTTGGCAGAGTTACCTAAGGCAGACATTACATTTTCTATTTTATTTTTAAGGTTGAATATCTCAGGGTCGAGTTCAACTTTATTAGCTTCGATTTTATTGATTTGAAGAATATCGTTAATAAAGGTCAACAAATAATCTCCTGAAAACTTCAGAGATTTTAAATGTGGTATTTGATGCTCCTTAGGGTTCTCATCTAACAACATGTTTGTTAAACCTGTAACTGCGTACAATGGAGTTCTCAACTCATGGGTTACAGTAGATAAAAAGTTGGCTTTTGTTTTTGAGGCTAGTTCAGCTTTCTCTTTTGCAACAATAAGTTCATCATTTTTTTTGTGAAGCATATTGTTAGTCTTTAACCTAATGTTATTGTTTTTATATAACGATAAGGTTAGTAAAGACAATATTGTAATTAATGCAATACTTAAGATTGTTGTAATTCTTGTAAAATTACTCTCTGCACTTACCTCGTCTATTTGTTGCTTTAACTGCTCATTTTGAGCATCCTTGTATTTATTAATAATTTGGCTTGAAACACCTGGTGCCAAGTTTTCGCGCTTAACATCTAGTATAGAATCCGAAAGACGTATATGTTTTGTTATATTTTCTAAGGAGCTTTTATAATCACCTCTTTTTTCATGAATATCACTAAGGGTTAAATAAGCTTCATTAACATTTTCTACAATACTATATGCTTTTGCAATTGAAAGTCCCTCCTCTACTTGAGACAATGCCAAATCGTTATTATTGAGTGAACATGAGACTTTACCCGACTGAATTAATGCACTGCTTAAAACCCGTCTTTGATCATATTTTTTAGCAATAATGATGGTCTTTTCGAGTTGTATCTTAGCTTCTTCATACCTTTCAAGTGCTATGTACACTTTGGCTTCATTAAGAGTAACTTCTGAAATATACTCCTCTAAATCTTCTTGTTCAAATAAGTTTTTGGCAGAATTATAGTATTCTAATGCAGACTCATATTTTTCTTCAGTACTATTTACAACACCTTGTATATTATAACTAACCGCAAGATTTCCATAGTCATTATTTTCGCGTTGTAGCTGTATTGCTTTTTGAAGATCTATGTTGGCTTTGTCTGTTTCACCAACCAAATAACGAACCTTTGCGATTTTAGTAAGAGTAGTTCCTTGACTTATTTTGTCATCAATAGTCTTAGCAATTTCAAGAGCTTTTTCTAAATTATTTAAAGCATTATAATAATCACCTCTATCGCTCTCTAATTTGGCTTGATTTACACGTTCTTGAAGGCGCAACGCCAGCATATCTGAATCTTCAGCAACTCCTTGTTGTGAGAAAACTAGACTAGAAAAACATGCTAAAAAAACAAATATGTAATATTTGATTCGGGACATTTCAGCTCTATTTATAAGAACAAATATAATTATTTATTCGACAAAAGTGCTTTTTTATCCGATAAATTGCAAATTAAATCTAAAATTCTTGAGCTGTATCCTGTTTCATTATCGTACCAACCCACTATTTTTACCATATTTCCAATAACTGAAGTCATCTGTGAGTCAAAAATACAAGAGTGCGGATTACCTACAATATCTACTGAAACTATTGGATCTTCAGTATACTCTAAAATGCCCTTTAATGAACTCTGGGAAGCTTTTTTAAAGATAGAGTTTACTTCTTCAATGGTTGTATCTCTCTCAACGTTTATTGTGATGTCTGTAAGGGAACCATTTGCAACTGGCACTCTAATACCACAGCCACCTATGACATCTGACAAATCTGGAAATATTTTGGTTAATGCCTTAGCTGCGCCTGTTGTTGTTGGTACAATAGATTGACTAGCAGCTCTAGCTCTTCTTAAATCTCTATGAGGTTGGTCGTGCAGGCTTTGATCAGTGGTATAGGAATGTACGGTTGTAATATAAGCCTGTTTTATACCGAAATGCTCTTTAATTAATGCTATCATTGGTGCCGCATTATTCGTAGTACAAGATGCATTAGATATAATATTTTCAGAACCATCTATGCTACTATCATTAACACCAATAACAATAGTTTTAATATCATCTTCTAATGGTGGAACAGACAATATTACTTTTTTGGCACCATTATTAATGTGATGTATGAGTTCTGATGTTGTTTTAAACTTCCCTGTAGATTCAACAACGATATCTGGCTTAACACTTTTCCAATTGATTGACTTAGGGTGCTTTTCGTTCAATAATGGAACTGAAATTCCGTCGACTGTTATACAGTCTTCATCAAAAGACACATCATTACTAAGCACACCGTGAATACTGTCATACTTAAGAAGGTGGCTTAACGTTTTTGCATCAGCTAAATCGTTTACAGCAACAATATCAATATGAGGATGCTTTAGCGCTAACCTAAACACACGTCGGCCAATTCTACCGAACCCGTTTATGGCAACCCTTATCATTAATTGATATGTTTCTGAGCTTTGTAGGAAGATCGAACTAGTGCACTACTTTCAACATGTCTAAACCCAAGTTCTAAACCTATTGCTTTGTATTCGTCAAATTCATCTGGGTTGACAAAACGCTGCACTGGTAAGTGTTTTTTGGTTGGCTGAAGATACTGACCAATAGTAACCACATCGACATCATTTTCCCTAAGATCATGAAGAGTTTCAATGACCTCTTCTCTGGCCTCACCAAGACCTAGCATAATACCAGATTTGGTTCTTCGTTGCCCTTGTTGTTTTAAGTACTTTAATACACCCATACTACGGTCGTATTTGGCTTGAATGCGGACCTCTCTGGTTAAACGACGTACCGTTTCAATATTGTGAGATACAACTTCTGGAGCAACATCAATAATTCTATCGATATGCCTCTCTACACCTTGAAAATCTGGTATTAAGGTTTCTAGAGTAGTTTCTGGGTTCATTCTTCGGACAGCCTTAACAGTTTCTGCCCACATAATACTTCCCATATCTTTTAGATCGTCTCTATCTACACTGGTCAAAACCGCATGTTTGATCTGCATTATTTTTATAGAACGTGCCACTTTTTCTGGCTCATCCCAGTCTACAGTTTCTGGCCTACCCGTCTTAACACCACAAAATCCGCAAGATCGTGTGCAGACATTACCTAAAATCATAAAGGTTGCTGTTCCTTCGCCCCAACATTCTCCCATGTTAGGACAGCTTCCAGATGTACAAATGGTATTTAACTTATACTTATCCACCAAGCTTCTTAACTCGGTGTATTTTTTACCTGTTGGAAGTTTAACCCTCAGCCATTTAGGCTTGCGTTCTGGTAGTATATTTGAAGCAACTTTCGTTTCCATTCATTTCACTTTTCTAAAGGGCAAAGATACGAAGTAAATAATTAAAGAAAGATTTTAAGAGACAAAGCATTGTAGGTATTAAGAAACATTAACATCAAAAAAAATCCTATTCAAAACATATTATGAATAGGATTTTTTTAAGTTTATTTTAGTGTTTACCCACCAAAATCATCAAATCTAATATGTTCGTCTGGGATACCAAAATCTTCACCCATCTTTTGAACAGCTTGGTTCATTAACGGTGGACCACAGAAATATAACTCTATATCCTCTGGTGCATCATGATGACTTAAGTAGTTATCTATTACACAATTGTGTATAAATCCAACAAAACCATCACCCTCTTCATCATTAATATCTTTCTTAACTTTCCAGTTATCTTCTTCTAATGGCTCTGATAACGCCAAGTAGAACTTAAAGTTAGGAAAATCTCTTTCTAAGGCTCTAAAATGTTCTAAATAGAATAGCTCTCGCTTAGAACGTCCACCATACCAATAGGTTACTTTACGACCTGTTTTTAATGTTTTAAATAAATGATATAAATGCGAACGCATTGGTGCCATACCAGCACCACCACCTACATAAAGCATTTCACTCTCTGATTCGTTGATAAAGAATTCTCCATAAGGCCCAGAAATTATAACCTTGTCACCAGGTTTTTGAGCAAAAATATAAGATGATGCCACACCAGGATTTACATTCATCCATTGGTTTTTTGCACGATCCCATGGTGGAGTAGCAATACGTACGTTTAGCATAATCTCACGGCCTTCTGCTGGGTAAGAAGCCATAGAATAAGCACGTTCCACTGTTTCTGTATTTTTCATTACTAATGGCCAAAGACCAAATTTATCCCATTCTGCCTGAAACTTATCTGGCGTGTCGTGCTCTTCTGGGTGTGCAGTAATATCTATATCTGAATATTTTATTTCACAAGGTGGAATTTCAATCTGAATATAGCCTCCTGCTTTATAGTTCATATCTTCAGGAATTTCAACAACAAATTCCTTAATAAAAGAAGCAACGTTGTAGTTTCTTACTACAACAGCTTCCCACTTTTTGATACCGAACACTTCTTCAGGAATAGTAATCTCCATGTCTTGCTTTACTTTAACCTGACATGCCAAACGAGCTCCATGCTGTAATTCCTTTCTTGAAAAGTGAGGAGTTTCAGTTGGAAGAGCTTCACCTCCACCTTCTAAAACGTGGCATTCACACTGAATACAAGTTCCTCCACCACCACAAGCTGATGGTAAAAATATTTTATTATTACCTAGAGTTGATAACAAAGTACCACCTGAGGCTACTTCAATTTCTTTTTCTCCGTTTATTTTGATCTTTACAGGACCAGAAGGAGATAATTTTTGTTTTACAAACAATAACAAGGCTACTAATAACAATGTTACCAATAAAAAGGCACCAACAGTTGCTACTACAGTTCCGATTGTACTTGCGGCTAATATCATCATGCTCATCAATTACTTGTTTATATTTTCAGCTAATTCTAAATCAGACTCAGTTTTAGCTTCTTGTTGTTTAACGTCTTCTTCGATTGCCTCAATAGCAGCAGATTTGTCTTCGACTTTTCCTTCATCATCTCCACCTGTTAACATTCCGCCAAAACTCATAAAACCAATCGCCATTAATCCTGTAATGATAAACGTAATACCCAAACCTCTTAATGCAGGTGGTACATTACTGTATCTTATTTTTTCACGAATTGCTGCTATAGCTAAAATTGCTAAAAACCAACCTATACCAGAACCCACACCATAATTTAATGCTAAACCTAACGTTGCAATTTCTCGAGACTGCATAAATAGCGAACCACCTAGAATTGCACAATTTACAGCAATTAGTGGTAAAAATATACCTAATGAGTTATATAAGGAAGGTGAAAATTTCTCAACTATAATTTCAACTAGTTGAACCATTGTTGCAATGGTAGCAATAAACATAATAAATGATAAGAAGCTTAGATCATAACTTGCATACTCTTCACCTAACCAAGATAGTGCACCTGGTTGAAGTATATATTGATCTAATAACCAGTTTAACGGTACTGTTATCGCCAATACAAATATTACTGCTGCCCCAAGACCTACAGCGGTTGACACTTTCTTAGATACAGCCAAGTATGAACACATTCCGAGGAATGTAGCAAATACCATGTTATCTATAAAGATTGATTTAAAAAATAATTCTACGTGTTCCATATTCTTTTTAGTATTGAGTTTTGAGTAATTAGTATTGAGAAGTCTAAATTCTCATTACTAGAATCTCATTACTATTTTTTAATCTTCTATTAATGCTTTATTCTTAGTACGTTGTACCCAGATAATAATACCCACAACAATTAATGCCATTGGTGATAATAACATAAATCCATTATTCTCATACCCCAAGGCGTATAGGCCAGTTTTTTCAATAGGGTCACCTAGTACAGGAAAACCTAATAAGGTCCCAGAACCTAATAACTCTCTAAAAAATCCTACAATTATTAATATAATACCATAACCTAAAGCGTTACCGATACCATCTAAGAATGATCTCCATGGGCCGTTACCTAATGCAAACGCTTCAAAGCGTCCCATAATAATACAATTGGTAATGATTAACCCTACAAAGACCGAAAGCGTTTTACTTAGCTCATAGGCAAAAGCCTTTAATACTAAGTCTACTATAATTACAAGTGTAGCAACAACGATTAGCTGAACAATAATTCTAATTTTTGAAGGAATTATATTTCTCATTAAAGATATAACCACGTTACCTACACCTAGTACAAATAATACCGAGATAGACATCACAATTGATGCTTCTAATTCCGCAGTAATTGCCAACGCAGAACAAATACCTAATACTTGAATTGTAATAGGATTATTATCTGCTAATGGGTCTAATATTAATCTACTGTCTTTTGCCATGTCTTATTGCTTTTTTAAAGATTTAAAGTAAGGCACGTATAATTTAAGATCGCTCTTAATCATAGCTGTTACACCATCTCCAGTGATTGTTGCACCTGCGATAGCATCAACCTCATTATCTGTTTTATCTTCGTTTTTTGGGTCTGCATTTCCTTTTGCTACTGTGATTCCTTTGAAAACACCAGCTTCTGATAGTAAGTGCTCACCATAAAAATCGTCCATGAAGAAACGTTGTTTTATATTAGCACCAAGTCCAGGTGTTTCTCCTTTGTGGTCAAAGTAAGCACCTTGCACAACCATATTTTCATCCATAGCTACATAACCCCAAATAGCATCCCATAATCCTTTACCATAAATAGGAGCTACATATACTTTTTTACCTTCTATACTTCCTACGAATAAAGGCAATTGTCTTGACTCACCACTTTTAAAAGCGGACTTTTGCTTCTTTATATCTATAAGGTAAGGTTCTTTCTTAAACTCCTCCACATATTCTTCTCTAGACTGAGTTTTCAGAAGTTCACCATTGGTATCCACTGTTAAAACAAGTTGCTCTGTGATATTCTTTTGGAATTCCTCTGGAGCCACTTCAGTAGACACAAATACTGCACTAGATCCCTCATTATTATTTATACCCATAGCATAAAGAATATTCTGTTGTTTCTCCAAGCGCTCATTCTCTGTAATGGTAGGCCTTAACGTAGATGCTAAGTATGCTAATAAAGCACCAACAATAACAACCATACCAATGGCGAATATTACCGTATATGAATTTTTTTCTGTATTAATTGCCATGTCTATGCTGTTTTAACTTTAACACGTTTCATTCTTTTCTTCACATTTCCTTGTACCACATAGTGATCGATTGTAGGTGCAAATACATTCATTAACAATATTGCTAAGAATACACCTTCTGGATATGCTGGATTAAATACACGAATCATAATTGAAATAAATCCAATTAAGAACCCGTATATCCATTTACCTTTATTAGTCTGTGCCGCTGTCACAGGATCTGTAGCCATGTAAACTGCACCAAATAAAATACTGCCTATTATTAAATGTTGCCAGAACGGCACACTCATTAAACCGTAGAATTTACTAGACTCACCTATCCAACCAGCATCTACAACACCGTTGAAAATTAAGCCCATTACTAAAGCACCAATAACTGTACTTAACATGATTCTCCAGCTACCTATTTTAGTGAAGATTAAAAATAGAGCCCCTATAATGATTAAAAACTTTGAAGTTTCGCCAACCGAACCTGGTATTAAACCCCAAAACATATCCCAGTAATCAATTCCCGCTAAAGAACTATTTTGAGCATATGCACCTAGTAAGGTTTCACCAGAAATTGCATCTAAATTTTGACCTGCCGCTATGGCTTGGTCTCTCTCTACAGCTCCATGTACCCATACTTTATCTCCAGACATCCATGTTGGGTAAGCAAAGAATAAAAAGGCACGTATTGTTAATGCTGGATTAAGGATATTCATACCTGTACCACCAAATACTTCCTTACCTATTACTACACCAAAAACTACGGCTACAGCCAACATCCACAGTGGAATATCAACAGGAACAATTAATGGCACCAACATACCAGTTACCAAGTAGCCTTCCTCCACTTCGTGACCTTTGATGATGGCGAAGATAAACTCTACTGCTAGACCTACACCATAAGATACTATTACAAGTGGTAGCACTTTCCATAAACCAATAACAAAGTTATCCCAAGTCCAGAAAGAAGCACCTAAAAAACCATCTGCCGATTCTATTAACCCTTGTGCTAGATAGTGTTGGTAACCAGCATTAAACATACCAAATATTAAACATGGTACTAAAGCCATGATTACTGTATTCATAGTACGTTTAAGATCGTCTGCTGCTTTTATATGAGTACCATTATGCGTGGTCTCATTTGGCATATATAAGAAGGTAAAAAGGGCGTTAAATCCTGGAAGCCACTTTTTGTCTTTATTCTTCTCTTTAAAATTGTGTAAATTTTGTTTTAAACCCATTATCCTATCTCTTTAAGCATTAAGTCTAATCCTTCTCTAATTATTTTTTGATGTGGTTGTTTAGACACACAAATAAATTCTGTTAAAGCGAAGTCTTCTGGCGCCACTTCGTACATGCCAAGCGCTTCCATTTCGTCTAAATCCTTATACATACAAGCTTTTAAAATTTGCATTGGATAAATATCTAAAGGAAATACCTCTTCGTAACTTCCTGTTACCACAAATGCACGATGCTCACCATTTGTATTGGTGTTAAGATCATACTTTTTCTTTGGGTTTAACCAAGAAAAGGTTAGCGCTCTAGATGTGGAAATTTTATTAAAAACAGGTTTATTCCAACCAAAGAATTCATAATCATCTCCTTCTGGAATTACTGTTATGACATTACTGTAGTAATCTAGCGCACCATCTGGAGCCACTTTCTTTCCTGTTAGAACGTTTCCAGAAATAATTCTGTCGTTGCCGTCCTTTTCAACACCGTTATCATATACCATTGTAGCAACCTCAGAGCCTATTTTTGTTTTGAAATACCTTGGCTTTTTAACAGAAGAACCCGCCAAAGCCACTATACGCTCGGCGTTAAACTTTCCAGTTAACAGAAGTTCTCCGATTATAACTAAATCTTGCGCATTAACCGTCCAAACTACCTCTCCCTTATTTATAGGGTCTACCTTATTGATTAATGTTCCTACATTACCTGATGGATGCGGACCAGAAACTTTATGAGTTACTGTGTTTTCTAAGTTTGCCAATGGCGAACTAGAACTACCAACAGCAACATGCACACTGCCTTCCGTGAGTTTTGATAAAGCTGTAACAGCAGCCTGTAATTCAGCTTCTTTACCAGCCAGTGTATAATCTAAATCTGCTGACAAAGGAGCACTTGCATAACCAGAAATAAAGATGCTTTTTGGTTTGCTATTTACTTTTGCAACAACATCATACGGACGTTGTTTAATAAAAGCCCAGCATCCAGAAGCTAACAAATGTGATTTAATTTTATCAGCATCAGCTGACATATCAAACTTCCCATGGTCTAAATAAGCCTGTTCTTTGTCTGCCGTGATTTTTATAGCATCGATACGACGCCTAGGCCCTCTCTGTATTTCGGTCACTTCACCTGAGACAGGCGAAACAAATTTCATATCCTCTACGTCCTTATTGTAAAATAAGGTTTCACCTGCTTTAACACGTGTACCTTCTTTAGCAACAAGTTTTGGGATAATACTATGGAAATCTTCTGGTCTGATATAATAAAAATTGCTAACAATAGCATTTTCTGTAGTTTTTTCGGCTTCGCCAACTAGTTTTATATCTAAACCTTTTTTTATTCTGATGTCTTTTGACATATAGTTAAAGATTAGTTATCTAAAAATCCGTGCAAATTTAAGAATTAAAGAGGAAAATATTTTCAATTTAACACCAACATTCTTATTTATAATGATTATAAATAATGTTGTTATCTAAAGGCATAGATTTTGATTATCTTTATACCATTCTACTTTCAACATATGACAACAAAGAACTTTTATCTCATCCTATTTTTCTTAATAGTACCATTTACTTTATTTTCTCAGGCCGAAGAGGTAAGTCCACCAGACTTTATAAAGACTATAACCTTTAAAAGCAATACCACGCAAGGCCAATTACCTGTTTTAAAATTAGGCGAACCTCTAATTTTAGAATTTGATGCACTTAATGCCAATGAAGAAGACTTTTATTACATTATTGAGCACTTTGATTTTGATTGGACTCCTTCCATTCTTGCCAAAGCCGAGTATTTAAGAGGTCTAGACAATCAACGTATCTTAGAATATTATAATTCTTTCAACACCTATCAAGTCTATTCTCATTATAAGCTACAGATACCAAACATCCAAACTAGAGGGCTTTTAAAGAGTGGTAACTATATGATTTCTATCTACGACGAGTATGACGAGCTTATGTTCAGCAGAAAATTTATGATATATGAGGATTTAGTTAATGTAGGCGTACGTGTAAAACGCTCAAGGGATGTAAGAGTTATTGACGAAAAACAGTCCGTGGATCTAACCATTTCAACAAACAGCA
The DNA here is from genome assembly GCA_030149175.1 of Winogradskyella sp. Lineage (GTDB taxonomy): Bacteria > Bacteroidota > Bacteroidia > Flavobacteriales > Flavobacteriaceae > Winogradskyella. Next base: position 4,623 of record JASBSA010000067.1, on the reverse strand, counting down.
TTAATTTTAACAACCCGCTTGAAACGATTAAAACGGTTATCATTCAAAACAACAACCTTAACACTTCAATTTCAGATTTAAAACCACAATACACATTAGGTAATGAACTTATTTACCGTTATGATACAGAATCTGCTTTTTGGGGCGGCAATGAATTTTTATGGTTTGAAAATAAAGATGTAAGAACCTCTAATGTTGGTGTTCAGTTTATTGACCTAAAGGATATTTACCAAAGCTATCTATATGCAAATGCGCCAAGAGCTGGAAGACCTTACACCTACAATCCAGATCTAAATGGAGTTTTTCAGGTAACGGCAGCTGACAGATTAGATACAGATATTGAAGCTGACTATACCATGGTTCATTTTTCTTTAGCACAAGATGAGCTAATAGGAAAAGATATTCATGTTTATGGTAACTTTAATGCCTTTGCCATTGAACCACTTACAAGAATGGAATATAATACTGAAAGTGGTAAATACGAGACTAGCTTTAGACTAAAACAAGGATTCTACAATTATAAGTATGTTGTTGTAGATAGCAAAACCGGAGAGCTTGATGAAGGAGCTATAAGTGGTGATTATTGGCAAACAGAAAACAACTACAAAGTTCTGGTCTATTACAGAGATTTAGGTGCTAGATTTGATAGACTTATTGGTTACGGCGAAGCAACTTCGGTCGATATTTCAAATTAAATAGCCTCAGAAGACACAACACTTTTATAGGTGTCGTATTTTAATTTTTTATCCACTAGCCTTCCTAAATTCTCGTCATATGTAAGGCTTTGTTCGATTGGCTTTGCATATACATGAAGGCTTAGCGCTCTATTGATTTTATTATTTCTTAACCTATGGAAGCCACTCAACTTGTCAGATTTTGTTACCTGTCCTTTTTCTAAAACACTTGTAGCACAGAACTCTAATTGCTCATTGTCGTTTAATCTATAAAAGTCTTCCTCTATTTCTCCCTCCAGCAAGTACACCCAACAATCCTCTCCATCATGATTATGAATGGCAGTCTGCTGGCCTTTATCCCAACAAATTAAGATAAGCTCAAAATCATCATCCTTGTAGAAACAGTTTCTGGTGTAACATTGAGGTTCCCAATATTCAATTTCAGAAAAGTCTATGTTTTTAAAATTAAAGTTTAATAAGATTTCCGTGTAATCTTCTTTTGAAGACTCCGACAATACATTTATGAGTGTATTAATATGTGCCTGTGTTTTCAATATTTAGGGAAATATTTCTTTAATACCGAAAAATAGGAATAAATTTATGCTATGCAAAATTTGAAATCAAACTAATGCAAAAAGATCTAAATATATTTATTGAACTTGTTGAACACCTACTTATAGACGAAGACAAAAACCCTGTGGCTGAACATATACCCACTTCAAATCTATACAGCAAGCTCGATTTATCTCTAAATAATGAAGGTACAATTGATGAGTCTTTAATTAGAAATCTTAAAGACATAATTAAAAGTACTCCAAAAACTGCCTCAAAATCATTTTTCAATCAACTCTTTGGAGGAAGAATTGGCAAAGCAACGCTTGGTGATTTACTCGCTGTTATGCTCAACAACAGCATGTACACTTACAAAGTTGCAGGACCACAAGTTGGCATAGAAAAGCAAGTTTTAAAGAACATTACTAAACTTGCTGGATATTCTGAAAATAGCGACGGAACTTTTGCACCTGGTGGATCCATAAGCAACATGATGGCGCTAATTATGGCAAGGGACACTAAAAATGAAGCTATTAGAGCTAAGGGTATCTCTTCTAAAATGACACTTTACACCTCTAAAGAATCACATTATTCAATATCAAAAAATGCAGCTTTAACAGGTATTGGTCGAGAACAAGTAAGACTTGTTAATACCAACAATAAAGGGGAGATGCTCGCAGACCATTTAGAAATATTGATAAAGGATGATATAAGTAAGGGATACACACCTTTCTTCATCAATGCCACGGCTGGCACTACAGTTCTGGGGGCTTTTGACCATATTGATACCATTAGCAACATCAGCAAAAAATATAAGCTTTGGCTTCATGTGGATGGTGCTTACTGTGGTAGTGTCATCTTTAGCAAAAAATATAAATATCTAGTTGAGGGACTAGAACATTCAGATTCTTTTAGTGTTAATGCACACAAAATGTTAGGTACTCCTCTAAACTGTTCTATCATTGTTACACAGCACAAAGAACAACTTCATCATTCGTTTTCTAACGAGGCAGATTACCTCTACCAAACCGATGGAGACGATTTTAATTTAGGCAAAACCTCGATGCAATGTGGCCGACGAAACGATGCATTAAAAATATGGGCACTTTGGAAATCCGTCGGAACAAATGGGTTAGAAAAAATTGTCGATAAGCAGTTTGACATGGCTGAAGTTGCTAGAGATTATATCAAAAAAAACAAAGATTACAAGCTTTACAGTTTTGAGGATTCTATTTCAGTGTGCTTTAACTATAAGGATATTGACGCAAAATCACTTTGCACATCCTTATATGAAAACTCTGATCTCATGGTTGGTTTTGGTTCCTTTAAAGGTGAGCAGTTTGTTCGCATGGTAACTATTAATAGCCTTTTGGAAGAAACCGATATTTTAGCATTTTTTAAAACTCTAGAAATGCACGTTAACGATAAAATGTTAAAAATATCTACCTCTTAGCTTAAAAATATGGCTTCAATGAAAATTTATTCTATTTTAGCAGATACAACACACAGGTAATCAATGGTACAACAAGTTACAAGCGGCATCAAAATCTCCGTAGAAACCAATTTTGAAGGTACTTTTTATAAGAACTATAAAGTGCACTTTGCTTTTGGCTATAAAGTAACGATTGAAAACCAAAGTAAAGATTCTGTGCAATTACATTCTCGTCACTGGAAAATTCTCGACGCGCTCAATAACGAAGAGGTCATTGAAGGTGAAGGTGTTATTGGAAAAAAACCAGTATTAAAACCTGGTGAAAAGCACACTTATAATTCTGGTTGTTTACTAACCTCTCCTTTTGGAGCCATGCAAGGCCATTATAATATGGTAAACTTTACTAAAGCCAGTAAGTTTAAAGTTTATATCCCTTCCTTTAAATTGAGTGCTCCTTTTGCACTTAATTAATAGTTTTGAACTAATTATGAATTTAAAGAAAGTCCTCATTACATTTTTGGGGCTAATTGTTATTTTATTTGGGTTTACTTCCATAACTGGTTATTCCATAATAATAGACCTAAATTCTAAAGCAAATATTCATCAAATTAAATGTTTAAACAATTCTATCAATCCTTTTGAAAAATTCAACTTTGACAGCGATGACAATTGGGAAGTACATTTAGTATTTGACCTTCATGATGTAAATTCACTACCAAAAGACCTTCCAAGAGTTAATTATTTAATGACTTCAGATACCTCAGTACTAAATAGCATGAAGAATAATTGGAATTTTAAATGTTCTAATGGAGATATGGCAACCGTTGAAAGTAAACTACTTTTAAAGAAAAACGATTTAGTAGTTTTTGAAACCGGTATTCATATAACTGATACTATTCAAGGTTTACAAAGCAAAGATTTTGGTTGGATTCAATCTAATGCCATTCTTTATGACGCAAAAAGATTTAACCGGACCTACATGCCAATCATCATTATTTAAAAAAGTTAGTTATAATAATCCTTAATTAATTCAAATCTATACACTTTACTCTCTTGTTTTATATTAAAAAACAAACAATTGGAGTAATGCACAAACTGATAATCTTTTGAAATATCGAAACTATCATTGTTCACTTTGTAAATACCATCACAATCCATATTGCCATAAGGTGAAATTCTTCTAAAACGAAACTCAGAATCGCGCCCTAAATCATGTAATTCAAACCAAGCTCCAGCAGCAATACCAGGCAACCATTGCGCATGTTCTTCCTTAACTTCATTGTGTTTCGGTTTTAGCGTTCCAACCAAACTTGGGTTATATCCTTTGAGCCTGTCTAAAAACAGCCTCCTATTCTCTTTGCTAACTGTAGATTTAAATTCATTTATATTGCCTTTTTCATTTACCAAATAGACAACATCTTCAGTATCTGCAACAACGACGTTGCCAATAGTACTCGGTGTAAACCATTTAGATCGAATGAGTTTTTTCTTAATTTTTACATCCGAAATACCAGCGATTAAAGCATCGGTTACAAACCTAGCACAGTTACAAGCCTCTTTTATAAACGCTGCATACCTTATAAACCCCTTGGCTTGCATGGAGTCTATATGGTTTCGGGCTGACTCATAATTCACGGCACTACAAACCGACGCATACAAATGACCATCACCATGTGTCAATTTGGGATTTACAGCTAAAAATTCAAGGACTTCATCTAAGTTTTTAATTGTGTCGCCTTCAATTTTTGCTTTTACAGGAAAATGCAGTTCAAAATCAGTCTCTCGTCCTCTTACACGTCCATTAGGTTCTGATGTGATATAGCGTCCAAAATCATGATACTCTAAAACACCTGTTTCTTTATGAATTAAAACCATGGCTGCATGACCAGCTCTCACATGATTTTTATTTCCGATTGAAAGGTATTTCAAATACTTAGAATACCATTCGTCTGCATGAGACACAAT
>JASBSA010000063.1 GCA_030149175.1 Winogradskyella sp. | reverse complement strand
TTTGTGTTTGGATTGTAAGCACCTAATTTTTCTAAGTATTTACCATCTCTTTTAGCGCGAGAATCCGCTGCTACGATCCAGTAAAAAGGCTTTCCTTTTTTACCGTGTCTTTGTAATCTAATTTTTACAGGCATAATAATTAATTAATGAGGTTCTCGACCTCTGTTATTAATGAGGGCGCAAAGATAATACATTTTTTTAATTTTCAAGCTTTTTAGCCATTTTAACTGAAAGATTATCACTTTAAACAAAAGTGCTGTTGAAGAGTAAGTCTAGAATAAAAAAATATTATACTTTTGGGATTCTTGTTTCGTTATATTTGAAACATAGATTAATTTCCGCTTAATAATGAAAAAATTAATAGTCTTATCTCTTATCTTAATATCAGTATTTAGCTGTGGTGATGAAGTAGAATTTAATACGCCAGCTTTTCAAGGCTCCCTAGATGGAGTATCTTGGAGAGCAAAAGCCTTCTCAGCCAGTATTGATGAAAATGGGTTTTTAACACTTTTCGGTACTAATAATATTGAAACATTAGAATTAACAATACCTACAGTAGCTATAGGTGTTTATGTCTTTGGTGATGTTAATACCATCGAGGCACGTTTTACTACTGCTGACGGAACTGTGTTTTCAACCAATTTTAGACCAGATCCAGATGTGTCTATTTATCCAGAATATGGGGAGATACGACTTAATGAGATAGATAATAATAGGTTTACAGGTACATTTAGATTTACCGCATTTAACGAGTCAGGACTTCAATCAATTAATTTCACAGGGTTAACGGGTGAAACAGGTGTGGATCCTGTAACAGGACAAAATGGACCAATTTATGGTGGTGTTTTTTATAGAGTTCCTCTGATTTCAGGTACAATTCCGACTGATCCAATAACTTGTGTTGACACAGAAATGGCTACAGAAACAGCTGAGGCAGAATATATTTTGGCGCAACAGGTAGGTGATGATGGGTTTATAAGTAATTCTGAGTTTGAAATAGCATGTAGTGCTTACAGACAGGCTCTAATGACCCAACGTGATTATTGTGGTGATTTAGATGGTTCAATTCAGCAAAGGATAGACGATTTGGGTAATTGTCAAATAAGTTGTGAAATGGCAACTAACAATAGAAACGAAGCTGAAGTACAGTACAATACGGCGACCATTGGTAATTTCGGTGAGAAATGCGCACAGTATCAACAATTCCTTCAAGAACAAATAGATTTCTGTGGAGACGAGGATGGTGGTATCCAAGCCATTTTAGATGATTTGGATTGTGGTGATGATGACGGAGATGGTGTCCCAAATGTTTTTGAGAATTTTAATGGTGATCCCGATGGTAATTTAGATGATGACGATACCGATATGGATGGTATAGCCAATTATTTAGACGATGATGATGATGGTGATGGTGTTCCAACATCTGTAGAGCTGCAATTAGATGCTGATGGTAATCCAGCAGATACTGATGGTGATGGTGATGCAGATTATTTAGATACTGATGATGATGGAGATGGTATACCAACTGCAAACGAAGATGCTAATATGGATGGCGATCCCACCAATGACGATTCTGATGGTAACGGTGTACCAGATTATCTTCAGGCTTAGCAATAAAGAACAATTAACAAAAAAGCGCTGTTTTGAAATTTCAAAACAGCGCTTTTTTGTTAAAGGCTGTTAAAGACTATTAAATCGTGTTAAATCACTTGACATCAACGTTTATGTGTGTTATACTGTAAAAGCAGATGTGAAACAATACGCATCTTTAAAGAACTTATTGAAATTAAAAATGATTAAGATATTATGAAGTACGAAAAAATAGTTTCAGACAAGTTAAATGAATTATTGGTAAAAAATTATGATGCCGAAAAAGGATACATTAATGCCATGCAAGAGGTTGATAACGTTGAAGTAAAAAACTTCTTCAAAAATAGGGCTGAAGAGCGTTCAAGATTTGCACGCCAATTAAGAACTGAGATTTTGACTTATGGTGAAATTCCTGAAGATTCAGGAAGTTTGAAAGGAATAATGCATAGAAATTGGATGAGCTTAAAAGCAACATTCTCTTCAAATAATGAAGAAACCATTTTAAATGAAGCCTTAAAAGGAGAAAAGGCAAGTTTAGAAGAATATAATGAATTATTGAGTAACAACGCTTTTCCTTCTAGACTAATCGAGCTACTGCGAGAGCAAAGAAACGCCATTGAGTCTGCAATAAATTCAGTGAAATTGTATGAAGAAGCATTGTCATAATAATTTCAAATTAGATTAAGAAGAAGTCACGCATTAGCGTGACTTTTTTTGTTTAAAACTGTTTATAACTTTTGCTTTAAATGGAAGGGTAATTTAGTATTTTTAAAGTTCCATTTATAGTAAATAATAGCATTTATGTACTTAATTTTTGATACGGAAACCACAGGTTTGCCGAAGCGTTGGGATGCACCAATAACTGACACCGATAACTGGCCAAGAGCCATACAAATTGCATGGCAGTTGCACGATGCTATGGGTAATTGCATAGATCATCAAGATTATTTAATAAAACCAGATGGATTCAATATTCCTTACGACGCCGAAAAAATACATGGTATTTCTACAGAATTAGCAGAAGAGCAGGGTATTTCTCTTACCGAAGTTTTAGAAAAATTCAATGCTGTTTTAGAGAGAACAAAATTTGTTGTTGGACAAAATGTGGGGTTTGATCTTAACATCATGGGCGCTGAATTTGTTAGAGAGGATGTAGCTAACCAATTACAAGAATTACCAGTACTAGATACCTGTACAGAGCATACAGCCGAATTATGTAAAATTCCAGGTGGTAGAGGTGGAAAGTTTAAATTGCCAACACTTACAGAGTTGCACGAATTTTTATTTAAGCAACCTTTTGCTGAAGCCCACAACGCAACAGCAGACGTTGAGGCAACCACTCGTTGCTTTTTAGAATTAGTTAGACGAAAAGAATATACTAAGGAACAGCTAGATGTTCAACCAGATTATTTTGAGAAATTTTCTGAAGCTAATCCGCAACCAATTCAATTAATAGGGTTAAAACATCTTAATCTTAAACGCGAAAGTGCTAAGATAAATGCTAGGCTTCAAAAAGAGCAAACTCAAGATACTCCGATACAAACAAACAAAGAAGCTATTGCAAAATTGGCTGATGCAGAGTTTGTGCATCTTCATAACCACTCTCAGTTTTCAATTTTACAATCTACCATTAGTATTGGGGATTTGGTTGCGGCAGCTGCTAAAGAAGATATGCCAGCCGTTGCCTTAACAGATCATGGTAATATGATGGGAGCGTTTCACTTTGTACAAGCGGTATCTAATCACAACAAATCCGTAAAAGCAGGGCATAAAGAAGCTGAGGAAAAAGGTGAGGAGAAGAAAGGAAAGCAAATTAAGCCCATAGTAGGTTGCGAATTTTTTGTTTGCGAAGACCACACCGATAAAACCCGAAAAGACAATGGTTACCAAATCGTCCTTTTGGCTAAGAACAAGAAAGGCTATCATAACTTGGCGAAGTTATCTTCTGCAGCTTTTACAGATGGTTTTTACTATGTACCAAGAATTGATAGAAAACTTATAGAGCAATACAAAGAAGACCTTATTTGCTTAACAGGAAATCTTTATGGTGAAGTACCAAGCAAGGTGTTGAACATTGGTGAAAACCAAGCTGAAGAAGCCTTAATTTGGTGGAAAGATACGTTTGGTGACGATTTGTATATTGAATTAATGCGTCACAACCAAGAGGATGAAAATCGCGTCAATCAGGTACTGGTTCAATTTGCTCAAAAACACGATGTAAAGCTTGTTGCCACCAATAACACCTACTATGTAGAGCAAGAAAATGCCAATGCACACGATATTTTATTGTGTGTTAAAGACGGTGAAAAACAAGCCACACCAATAGGTCGTGGTCGAGGTTATCGTTACGGTTTACCAAATCAGGAGTATTACTTCAAATCAACTGAAGAGATGAAAGCGCTCTTTAGAGATATTCCAGAAGCTATTGTGAATATTCAAGAAGTTGTTGATAAAATCGAACCTTTTGAGTTAGCTCGTGATGTATTATTACCTGCTTTTGATATTCCAGAAGAATTCAAGAATAAACAAGATGAGGTTGATGGCGGCAAGCGAGGTGAAAATGCATATTTAAGACACCTAACTTACGAAGGTGCCAAGAAACGCTATGGTGAAATCACACCTGAAATTAAAGATCGACTAGACTTTGAGCTTAGCGTAATTGAAAATACAGGATATCCAGGTTATTTCCTTATCGTAGAGGATTTCATTCGTGAAGCCCGAAAAATGGACGTATCTGTTGGTCCTGGTCGTGGTTCGGCCGCTGGTTCTGTTGTGGCTTTTTGTTTATGGATTACCAATATAGACCCAATTAAGTACGACTTACTTTTTGAGCGTTTCTTGAATCCAGATCGTGTAAGTATGCCAGATATCGATATCGATTTTGATGATGAGGGTCGTGGTCGGGTAATGCAATACGTTATCGATAAATATGGGGCCAATCAGGTAGCGCAAATTATTACCTATGGTACAATGGCTGCTAAATCTTCCATACGCGATACTGCTCGTGTGTTGGACTTACCATTAAATGAAGCCGACCATATCGCCAAGCTAATACCAAATATGTCTAAACTCGGAAAGATATTTGGAAAAAGTGAAAAGGAATTGGCGAGCAAGTTCCGTTCGGAAGAATTGGAGAAGGTGAATCAACTACTTAATATTTCAGATGGTTCAGACTTGCAAGCAGAAACGGTTAACCAAGCAAGAGTTTTAGAGGGTTCTGTAAGAAATACAGGGATTCACGCTTGTGGAGTCATCATTACACCTGGTGATATTACTAATTACGTACCTGTTTCGGTAGCCAAAGATTCAGATTTATATGTCACGCAATTTGATAACTCGGTTGTAGAAAGTGCTGGATTGTTAAAGATGGATTTCTTGGGTTTAAAGACCTTAACTTTAATAAAGGACACCGTAAAAATTGTGAAAGCCAGACACGGTATTGAACTTGATCCAGAAAGTTTTCCGCTAGATGATGAAGAAACCTATGCGTTGTTCCAAAGAGGAGAAACCGTTGGGATTTTCCAATATGAATCACCTGGAATGCAAAAACATATGAAGCATTTAAAGCCAACGGTTTTTGATGACCTTATTGCTATGAATGCCTTATACCGCCCTGGACCTATGGAATACATTCCAAGTTTCATTAATAGAAAACATGGTAAAGAGGAAATCATCTACGATTTACCTGAAATGGAAGAATACCTAAAGGAAACTTATGGTATTACGGTTTATCAAGAGCAGGTAATGTTATTGTCGCAAAAATTAGCCGATTTCACAAAGGGTGAAGCCGATGTCTTGCGTAAGGCCATGGGTAAAAAGCAAAAGGCGGTCTTGGATAAGATGAAGCCAAAGTTTATTGAACAAGCTGCAGCCAAGGGAATGGACAAGGATAAGTTGGAAAAAATCTGGAAGGATTGGGAGGCCTTTGCGAGTTATGCTTTCAATAAATCGCATTCAACCTGTTACGCTTGGATTGCCTACCAAACAGCATATCTAAAAGCGCATTACCCTGCAGAATATATGGCTGCGGTACTGTCTAATAATATGAACGATATTAAGTCCGTAACCTTCTTTATGGAAGAATGCAAGCGTATGAGACTGCCTGTGCTTGGGCCAAGTGTTAACGAAAGTTATTACAAATTTTCAGTAAATAAAGATAATGCGGTTCGTTTTGGAATGGGAGCGATAAAAGGGGTAGGTCACGGTGCAGTAAAAACTATTGTAGAAAACAGAAAAGAAGATGGGCATTACAAATCCATATTTGATTTGGCCAAGCGCGTTGACTTGCGAGCAGCTAACAAAAAATCCTTTGAAGGTTTGGCCTATGCTGGTGGATTTGATTGTTTTGAAGATACGCATAGAGCACAGTATTTTGCAAATGATGGTGATGGTATTACCTTTTTAGAAAAAGCGATGCGTTATGGTGCTAAATATCAAGAAAATGAAAACTCAGCACAAGTAAGTTTGTTTGGCGAGTCTAGTGATGTTCAGATTCCAGAACCACAAGTACCACCTTGCGAAGAATGGGGAACTATGGAAAAATTGTCTAGGGAGAAAGAAGTGGTTGGTATTTATATTTCTGGTCATCCGCTTGATGATTTTAAAATAGAAATGAAAAACTTCTGCAACGGTACTATTTCTGTTTTTAATGACTTGCAATCCGTAGTTAATAGAGAAATTACTTTTGGTGGAGTCGTTACAGATGTGCAGCATCGTATAAGTAAACAAGGCAAAGGATGGGCATTATTTACAATTGAAGATTACACAGATAGTTATGAGTTTAGAATTTTTGGTGAAGATTACTTAAAATTCAGACATTTCTTTGTGGTAAATTCCTTCGTATACGTAAGAGCTTATGTACGTGAAGGTTGGACGAATAGAGAAACAGGTCAAAAAGGAGAACCGAGAATTCAGTTTAATAATTTCCAACTGTTGCACGATGTTATGGATACTTATGCCAAGAAGTTATCTATTCAACTAAATATTCAAGATTTAGAAGAAGACACCATTACTCAATTGCAAGATTTAATAAGAATGCATGAAGGGAATAAAAACCTAAATTTTTTGGTGTATGATAATTCCGAAAAATTAAAACTAACTATGCCAAGTAGAAAGCAGAAAGTAAAAATCTCTCAGGAGTTACTCAATGAGTTAAAAGATTTAGATGTAAGGTATAAATTGAATTAGCATAATCCAAAACAATAAAGTCATAATCAAAACAAATACACCCATTGTAAGGTTTGGCAGAATTTTTGACTAATTTTGTGTAATCAAAGTAGAACTTAATTAATAACAGATATTATGGCATTAGAAATAACAGATGCAACGTTTGAAGAAACAGTATTAAAAAGTGACAAACCAGTAATGGTAGATTTTTGGGCAGCTTGGTGTGGACCTTGTCGTATGGTTGGCCCAATCATTGACGAGATCTCTTCAGAGTATGAAGGTAAAGCCGTAGTTGGCAAAGTAGATGTAGATGCTAACCAAGAATTTGCTGCTAAGTATGGTGTTAGAAACATCCCTACGGTTTTAGTATTTCAAAATGGTGAAGTAGTAGGTCGTCAAGTAGGTGTTGCTCCAAAAAATGCTTATGCAGAAGCAATCGATGCACTTTTATAAATATACTTTCAAAAAGAAATGATAAAAGGTTTGTCTTTACGGCAAACCTTTTTTAGTTTAGATTTTATTAGTTTTTTTGGCGTTACATGCTTTCGCATTAAGCTCCAGCCTGTCGCGCTTTTCACTATATCTTTTTTGTTTTAAGAACAAAAAAGGATGCCGTTACAATCGCTAACGCACCAGCCAATAGTAGTTTCAAAAACTAAAATTTACGCAAACCAATAATAGTGGCTTCCCTCTGGGAAGGTTAGGATAGGCTTATGGATTTACAGTTAGAACTTAATAAAGCAGGTGGTTTTAAAAACCTTGAACTTTTGGCAAAACAAGTTGTTGAAGGTTTTATTGCTGGTATGCATAAAAGTCCTTTTCATGGCTTTTCTGCAGAGTTTGCAGAACATAAGATTTATAATCAAGGCGAGAGTACCAAACACATTGATTGGAAACTTTATGCCAAAACAGATCGTTTGTACACAAAGCGTTATGACGAGGAAACAAATTTAAGATGTCATCTTATATTAGATAACAGTACGTCTATGCACTATCCAGAAACTGCTGGTATAACAATAGACAACCTTAATAAATCTGCCTTCTCGGCCTTAGCTTGTGCATCATTAATGCATATTCTAAAAAAACAGCGTGACGCAGTAGGATTAAGCATATATAGCGATACATACGATTTCTATGCGCCAGAAAAAGGAAGCGAGCGACATCACCAAATGTTGTTGAGCAAACTAAGTGAGGCTGCTGTTTCTAAATCAGAATCAAAAAGTACTGAGACATACACCTACTTACATCAAATAGCAGAAAAGATTCATAGAAGATCATTGATTTTTGTGTTTACAGATATGTTTCAAACTTCTGAGGATGACGAAAAACTATTTGAAGCATTGCGTCACCTAAAGCATAATAAGCACGAAGTAGTCTTATTTCACGTATTCGATAAAACCAGGGAGTTGGCCTTTGAGTTTGATAACCGCCCTAAGCGATTTATTGATGTAGAGACAGGCGAGCATATCAACTTATATCCAGATAATATTAAGGATAATTATGAAAAAGCGGTTAAAAATTACTTTAAAAGCCTACGATTAAAATGTGGGCAATACAGAATAAAGTATGTAGAGGCTGATATAAGAAAGGGTTTTAATCAGATATTGACGACTTATATGATAGAGCGTCAAAAATTCGTTTGAGAGGATAAATATTTTTTTATTTTTTGTTTGTGGAATTAAAAAGACAATGTATATTTGCCCTCGCAATTATGCAACGGTCTGGTAGTTCAGTTGGTTAGAATATCTGCCTGTCACGCAGGGGGTCGCGGGTTCGAGTCCCGTCCAGACCGCAAAAAGCTTCTGGAATAGGAAGCTTTTTTGGTATAAAGATGTTGTGTTGTGCTCAGATTAATTTCTGAGACGTAGTAGAAATCCAATAAAATTGGATATTTACCAATGAAAGGCTTTCCTTTTTTCTTAATAGAAAATCGGGATGCTTTTTTGTTTTAATACAGTGAGACAAAGATTTTTAAACAAGATTTATTGATAAAATCACATTTAAACGATATTTAATAGCATTTTATCGATGATTTATTTGTGTGTTTAGCAAATACTTATATATTTGTTTACTCTTGTAAGCCCTCAAATCAAACTTCCAAGAATTTACTAGTCCATTAGACATTTACTAAAACGTCCCTCGTTTTTAATTTTAGTACAATTATAGGTTTTAAACCTACAATAGTTAATTATCCATTCCCTTCCCTCAGCGTAACGAAAGTCGTTACATAATTTAATATTGACTATTTAACCCTAAATTGATACTTATGAAAACCCTAAAAATTACTTTAGCTCTAGTTGCAATCGCAATGTTAACTGTTTCTGGTGTAGAATCTGATAAAATTGTTTCTAATAATGATGACCCAACATATAAAGACTACAATAATAGTAAGCTTGTGGCTATTGACAGAACTAAAGGTAAATTGAAAACTCAAGGATAAAATTTTTTTAAAAATATTTTTAAGCCCTTATTAACTAATAAGGGCTTAAGTTGTTTGTGAAAGTTTTTTTTTAGATTACTTTTAGTGTTCTAGAATTTATGCTTTTGAGACTTTATTTTCTAATATTTATTAATTTTTTATTTGTACATTTTTCTTGGTGTCAGAAATCTAAACCCTTAGATTCCATAAATTATCTTATTGAATATTCAAAAGATCGAAATAACACTTTAGATTCAAGGTTTGAAGCTGCGTTAAAATCTTCTCTGCTTGCCGAAAAAACTAATAATGATTCAATCATATTAAGTAGCAATAGAAATCTATCGTTAATGTATTTCTATAAAGAAGACTATGACTCTTATGTCAGGTTGAATAAAAGGAATTTAAGATTAGCTTCTGAATTAGAAGATAGTGTAGCGATTACCGTTGCCGCTTCAAATTTAGGCTCGTATTACAAATATTTTCAGGCTAATGATAGTTCTTACTACTATTATTCACAAGCTTTAAAGTTTTATCGCCCAAATGAAATTTCTGAAGAGAAAGCATCAGCATTACTAGATATTGCTGAGGTTCAGAAAATTGAAAAAGTTTATTCAGGCGCTGAACAAGATGCGGTCAAGGCAATTTTAATTTTATTGAAACTGCCAGAAACTGAGGAAATATTAGATATGCTTTGGAGTGCCTATAATTTGTTAGGCATTGTGTCAAGAGAGCTTAAAAATTATGAAAAGTCCATTGAATATTATGACAAGTCAATAGAATATGCTAAAAAAATGGATGACGGATCCATAAACGAAATTTATTCAATTAATAATAAAGCTTATGTTTATAGAACGATTGGCGATTATAAAACTTCATTAAAATTATACCAAAGTCTTTTGCCGCTTAAGCATGTTTACGAAGGGTTCGATCCTTCATTTTATTCAATTGTTATTGGAAATATTGCAGACACTTATTTTGAGTCAGGTGATTATGAGAGTGATAAAGTCCAAAATATGCTTTATCAAGCATATAATCTAGGTGCTGATTTGGAAGATAATGTTACTATAATGAACATTAGTATAGATTTGGCAAAGTTTTATATGTCAGAACAAAAAAATGACTCAGTATATAAATATGCCTCCAAAGCATATCAAATTGCCAATGAATTTTCAATAAATGACATTAAGTTAGAAGCGCTAATGCAACTTGCGGAAATTACTGATGGAAAAGAAGCTAAACAATACCTAAAGGAGCATATAAAGTTAAAGGACAGCCTATCCGATGCCCAAAGAAGTATCAGAAACAAATATGCTAGGGTTAAGTTTGATACCGACCAACTCGAAGCCGAAAACGAACAAATATCCAAAGAAAACTTTTACCTCCTTATTTTATCTGCTGGCCTATTGCTTACTGCAGTTTTAGTGTATTTAGTTATCTCCCAACGCGCTAAAAACAGAAAACTAAAACTTATCCAAGTACAACAAAAAGCCAACGAGGATATTTATAACTTAATGTTAAGCCAACAGGATAAAGTTGATGAGGCTAGAACATTAGAGAAAAAGAGAATATCAGAAGAATTACACGATGGTGTTTTGGGACGATTGTTTGGTACGCGTCTTAGTTTAGATAGCATAAACTTTAAGGATGGCAAGGATGCTATGATTACCAGAGCCAATTATATTGGTCAGCTAAAAACCATAGAAGAGGATATACGTAAGATTTCACATGAGTTGAATACAGATTTTGTTTCTGGCTCTGGATTTATGGATATTGTTTCAGAACTTATTGAAAATCAAACCAAGGCATACGGTCTAACTTATGAGTTCAATTATACGGATGATATCAGTTGGGACTTCGTTTCTAATAAAACAAAGATTAATATCTATAGAATTATTCAGGAGTCCATGCAAAATATCTATAAGCACGCTAACGCTAAGACTATAAAAATTAGTATTTCTTTAGAAAAAGATGTAATTTGCCTAGACATCATTGATGACGGAGAGGGCTTCGATACATCGAAAAGTAAAAAAGGTATTGGTTTAAAGAATATGACGTCTCGTGTTGAAGAGATTAATGGAAAAATCACCTTCACCTCTCAATCAGGAAATGGTACGACGGTTAATGTTAAGATTCCCTATAATAACCAATCGAGACATGACATGAGTCAGCATAAAACGTTGTAAAAATCAAAATTTTATACTGACGAACTGCATCTGTCTTATTGAAAACTATAAAATAACCAGATGAAACATATTAACATCTTAATGGTAGATGATCACCCAATAATCATTGAAGGTTACCAAAACGTGTTAATGGCTACCAAAGACGACGACCAAACCCTGCTTATAGATACAGCTAATAATTGTGATACAGCACAGTTAATGATCAATAGAGCAGCAAAAGATACGCCTTATGATGTTTGCTTTTTTGACATAAGTTTACCACCATCTGAGGATGGTAGATATGCCTCAGGTGAAGATTTAGCATTATTGGCAAAAAAAGTATTGCCTGACGCCAAAATTATTATTCTCACCATGTTTAATGAATCATTTAGAATTCATAATATTATAAAAGAGATAAATCCAGATGGCTTTCTTATAAAGAGCGATTTAACTTCCATGGAGTTAGCCGATGCTTTTCAGCAAATACTTAAATATCCTCCGTATTACAGTAGTACAGTAAGTAACTATGTAAAGAAGACAATTACAAGTGAAATTTATGTGGATGACATTAACAGAAAAATTTTACACTTACTGTCTCAAGGAATAAAAACCAAAAGTCTTAGTGAGTATATACCTCTGTCAACTAGTGCAATAGAAAAGCGAAAAAAACAGCTAAAAATGTTGTTTTCTGTTGCAGACGGAAAGGACGAAACACTGCTTCTAGAAGCAAGAGACAAAGGCTATTTGTAGAAAAAACCTAAAAAAACACTGTTTTTTAAGCCTAAAAATAAGCTTAAAAGTACTGCTATTGTTAGAAATTACGGTTTTACCGT
This sequence comes from Winogradskyella sp., assembly GCA_030149175.1. Taxonomy (GTDB): domain Bacteria; phylum Bacteroidota; class Bacteroidia; order Flavobacteriales; family Flavobacteriaceae; genus Winogradskyella. The sequence goes on along the minus strand of JASBSA010000063.1, from coordinate 665 downwards.
AACAAGTCTGTGGTTTTACCACAACAAAAAATGGATATGTTATTATACATTTACTTCAGGTCAACAAGAATTAATTAATCCCTCATTTAAGTAATTGTTGAGTTAATAGCAAGAAAATTAAACCTAGTTGTACTTCTTACGACTAGGTTTTTTTCTTGCTTTTTTAATACCAACTTGCATTGTGCTCTGAGAGTTTAGCTATAAAAAGACCTAAATAAATTATAGCTACGATAAATTTTAAGAATGTAGACGCTATAAATCCTAGAAAAGACCCGAAAGCAGATTTAAGAGCTTTGTTGATATCATTCCTATGAATCATTTCTCCAACTAGAGCTCCAATAAAAGGGCCTATAATAATACCAAAAGGAATTGGTGCTATCAATCCAATAACTAAGCCGAGTGTAGTGCCAATCATACCTTCTTTACTTCCACCAAAACGTTTGGTACCTACTGCAGGTATAATATAATCTAGCACATAGATAAAAATGGCAAAGATTAATGTGACAACCAAAAAAGTATTACTAAGCTGTACACCTTCAGTAAAATGAAGTACTAACAGTCCAACCCAACTTGTAAGAGGGCCAGGTAATATTGGCAAAAAGCTACCCAATACACCTAAAATCATCAATAGAATACCAAGTATAATTAGAAAAATTTCCATGTTA
>JASBSA010000060.1 GCA_030149175.1 Winogradskyella sp. | reverse complement strand
ATTGTTAGATATTAGAGTCACGGACGAGCAGGATAATTTAATTTCCGTTTGTCGTTTATCTACCATTTCCTTACCGCTTAAAAAGTAATAAATGACTCAAGATTCTTTTTTTGAAACTTTAGAGCGTCAATACCAAAACCAGTTACCTTTTGTAGTGTATAGTAGAGCTATCAATTCTGTAATTAAGTGTTGGTTACAAAGTGATGATATATTGCATACCACTTCCGAGTTTTCAGAAAGCGGTTTTGTATTTGCTCCTTTCGACTTGAATAACAAGAGCATACTACTTCCTGAAACTAAATGTAAGCATTACACCTTAGAAATTACCCACTTAGATTTAGAGGAAAACTTTAAAACTTCATCTATAGAGAATAAAGGAGAAGCAGAGCATATAAAGCTCGTCACAAAAGGTGTTGATACTATTAAGAATGGAGATTTAGAGAAAGTTGTTTTATCTCGAAAGATTGAAAAAGACTTAGAAAACGCAAATCCATTTGCAATTTTCAAAAGACTTTTTAATACCTACAAAAATGCGATGGTGTACTGTTGGTATCATCCTAAAGTAGGATTATGGCTAGGTGCCACACCAGAATTATTATTTAAAGTTGAAGGAAAACGACTGACTACAATTTCTTTGGCAGGAACACAACCTTATGCAGAAAACAGTGACGTAACATGGACGAGTAAAGAGTATGAGGAACAACAAATAGTAACCGATTATATCACCAAACAAATAGAACCTCATACGAGCGATATTAAAATTTCGGAAGTTGAAACTGTAAGAGCAGGTAACCTCTTGCATCTTAAAACATACATTCATAGTCAGATAAAAACTGAGAGTAGCTTAAAATCTATTATTGAAGCCTTGCATCCCACACCAGCAGTCTGTGGTTTTCCGAAAGAATTATCTAAAGAATTCATTTTGAATAATGAGAATTACAATCGCGAGTATTATACAGGATTCCTGGGGGAATTGAACTTAAAAACGTCCAAAACTAGAAATACCAACAGACGCAATGTAGAAAACAATGCCTATGCCGTGGTTAAAACCTATTCTAATTTTTATGTCAACCTGCGTTGCATGCAATTAATGGATGATAAGGCCGTAATTTATGTAGGAGGTGGCATCACAAAAGATTCAGTCCCTCAAAATGAGTGGGAAGAAACGGTAAACAAAACCAAAACAATTGCTAACGTTTTAAGTTAAAACGAGGAGAATCCTTATCTTTGTTTTTTGATGAAATACTCTAAAATTCCCTTATCCCAAACCGTTGTAACGCTATGCAAAACGCATAATGTAAAGCATATAGTTATTTCACCAGGAAGCAGAAATGCACCATTAACCATAGGATTTACAAACGACGATTTTTTTAAGTGCTACAGTATAGTAGATGAGCGTTGTGCTGCTTTTTTTGCATTGGGTATAGCGCAACAAATACAAGAACCTGTAGCCTTAGTGTGTACTTCTGGTAGTGCATTGCTCAATTATTATCCTGCAATTTCAGAAGCCTATTACAGCAATATTCCGTTATTGGTATTATCTGCGGATAGACCAAAACATTTAATTGATATAGGTGATGGGCAAACCATAAAGCAGAAAAATATATATGGAGAACATGTATTATACAGCACTAATCTTAAGTCAGATTTAAAGGATAAAGAGCAAAAATCCTCAGACAATGAACTGCCCATAATGCGTAGCATTGAAAACAAGCTTGAGCGCTTTTTAGGACTGCAAAAAGATATACAAACATATAATGAGTCTGAAGTGCATGATGCCATAACTATAGCAAGGTTAAGATCAGGGCCTGTTCATATCAATATTCCTTTTGATGAACCACTTTATGAAATGGTTGACGAACTGAGCATAAATCCAAAACCTTTCAGTATAGCCGACCGAACAGAAAAAGTAGATGATTTTGAAATAAAAAGTCTGTTGGATGTTTGGCATTCGGCAAAACGAAAAATGATTTTAGTTGGTGTGTTACCACCAGATTCGATTGAAGAGCAGTGGCTGCAAGAATTAGCTGATGACGATAGTATATTGGTATTTACAGAGACCACATCAAATTTACATCATCCTGATTTTTTCCCAGGAATAGACAAAATGATTGCTCCACTCAATGAAGAAGAGTTTCAGTCATTGCAGCCAGATGTTTTATTAACTTTTGGTGGCATGATAGTATCTAAAAAGATAAAAGCCTTTTTAAGACAATATAAACCAGAGGATCATTGGCATGTGGATTTATTTAAGGCTAATGATACCTTTTTCTGTTTAGACAAACATATTAAATTAACTCCCAATACATTTTTAAAAACGTTTTTGCCACAAGTAACACATCACACTAAAAGTGATTATAAGGTTAATTGGCTAAAAGTGCGACAAAAGCGTAGAAAGCTTCATGAAGACTATTTAAAAACTATTCCATTTTCAGATTTTACGGTTTTCAATGTTTTGTTTAAGACCATACCAAAGCAAAGTCAATTGCAAGTTGGCAATAGTTCTGCAATTCGCTACACACAGTTGTTTCTTTTGAGAAAAGATATTACAGTATTTTGTAATAGAGGTACAAGTGGTATAGATGGAAGTACAAGCACGGCAATTGGGGCAGCATTAGCCAATAAGCAACGTACAACCTTTGTAACAGGAGATTTAAGTTTTTTCTATGACAGCAATGCGCTTTGGAATAATTACATTCCTAAGAACTTCAGAATAATTGTTATCAACAATGAGGGAGGTGGAATTTTCAGGATTTTACCAGGTCATAAGAATACCGAAAACTTTGATATGTACTTTGAAACTAAGCATCATTTAACAGCTAAACAACTTTGTGAGATGTACGGCTTTGAATATTCTAAAGCTACAGATGAGCCCTCCTTAAATTTAGTGTTAGACAAGTTCTATAACGCTTCAAAAAAACCTAAACTACTAGAAGTTTTTACACCATCTACAGTTAATGATGAGGTGCTTTTAAATTATTTTAAGTTTATAAAGTAATCAAATTATTAATTATCAATATAATGTGACCTCTCTGCTTTTTAGGTGTCTAAAAAATACTTACCTTTAGTGAGACAATTTATTTAACCTAAAACAAAAATAAAATGAGTAAAAGAGACGAATTAATTGCAAAATACGCAGCTGATTTAAAAGACAAATGTGGTGTTAATCCAGATATGGATTTATTAACCAAAGTAACTGTAGGTTTAGGCCCTTCAATTTACAATGCGGATTCTTCAACAGTTTCTGGTTCTGATGAAAGTGAATTAACAACGGTAAAGAACAATTACTTAATTAAAAAATTAGGGCTTAGCGAAAGTGATGATTTAGATGATGCAATTGCTTCGGTAATGGATAAATACGGTCAGTCTAATAGAAATAAGTATAGAGCTGTAGTCTATTATTTACTATGCACTCATTTTAATAAGGCTTCAGTTTATTAGTAGACTTTATCATATTAAAGTATTAAGACCTTTCTTTTTCGTAAAGGTCTTTTTTTATTTCTGAAACTTTCTACTTTTCGCTTGCAACTTATTTCTACCTTTGCAGCATGATACATTTAGGAGAATACAATACATTAGAAATACTAAGGGATACTGAGCCAGGATTATTTCTTGGAGATGGTGAAGATGGTGAAGTTTTATTGCCAAATAGATATGTGCCAGAAACCTTTGAAATAGGTGATACGCTAGAAGTTTTTGTGTATTTAGATAATGAAGAACGACCTGTTGCCACAACAGACAAACCATTTATTAAAAAAGGGGATTTTGCATTGTTACGATGTAACCAAGTTACTAAGTTCGGTGCTTTTTTAGATTGGGGTTTGGTTAAGGAATTGTTTTGCCCGTTTAAAGAACAGGCGTTTAAAATGAAAGCTGGTGGTTGGTATTTGGTGTACTGCTATTTGGATGAAGAAACAGAACGCTTAGTAGCCTCTAGTAAAACCAATCAATTTTTGGATAATAAAGAACTTACCGTAAAACAGTTTGATGAGGTTGACTTAATAGTATCACATCCATCAGAAATTGGGATGAATGTTATTGTAAACAAAAAGCACTTGGGCTTGGTGTTTAAAGATGATATTTACAAAGACATTAGTGTAGGTGATAGGTTGAAAGGGATTGTTAAAAAGGTACGAGACGATAACAAGATAGATATTTCTCTAAGCCAAATAGGTTACAGAAATATAGAGCCAAACGCTGAATTTATTCTTAATGAATTAAAAGACAATAGTGGTTTTTTACCTCTTCACGATAAATCGAGTCCAGAAGATATAAAGGAACAGTTACAAATGAGTAAAAAGAGCTTTAAGAAAGCAGTTGGCTCACTTTACAAGGACAGGTTAATAACGATAGAGGAAAACGGTATTCGATTAATTTAATCTATTACTAAAATCGCTTCCTATGCGTTGTTGTATAGTGTTTAGACTTTCATATAGGTTGTCAAAACAAATATCTTTCCATTCGCAAAAACTGCTTTCTATTTTAGCATTCATACGTGTAGCATCAGTATAACTAACTATACCGTAAGCGGATAAGTTTGGTAATTTTTGTCTAGCCTTTTTTAAGTCTAATATTGAAATAGAATAAGAGTTTATTCTATTAGCAATAATTCCAAATGGTCTAGAATTGCCATAATGCTTTTTTATAGACATAAGCGTAGGGTTTACTGCCTTTAAATCTATATGCGTACCTTCATTAAATTCAATGACAGCAATGTCCTTGAAAAAATGAGTAACTCCAAACGCTGTTGAGTTTTGGTCAATGATTTTTGATGCTAATTCTGTATATTCAACTCCCATAATCTTCAACTTTAATTATAGCTAAACTTTAAGTCATTAGAACCTAAAGCTATAATTAGACACATGTTTTTCGGTTTGGTCACATTAAATGAATGAAAAACAAAAAGTTATACGTTACAGAAAGAAGTTTGGATTTTTATAAATACCAGTTATTCAAAATACGATAGCGTATTTTCAACCCAATCAATAGCATCATCAAGATCTCTAAAAGATTTTCTGTTGAATTTAAAAAAGCGCTGTTCAATTTCAAACACTTTTTCTGTTATTGGATTGTGCACTACCACTGCATAAGCTTTAACGTTTGGGAATATCTCGTTAAACCTATTGGCATCAGAAAGGTTTATAGAATACGAATTTATTCTATTAGAAATAAAGCCAAAAGGTCTATCACCAAATTGTGATTTAATTATTGTTGTTACTTCACTAAAGTTGTTAAAATTTAAGTCAACACCTTCATTGAATACAGCAATCATATATTTACCATTGTACAACAGCTTACCTAAACTAACTTCCTTAAACGTGAAATCCGCATTATTAATCTTAGGGGAAGAAATCATAATAATAAAAATTCAGCCGCAAATATAGTATGCGTGCATAGTAAATTCAAGCAAAATTTAGTGTTTAGGCATTATTATTAATTCCTTATTTTTGCTATCAAAATTTTTAAGAGTATGAGCCATATAGATTGGAAAGTTGCCAAATCTTATGAAGATATAACATATCATAAATGCAATGGTGTTGCCAGAATCGCCTTTAATCGTCCAGATATACGAAATGCCTTTCGTCCAAAGACAACTTCAGAACTTTATGATGCATTTTATGATGCAAATGAGGATGTAAATATTGGTGTTGTTTTGTTAAGTGCCGAAGGTCCATCATCAAAAGATGGGGTTTGGAGTTTTTGCTCTGGCGGAGACCAAAAAGCAAGAGGTCACCAAGGTTATGTGGGTGACGATGGTTACCATAGATTAAATATTTTAGAAGTTCAGCGTCTTATTCGCTTTATGCCTAAAGCTGTAATCGCAGTAGTGCCTGGTTGGGCAGTAGGTGGTGGACATAGTTTGCATGTGGTATGCGATTTAACACTCGCTAGTAAAGAGCATGCAATATTCAAGCAAACCGATGCAGATGTCACGAGTTTTGATGGCGGTTATGGTTCAGCTTATTTAGCTAAAATGGTAGGACAGAAAAAAGCGAGAGAAATATTCTTTTTAGGTAGAAATTATTCAGCTCAAGAAGCTTTTGAAATGGGTATGGTCAATGCAGTTATACCACATAATCAATTAGAAACTACGGCCTATGAATGGGCTCAAGAAATATTGGCAAAGTCGCCAACTTCTATAAAGATGTTAAAGTTTGCAATGAACCTTACTGATGATGGTATGGTAGGTCAGCAAGTATTTGCAGGTGAAGCTACGCGTTTGGCTTATATGACTGATGAAGCCAAAGAAGGACGTGATGCATTCTTAGAAAAGAGAAAACCTAATTTTCCAAAAAAGTGGATTCCATAAATAAGGGGTAATGAAGAAAATTAAACCGTGGCTTTCTGCCATGAGGCTAAGAACCTTACCTCTTTCTGTTTCAGGAATTATCTTAGGAACATGTTTTGCCGTTTATAATGGTAGGTTTAGTTGGTGGGTTTTGGTCTTAGCCATCTTAACTACTATAAGCCTACAGATATTATCTAATTTGGCTAACGATTATGGTGATGGTGTAAAAGGCACTGATAACGATGATAGAGTTGGACCACAGAGAGCTATACAAAGTGGTATTATTACACCAGACGAAATGTTAGAGGCAATAAAATTCAATATAGTAGTAGTTATTATCCTCACGTTATCGCTGATTATGGCTGCTTTTGGACCAACAAATTTCTTATTCTTATTGCTTTTTGTGTTTTTGGGTGGACTATCAGTTTATGCCGCTTTAAACTATACAATGGGCGATTCTCCTTACGGTTACAAAGCCTTAGGCGATGTTTTCGTATTTATATTTTTTGGTCTAATTAGCACTATTGGTAGTTATTTACTCTATGTACATACCATTGATCATGTTGTTGTACTGCCAGCTATAGCATTAGGCTTACTTAGTGTGGGTGTTTTAAATCTTAATAACATGAGGGATTTAGAAGCAGACGCTAGAGTTGGTAAAATTACAATTGCAGTAAAGTTAGGTATTAAACGGGCTAAACGTTATCACTACTTTCTTATTATTGGCGCAATGTTGACCTCGGTTGTGTTTTCAATTTTATATTATGTGGATGGGTCTTACAATTTTTTATATTTAATCGCTTTTATTCCGCTTTTAATTCATCTAAAGAAAATTAAAGTAGCAAAAGCGCCTAACGATTTTGATAGTCAGTTAAAAGTATTGGCAATATCTACATTTCTTTTTGCATTGTTATTAGGTGTTGGATATATTTTGTATTAATTTTATTGTGAACTTAGTTTTAAATCTATCTAAAAATGAAAATTACGTTTTATGGTCACGCATGCTTAGGCATTGAAATAAAAGATGTTCATATCCTTGTAGATCCATTCATCTCTGGTAACGAAAAAGCATCAAATGTTGATATCGATGGTATTAAGGCAGATTATATTTTAATAACGCACGCACACCAAGATCATATTTTAGATGTTGAAAGAATTGCGAAACGCACCGATGCTGTCATAGTCTCTAACTACGAAATAGTAGTGCATTATCAAAATTTAGGGTTTAAAGGTCACCCGATGAACCATGGTGGCTCATGGGATTTTGATTTCGGTAAAGTAAAATATGTCAATGCTGTTCATACATCATCATTTCCAGATGGTAAATATGGTGGACAACCAGGCGGATTTGTAATACAGGCAGGTAAGAAAACCTTGTACATAGCTGGAGATACGGCATTACATTACGATATGAAAATTTTAGGGCAGAATTATGATTTAGACCTAGCTGTTTTACCAATAGGCGATAATTTTACAATGGGAGTAGAAGATGCAATTATAGCTACCCGTTTTTTAAAGTGCGATAGAGTTTTAGGCTATCACTACGATACCTTTGGTTATATTGAAATAGACAAAGTAAAGGCCAAGGCCAAATTCGATTCTAAATTAAAAACCCTAAAGTTATTGGACATTGGTGGTAGTATGGAGGTGTAATTATTGTATTTCCAACTTATAACCAATACCATGTACATTTGTCAGCTTAATATTAGGGTCATCTTGTAATTTTTTGCGAAGTTTAGAGATATAGGTGTCTAAACTTCTACCGACGACAACACCATTATCCTCCCAAATGCGTTTGGTGAGTTCTTCTCTAGAGACGATGTCGTTGGGTTTTTCTGAGAGTATTTCAAGGATTTCACATTCTTTTTTTGAGAGGCTAATTTCCGTAGCTTGTTTTACCAATTTATGTTGTTCTGGATAAAAAATAAAGCTACCTAATCGAATTTGGTCATCCTCTTCCTTTGAAGGTTTTAAAGACGTTTTTCGCTTGAATATTAAGAATACAATTAATCCAATTAATAAAAAGGGAATAAGCAAAATCCAAAAATTAAAATCAGCTTTATTCTCTTGAAATTTGATAAACAGAAAATAACAGGATTTAGGTAAAACGCGACCACCACAAGGCACAATGTCAGTGTCTGTTCTGTTTTTCATTTGGTAGCTATAAGCGATTTCCAAATCGTTACACTGCAAAACTTCAATAATGTAATTAGAAGGTAATTCTGCTTTCTTAAAACTTTGCTCAATAATGTCCACAAGAATTCTAGGATCAATAGATAAATCGTTTTCAAACTTTAGCTTATAGGTTTTTGAGTTGATTTCCTCAATAGGTAAAACCAAGGAAGTGGAATCCTTTTGCGCCAATAGTAATTTGTGACCAACAGTTCTAATAGCGACTTTGACTTCATCTGGATTAATCTCTTTCCCCTTTTGAGAACACGAAAAGAGAGAAAAAAAGATGAGATAAAATAGGGCGAAGTGATAGTGTTTTTTCATAGTCAATGTAAAGAACAGCATTTTAATCACTTTTTACAAGGCTTCACACTTCTTTTGCACTTTTTTGACACTTTCTAAGCCCTATCAAGGTAGATTTGAACAAAATCATCGAAATGAAAAAAATACTCGTCATCTTTTTAATGTCCTTTCTTTTTGGTTGCCAAAACCATAAAAATGAAGCTCAATCCAATAGTGTTTCAATGCAAACCAAAAACTCAATAAGTCAAGTTTTAAAAGAAAATGGGCATTTAACAATTAATGAAAGAATTGAGTTGTACAAACAATTGAAAGATAAAGAGCCTAAGGCATACAATTTTGAAAACAAGGACGAAATTACGATGTATGGCTATGGCTTACTTTGGGAAAACAATCCTAAAGAAGCTTTAGAGGTTTTTAAATTGATTGTAGAGCAATTTCCTGATTGGTATAATGCTTATGATAGTTTGGGTGAAGCTTATTTTAATCTCAATGAAATGGATTTAGCCTTAAAAAATTATGAGAAATCCTTAGCAATGAATCCGGATAACTTCAATGCCGAAGATATGATAGAGCGCATTAAGTTTCCTTACAAAAAACCCATAACACCAGCTGAAAAATTTGCAAAAGTCTACTCTGTTGAAGATTACAAAGCCGATTTAGATGAATTGGCAAATAAGTTGTTGGAAGTTCACCCAAATGCATTAAAATTTATTTCCAAAGAAGATTTCTGGGAAACGGTTGATGAAAAGAAAGCATCCATAAGCCAAAACACTACATATGCCGAATTCTCTTGGCATTGTCGTGAGATTATTTCAAACATTAACTGTTCGCATACATCCAGTAATTTTACGATGGATTGGGATCCGTTACCGATTGCTCTGTTGTTTCCTTTGGATGTGAGATGTATCAATAATCGGTTGTATGTAATTGATGCCTGTACTAATACCAATAAGATTTCGGTAAGTGATGAAATTACCAAAATTAATGGCTTATCAGTACAGGATATTGTGGCTGAAATCTATGACCACATACCATCTCAGGGTCATATAGAAACCTATAAACGTCATCAGTTTAATTATTGGGCAACTGGGATGATTCCGTATGCCTTGAATTTCCCGAAAACTTATACCATTCAAATCGAAGGACAACAAGAATTAATTACTTTAAATCCTTTGGATGCTTACCCAAGTTTTAAAGAGCCTTTTTCAAAACCTTGTCCAGATGATCTATGTCTTGATTTTAAGGATGCCAAAACAGCGGTTTTAACCATTTCTAGTTTTAATTATTATCCGTGGAATAATCTTAATGAATTTAAGGATTTTATAGATAACAGCTTTCAGAAAATCAATAAGCGAAATATAAGCAATGTTATTATAGACCTTAGATTTAATGGTGGTGGTTCACCTGAATCCAGTATTCATTTACTGAAATATTTGATGGATAAACCGTTTCAATATTTTTCAAGTTCCCATTCCTACTCAACAGGAAAAGGCGCACATCAACCATACAAGAATAATTACAAAGGCAAGCTATACTTTTTAATAGACGGTAATGGCAATTCTACCACTGGCCATTTTATGGCTTTGGCAAAATATCACAAATTAGGAATTATCATTGGCGAAGAGTTAGGTTCCAATCAATTTTGTACCGCAGGTCAAACGGTTTTAAGATTAAAAAACACAAAGTTTCAATACGACGTTGCTAATTCAACTTCTAAAGTATTGGTTACAGGACTTGATGATAGTAGAGGCATACTTCCAGATTATGAAGTTGTACAGCCCATAGAGGATTACCTAAATAATCACGATTCTGTTAAGGAATTTGCATATAAACTCATTAATAAACACTAAAACAAATCAATTATGAAACGAACAATTATTCTATTTACTTTAATCACTTTATGTGCTTTCAACAGCTGTAAAGACGAAACTAAAACGAACCAAGACAATCTGCTTGTTGTAAAAAATGAAACATCAAAAGAGGGCGATACTAGTTTAGATGGTGCATTTGAGATAAACGTAGAAAAGAGCATCGTGAATTGGAAAGGCTCAATGCTTTTTAGTTTTGGAGAACATTACGGAACGGTAAATTTTAAAGAAGGCACATTAGAATTTAAAAACAATGAGATTACAAGCGGAACTTTTGTTGTGGATATGAATACTATTGTTAATACAGATGGCGAATACAGTGAGGATTTGGTTAACCATTTAAAAAATGAAGACTTTTTTGAAGTCGAAAAATTCCCGGAAGCTAAATTGGAATTTGTGAATTTTGAAAAAGTAGACGATAATAGACTTAAAATTGATGCCAATCTAACCATTAAAGATACAACCAAACCTGTGGTATTGTACAACGTTGATTTTCTGCCAAATGAGAAAAAGCTTTACACCAAATTTAAAATTGATAGAACTGATTTCGGAATAAATTATAGCTCTAAAGGTGTTTCAAAAGTCAAGGATTATGCGATTTCTGATGCGGTAGAACTTGAGGTAGAAGTGTATTTCAAAGATTAAGTTATTGAATACTGTAAAACTATCTTACTGCACTTCTCAAAACAATTTTATGTAACAGCTTCGGGAAAAAACGCTTTAGATATATGCCTAAAACTTCTTTTTGACCAATGTAAGCTTCAAATTTTTCCTTTTTGATGGCTTTTAGCATTCTTTTGGCAAAGACGTTAACGTCCAAACCATTTTCAGTGGCGGTATCTTGATCATTTTGTGTAGAGCCATCGCCAGTTAATGCGTTGCGTGCTACATTGGTGTTCACAAAACCAGGACAAATCATTGTCACTTTTATATAGTCTTTATCGTGCTCTAAGCGTAAAGCATCAAAAAAACCGTGCAATGCGTGTTTGGCACCACAATAGGCGGAGCGATAAGGCGAAGAAAATTTACCCATTAAACTGGTGACTGTAACAAAATGACCAGTTTGACGTTCAATAAAATGAGGAAGTAAGGCTTTGGACAATGCCACAGTTCCCAAGTAATCAATGTCCATTAGTTTTTTGTCCACCTCAATATCGGTGTCAACAATTAATGAACGTTGACTTATACCACCATTATTTATTAGAATATCAACCTTACCGAATAAGGATATGGCTTTTTCGGCAATGTTTTTCATATTTTGGTAATCCGCTAAATCTAGAGTTATGATTTTAACGTTTTTAGGTTGTTGACATTCGTTTTTTACCTCTTCAAGCTTATGTTCTCGTCGCGAAGATAGAATGAGTTTACACTGTTGCTTGGATAATTCTAAGGCTAAAGCTTTACCAATTCCGCTAGAAGCACCGGTAATCCAAATCACTTTATTGTCAAAGGTCATGATTGCTTATTTGATTTTAACCATTCTTGCCTTAGGTCGTCACTAATTTTCCCAGTACCATCATGTTTCCAGCCAGGAGGTTTTATGAGGTACATAAAACGCTCTTTAATAGATTTTTTTCCTGTAAAGGTGTCTTTCAACATATTCCACCATTCTAAGAATGCGATTTTTATAGGATTGTATGTATTGATGTTCTTTACTAACCCATATCTTACTTTTTCTTCATCTAATTCCGGTTGAAAAGTTCCAAACAACTTATCCCATATAATCAAAATACCTGCATGGTTACGGTCTAAGTAAATTGGGTTACTACCATGATGCACACGATGGTGAGATGGTGTGTTAAAAATAACTTCGAACCATCGAGGCATTTTGTAAATGGCTTCTGTATGAATCCAAAACTGATATAACAAACTGATAGACATTTGTAATAAAATCATAGCGGGATGAAAACCCAAAAGCGGTAACCATAACCAAAAGACAAAAGAGTAGAATCCACCAGACCAGGTTTGTCGTAAAGCTGTACTTAAATTGTAGTGTTGTGAGGAGTGATGAACCACGTGAGATGCCCAAAATAAGCGACACTCGTGCGATATACGATGAAACCAATAATAGGACAAATCATCAGCAAAAAATAAAAGTAAGAAAGACCACCAAACGATAGGTATTGTAAAAAGTCTAAAGTTATCATACACCCAAAACAAAGCCAAGAGTACTATAGCCTTACTAGCAAATCCTAAAATCACGTTACCTAAACCCATGGCAATAGAAGAAAAAGCATCCTTAGGTTCATAACCTTTTACATGCTTTAATTGCACTTTGGTCGTTACATACAATTCCAGCAGCATAGCCAAAACAAAAAAAGGTATGGCATAAAGAATAATGTTAGGGAAATCTGGCATGTATAGCTGTATTTAAACTCCTAAAATACGAAAATATTTAACTATTTTTGACATCTAAATATGATAGCCACTTACCATAAGTATTTACTCAATTTTAAGCGACCTAGCGGTACATCTAGAGGTGTCATGACCACTAAGGAAACTTGGTTTATTATTATAAATTCCAACCATAAAATAGGAATAGGAGAATGTGGTATTTTAAGAGGCTTGAGTATAGATGATACACCAAATTATGAAAGTAAGCTAAAATGGGTTTGTGATCATATAGAACTTGGTTTAGAACCTTTATTGAAAGAATTGATTGAGTATCCAAGTATTCAATTTGGACTGGAAATGGCATTTAAATCTCTCGAAAGCGAATCAGAATTCAATCTTTTTCCATCAAAATTTACTAAAGGGCAAGATGCCATACCAATTAACGGTTTGGTTTGGATGGGAGATGACACCTTTATGCGAAAGCAAGTCAAGGAAAAAATTGAAGCCGGTTTCAACTGTATAAAACTAAAAATTGGAGCTATTGATTTTCAAGCCGAACTTGATATTCTTAAATCTATCAGAAAAGAATTTTCTATTTCAGATATTGAATTGCGCGTTGATGCTAATGGAGCATTTTCAGCTCATGAAGCGCTCGAAAAATTAAAACGTCTTTCGGAATATCAACTACATTCTATAGAGCAACCTATCAAACCTAAACAGTTTGACGAAATGGCAAACCTTTGCGAAGTTACACCACTGCCTATAGCTTTAGATGAAGAATTGATAGGTGTATTTTCAAAAGAAGATAAACTACAGGTAATTCATACCATAAAACCGCAATATATCATTTTAAAACCTAGCCTTGTAGGAGGTTTTGGAGGCAGTGAACAATGGATTACTATTGCCGAAGATTTAAATATAAAATGGTGGATTACCAGTGCACTAGAAAGTAATGTTGGTTTAAATGCCATTGCACAGTGGACCTATACATTAAATAACACAATGCCTCAAGGCCTCGGAACAGGGAGTTTATTTACTAATAATTTTACGTCGCCATTAACGGTAAAAAATGGTACTTTGCAACACGATATTAATAAAAATTGGAACTTTAATTTAAACGAATGAACTATATACAACAAGCTTATAAAGGGCAACGTGAATTATGGATGTTTATACTAACTACCATATTGGTTGCAGGTATTTTTTTATTAAACTTTGTGTTTTATCTCATAACCGATCCTACAGATATGGAAGCGGCTTATGAAATGATGAAAAGCATACCTTCTAGTCTCAATTTGGCAATTAATCTTTTACCTTTCGCATTTTTGTTGGGATTATTATTTGTGTTGGTAAAATATGTCCATAAACGTAGCATTTTGTCTTTAACAACTGCGAGACCCAAGGTAGATTTGGGAAGAGTGTTTTTTGCTTTTATGATGATTGCAACGTTTACAATAGTGTCATTTGTAATAAGCTATAATATTGATTCTTCTGAGATTATTTATCAATTTGATTTAAAGAAATTTTCAATTTTATTTTTGGTAAGCATTGTGCTTTTTCCTTTTCAGATAGGATTAGAAGAATATCTCTTCAGAGGTTATTTAATGCAGCATGTAGGTATTATGGTAAAAAACAAATGGTTTCCACTAATCCTCACTTCAGTATTATTTGGTATAGCACATAGTGCCAATCCAGAGGTTGCTAATATTGGCTTTTGGAAAATGATGATTTTCTACATTGGTACAGGTTTGTTGTTGGGAATTATGACTTTAATGGACGACGGTCTGGAGCTCGCTTTAGGATTCCACTTAGGAAATAATTTACTAGCATCGCTTTTAGTTACTGCAGATTGGACAGCATTACAAACCGATGCAATCTTTAAGAGTACAGCCGAACCATCGATGAGTATTATTGGAGAAATTTTAATACCAGTATTGGTTGTTTATCCTGTAATGTTATTAATTTTAGCAAAAAGATACGGTTGGAAAAACTGGCAAAAACGTTTGTTCGGTAACGTTTCTGAACCACCAAAAGAAGATTATAAAATCATAGGAGAATAATGACACCAAAGTTTGATAAAGTTCATAATAGATTTAAATTAAACGGTCTGCACTACGACCATGAAGATTTAAAAGAAGTTGCCTACAGTCTCATAAAAGAAGGCGAATCTCACGAAAAAGCCACAGGCAATTTTTTAATCGATTGGTTGAATGACAACGATTATATAGAAGTAAAAACTTCTGGCTCTACAGGCAAACCAAAACTCATAAAACTCAAAAAGCAAGTTATGGTAAATTCTGCCATTGCTACTGGTGATTTCTTTGGGCTAGAGCCAGGCAATACAGCAATAGATTGTTTACCTAGCCATTACATAGCAGGTAAAATGATGTTGGTAAGAGCAATGATTTTAGGTCTAGAAATAGATTTTGTTGAGCCAAGCGCACATCCTATTTTCGATTATGAGAAAAAGTATGACTTCTGTGCCATGATTCCACTACAATTAAAACATACTTTAAAATATACTTACAACATTAAAACGATTATAGTAGGAGGCTCTAAAGTTACTCAGCCTTTACTAGAGCGAATAAAAACATGCAACTCTAGGTTTTTTGAAACGTATGGAATGACAGAGACTGTGACACATGTAGCTGTTAGACAATTACCATCAAAAGTATCTAAAGGCGAGAAGTTTTTTAGTGCTATACCTAATGTGAGTTTTTCTCAAGATGAGAGGCAATGTTTGGTTATAAATGCTCCAAACCTATTAGGCGAGCCTTTAGTAACCAATGATATGGTAGATTTAAAATCTGAAACAAGTTTTAAGCTACTCGGCCGTTATGATAATGTTATTAATTCTGGAGGTATAAAATTATTTCCAGAACTGATAGAAGATAAACTACAACCAGCCATTGATGAACGGTTTATTGTTGCTGGAGAAGAAGATGAAACTCTGGGCGAACGTTTAGTATTGATTATTGAAAACCCAAGAGATTCTGCGGATAGCATTGCCAATAGAATACGATATATAAAAGGGTTAACCAAGTTTGAAGTTCCAAAACATATCTACATAACTGATAAATTTGTAGAAACTGTCAATGGCAAAATTCAACGTACCAAAACCATAGAATCAGTTTTGGGATAGTATACTCATTCAAAGTATAGGTTTACTCATTATTAGTTTTTTTTAGCGAGTTAGGCATTTAGTTTTATATCAACTTTAAATGCCAAACCAATGAAAAAACTAATAGTATTAACACTCGTTTTTATATTTTCAGTTGCAAGCTTTTCCCAAGAAAAGAATATTGAAACTGAATCAGTAGCCTTAGAAAACCTTATAACTTTTATTGTAGAACATTATAGTATCTCTTCTGATTCTACAGAGACAAAGAATATTACATTTCTTCTCGAAACCTATGCAGACGATTTTAAAACCGAGGATAGGGTTATTCTTAAACAAGCCTTTAAATTGTTGTCAAAACGTCTTACAGATAATGATCTAGTAAGCATTATTATGTATTCAAACTACAGCGGAATAGCACTTAGTTTAGCCAGTGGTTCTGATGTAAAGAAGTTTCTCTATGCCATAGAGAATCCTAAATCAAGTATTAAAACACTCAAAGAAGACGGTATTGAACTCGCTTATGAATTTGCAGACGAGAATTTTTCTGAAAATTCTGATAATTCAGTGGTAATAATAAGAATTCCTAATAAAAGTACGGAAGTAGCCAAAACTGAATCCTCGGAAAACATTACTAATAAATCTAAAAAGAAAAATAATGCTGTGGTTTTAACGGCTATTGCATTGTTACCCGAGCTTATAGCAGTAATTAAAGATTAATAATTCTTAAATAATATATCATGAAAAATATTTTACAAATATGTATTGTATTCTTTTTGTCAATACAATTGAGTGCACAAGAAAAAGAAATTTCAGGAACTGTAACCACAGTAAGTGATGGGTTACCATTGCCTGGTGCAAGTGTAATAATTAAAGGCACTTCCACGGGAATTCAAACTGACTTTGATGGTAAATATACTATTAAAGCAAATTCTGGAGACATCTTAGTAGTGAGTTATGTAGGTATGGAAACTGCTGAGGTCCTTATTGGATCAGGCACTACTTATGATATAGCTTTAGAACAAGCAAATACTTTAGATGAAGTTGTTATAGTAGGATATTCAAAAATTAATTCTTCATCAGTTTTGTCGGGTAGGCGTTCACCCAGTAAATCTCAATTACGTCGACAAGCCAAAAGAGCATATCATAACAAATTAGCTAATCAAGTACAATCAAATAGCGTAGCACAAGCTCTACAAGGTCAAGTGGCAGGTGTCAATGTTATTAATAGACAAGGTAGTCCTGGCACAAGCACTCAAATTCGAATTAGAGGTTACGGATCAATTAATGGTAATAGTCAACCGTTGTATATTATAGACGGCCAACCAGTAAGTGATAACGTAATGCAATCTATTGATCCCTCAAATATTTCTTCAATGACGGTTTTAAAAGATGCTAGTGCTACCTCAATTTATGGAAGTAGAGGTGCCAATGGAGTTGTTGTTATTTCAACAAAAGACAAAATGGAGAAAACAAAAACTCAGCCTTTATACATCGTAGATGGAAGGCCAATAAATGTGGCGAATAACTATGTAGTTGAAAGTATTCCTGAAGCTGATATAGAAAGTAAAACCATCTATGATGCTCCTGAAGCTAAAGATAAATTTGGAAAAATTGCTAAACATGGTTGTGTTGTAATTACAACGCATCAAGGCAATTTTAGATTTGAAAATGAAAGTTATGCCGTAATAAACGAAAATGATTTTGAAATTACATCGACATCTCCGCTTTCAACCTTTTCCATAGATGTAGATAAAGCTTCTTACAGTAACATAAGACGTATGATAAATGCAGGAACGTATGTAGAGCCAGATGCTGTAAAGATTGAAGAAATGGTAAATTATTTTAATTATGAATACCCACAGCCAACAGATGAACATCCGTTTTCTATTAATACTGAAGTTGTACAGACACCTTGGCATAATGAAACCCAATTAGTGCGTATTGGTTTGCAAGGTAAAACATACAAAAACGAAGAGTTACCTGCTTCTAACCTCACATTTTTGATCGATGTTTCTGGGTCTATGAGTTCTCAGAATAAGTTGCCGCTTTTAAAGAGTGCTTTTAAGCTTTTGGTAAATCAATTAAGGGAAAAAGATAAAGTATCTATAGTAGTATATGCTGGTGCTGCTGGTGTTATTTTAGAACCAACCTCTGGCGATCACAAGGATAAAATATTAAAAGCGTTAGACAATCTTGAAGCTGGTGGTTCAACAGCTGGAGGGCAAGGAATTACCTTAGCCTATAAACTAGCAGAAAAGCACTTTAAAAAGAATGGCAATAACCGAGTGATTTTAGCAACAGATGGAGATTTTAATGTAGGCGCTTCAAGCGATAAAGCCATGGAAAAATTAATAGAAGAAAAACGTAAATCTGGAGTATTTTTATCGGTTTTAGGATTTGGCTATGGTAACTATAAAGATTCAAAACTAGAAATCTTAGCAGATAAGGGTAATGGTAACCATGCTTATATCGATAATATGCAAGAAGCACAAAAAGTATTTGGTAAAGAGTTTGGTGGTACCTTATTTACCATCGCGAAGGATGTTAAAATTCAGGTGGAATTCAATCCTAAAAAAGTTCAAGGATATAGATTGATAGGCTATGAAAACAGATTGTTAAATGACGAGGATTTTATAGACGATACCAAAGATGCAGGTGAATTGGGCAGCGGACATACCGTAACAGCACTTTATGAAGTGATTCCTGTTGGTGTAGAAACAGAATACTTCAAAGAAATACCAGACTTAAAATATACTAAAACTGAGAGTGATGATAATTACAATGATGAATTGTTTACGATAAAATTTAGATATAAAAAACCAGATGGAGAAAAGAGTATTGAAATGGTGCATATTCAAAATACTACTATTACAGAAGCTTCAGAAGATATGAATTTTGCTTCTGCTGTAGCGCTTTATGGTATGAAATTAAGAAACTCTAAGTATGATAATAATGCTAATTTAAATATGGTATTAGAATTAGCAGAAAAAGGAAGAGGTCGAGATACAGAGGGTTACAGAGCTGAGTTTTTAAGGTTAGTAAGAGCTTATAACTATGTGCAATAAATGTCTAAAAATTAAAAACCCAATGCAACTGCATTGGGTTTTTAGTTGTTAATATATGAGTTTAAAAATTAATTTCCAGCAGAAAGATTTTTCATTTCTTCTTCAATCATTTCGTAGAATTCATCGATTTTTGGAAGTACTATAATACGAGTTCTTCTGTTTTTTGCTTTATTTTCAGCTGTATCGTTAGCTACTAGAGGTACATGATAACTGCGTCCTGCTGCAATTAATTTTTGAGGGTTTACTTCTAAACTTTCTAAAACACGTACTACAGAGGTTGCACGTTTTACACTAAGATCCCAGTTATCTAATAAAGGCGGTTTGCTATAAGGGACATTGTCTGTGTGAGACTCTACCATAGCTTCAAAGTTTGGTTTACTGTTAATTACTTTAGCTACTTTAGCTAAAACTTCTTTAGCTCTATCGGTTACATTGTAACTACCGCTTTTAAATAACAGCTTATCTGCAATAGAGATAAAAACAACACCTTTTTCAACATTAATTTCAATATCTGGATCGTTGATGCCAACTTCTTTCTTTAAACTAGTAACTATAGCAAGTGTTACACTATCCTTTTTAGTTAAGGCATCTTGTAAACGCGAAATCTTTAGATCTTTTTCTTTTAAGCTTTCTAAAGATTTTTCAAGGTTTTCTGCACCTTTTTGAGTTAATGTTGTTAGATTTCCTTTGGTGTCAATCAAGTCTTGGTTCGCTTTACGTAAATCAGCTAATTGATCTTTCATGGTTTCTACTCTGGCATTTGCAGCAGCAGCATCAGAGAGACATTTATTTAGTTTTACAGTAGCACTATTTAATAAATCTTGTGTTTCCTGTTGTCTTGCCTCAAGTGCTGCATATTCTTTCTTCGATACGCAAGAGGCGAGCAACACCATTGAGCAAACACTTAATAACATTAGTTTTTTCATAATCTTCACTATAGTTTAAATTGTTAATTTTAACACATCAAAATTATAGAAAAGAAAACTGCATAAGATGGAGATTAACAAAACTTTTAACAGTTTTATAAACAACAGTTAGAAGGTTATATCCTTCATTACAAAATAAGACCAAACAATAGATGTAGATTTATAATAATTAGAGCGTTTAGGAAGTTTTTTGCGCTCTGAGAGAACTTTATTTAAATTTAAGTAAAACGAGCCATGCGCCTTTAAAATAGCAATAAAGTGTAGTGGCTTTAGCTGAAAAAGAAATAGTATTCCGGCCAATCCATCTAAAAGCATTCGTGTTATGGCTTTAGTAAACACGTTTTTATCAGTGTTTTTAACTAATGTTATAAGGCTATTTCTAAAATTTAAATAGGTCTTTTTCGGGTTGGAGTTACTTAGGGTTGCACCACCAATATGGTAAACAGTAGATGTACCAACATATTGAGTTTTATAATTTTTGTTGAAAGCACGCCAACATAAATCAATTTCTTCCATGTGCGCAAAATAGCTTTCATCAAAACCGTTTAAAGTTTTGAAAACTTCATTTTTAATAAAGAAACAAGCTCCTGAAGCCCAGAAAATATTTATAACATCATTGTATTGCCCTTTGTCGTCTTCAATAGTGTTAAAAATGCGACCTCTACAAAAGGGGTAACCATATTTGTCTATGAAGCCACCTGCAGCACCAGCATATTCAAATTTAGACTTGTCCTTGTAATCTAATATTTTAGGTTGAAGGATGTCTGGTTTTGCTTCAGAATTAAAAGTATCAATAATAGGACTGAGCCAATCCTCTGTAACTTCGATATCGCTATTTAGAAGGCAGAGTAGTGGTTCAGAAACATGTTTTAAAGCGTCATTATAACCTTTGGCATAACCGCTATTTTCAGAATTTTGAATTATTGTAACTACAGGAAACGAAGTTTTTAAAAACTTAACAGAATTGTCAGTAGAAGCATTGTCTGCAACATAAATTTTAGCATCTCTAGAGTACTTTAAAACCGAAGGTAAAAACTGCTCTAATAGCGTTCTACCATTCCAGTTTAAAACAACAATTGCTATGTCTTTGTCGCTATACATCTATACCTTTTTGTAATTAGGAATATCTTTTAAAAACTGATAACGTTCAGCCTCAGTGTCCATTTGGCAATAATAGTGATTTATGCCGTTTGTTACCATTAGGAATTCGGCATTTAATGCTAAATTATAGCGCGCAATCTGATCAAAAGTATCTTGATTTATGGTAATATCATAAGATTTACATTCTACAATAAGAAGAATACTGCCGTTAGAATTAAAAATAACAATATCATAGCGTTTTTTTAAGCCATTGATGTTTAATTCCTTTTCAACGTTGATTAAAGATTTAGGGTACTTCTTTTCATTGATCAAATAATGCACACAATGTTGTCTTACCCATTCTTCGGGTTGAAGGACAATGAATTTTTTCCGAATAACATCAAAAATAGAAACTTTATTTTCTGTACTTTTGAATCGGTAGTCAAACTGAGGAAAGTTAAGTTTTTGCACATCACAAAATTAAAATTATAATATCATTCGAGCAAACGATTTAAGAGATTGGACGAGGTAAAAGCATTAGTTGAGGACATAAAAAAGGGACAAGTTAAACCCATTTATTTTTTAATGGGTGAAGAGCCTTATTATATCGATAAGATTTCAGATTTTATTGAAGATACTATTTTGGATGAAGCCGAAAAAGGGTTTAACCAAATAGTGCTTTATGGAAGAGATGTAACTATTGATGATATTGTTAGTAATGCCAAACGCTATCCTATGATGGCAGATCGCCAAGTGGTCATAGTAAAAGAAGCTCAGGATTTGAGTCGCTCTATTGAAAAATTAGCATCGTATGCAGAAAATCCTCAACCAACAACAGTTTTGGTGGTAAATTATAAATACAAAAAGATTGACAAACGTAAAGCATTATATAAGGCAATTAATAAACACGGTAGCGTAGTTTTTGAAAGTAAAAAACTATACGATAACCAAGTGCCAGATTGGATTAGACGTGTATTGAAAGGAGATGGTTACGACATTTCGCCAAAAGCCGCCCAAATGTTGGTTGAGTTTTTAGGAACGGACTTAAGTAAGGTAAATAATGAACTCAACAAGTTAAAAATTGTATTACCACAAGGGACGCAGATTACTCCAGAGCATGTTGAGGAGAATATCGGTATTAGTAAAGACTTTAACAACTTTGAGCTTCGCAAGGCAGTAGGTGAGCGCAACATTTTAAAAGCGCACCAAATTGCTAAGTACTTTGCCGATAATCCTAAGGATAATCCTATGGTTGTTACAGTAGCTTTGCTGTTTAACTTCTTTTCTCAGCTATTGCATCTGCATGGTATGACTGATAAGAATCCACGAAGCGTAGCTTCTGCACTGAGGGTTAATCCTTACTTTGTGAATGAATATCTTACAGCTGCTCGTAATTACCCAATGAAGAAGGTAAGTGCTGTTGTAGCCTTACTGAGAGAGTTTGATGTGAAAAGCAAAGGAGTTGGTGCAAACTCAGTGCCTCAAGGAGACTTGCTAAGAGAGTTATTGGTAAGGATAATGGGTTGATTAATCTATTAACAGGCGTTTTCTCAATGTTTTTTTGCCATTAAAACTTTCTACTACTATAAGATATACACCAGAAGTTAAATCGGACACATTAATGCGCATTTTACTCGACGTTTTAACTAATTGACCAGTTACATTATAGATTTTAGTTTGAAGATTGTCTTCGCTCAACGTAATTTCTGTTGAAGCCGGATTTGGGTAAAATGAAATAGGTGTCAGTTCAGTTTCATCTAAAGAAAGGGTAGAAGAATTAAAACTATACAAAGCTGGTTGAAGTGCTCCATTCTCTTCAGCTGTTATATAATATTCGTTTGCGTTAAGAGGATATATACCTTCGATTTGAAATGAATAATTTTCTGGCACAGCAATAGATGTTTTTGTAACACTTCCGTTAGAAAATAAACCAGAATTAAATCCGCTTAACTCTATTAAAAAAGCTCCGTCACCATCAAATCCCGTAATTATAATTTCGTTACTCAATGTATTGAATGTCGCTCCGGACACCAAACCACCTGCTGTAATACTATCAACCATAGAAATGCTATGTGTGCCAGGTGTTTTAGGTAATTCATAAATGTTAGTATTGCCATCTACCCAGTTTCTGGTGAAGACATAAAGGTGATTGTTGTAATGTATTAGACTTTCTGCATCAAAATTGGTAGCAAACGAACTTGTTGTAAAATCTGTTTGGTCAGCGTAGCTAAAGTTTATCAGATCTGCAGTAACAGAAGTGTTATTCAAATAGTCTGAAATAGCAATTCTATAAACCTTTAAATCGGTTCTATCACCTTGATAATTCCCGAAATCACCAATATAAATATATGTTCCGTCTTGCGTGAGATCTTCCCAATCTAGATTAGTGGCATTGGTAACGGTAACCGTACGAGTTACATTGCCAGTTACTGTATCTATATCGAAGAGTTGATTGGTATTAGCACTATCATTATGTGTGATTAGTGTATTGTTGATATACAATAACCCTGAGGTTTCATTAACGGTTGCGTCTAATGAAGTTTCTAATGTAAACTGTTGCGCATTGATGCCTAAAAATGATAAAAACCAAAATAGACTAAAACAGAAAGTAAGTCTCATAAAATTCTGATTAAAGCTTAAATGTACACAACAAAAGGTATCACAGGCAAAAAAACATACGATTCACCTTTATTTGGGTTAAAACTATAGTTTTCTATTATAATGCAACAATTCTTCATTAGATGTAGGCAATGTTCCGATGCCTTTTAATTCAAAACCTAATCGCTTCAAAAGTTTTTTCGAAGCTGTATTTTCTTCTAATGTGTAAGCACTTAACTCTGTTAGACCATGATTAAGTTTCATTACTTCTATGAGTTTAGTGGTAGCTTCAAATGCATAACCTTTACCTTCAAAAGATGGTAAAAATGCAAAGCCAATATCTGGTATTTTTATGCCTTCTCTGTGGTAAACACCGCAAGTACCAAGTTTTTCGTTATCAGATGTTCTAATAATAACATTATTGCCATAACCATGAGTAGCTATTTGTGGTAATGCTCTTTCTGCAATATAAGCTTCGGTATCTTCAACGGTTCTTACATTTCTATCACCAATAAATTGAATCCATTTTGGAGTATTCATTAATTCTAGAATGAATGGTGCATCATCTGTTGTTATTGGCCTAATATGAAGACGTTGGGTTTTGAAAGAATCTTTCATTATTCAATTAATCTAAATGCATTATTATTCAATTGGCTCGGAAAACCTTATTTTTACTTCCTCAAAAAGCTTTTTCAATATACAGAATTTATACATGAAGTTATTCTCAAAAGAACAAATATATCAGGGTGATAGACTCACTGCCGAGCGCCAAAATATTTCTTCAACAGACCTTATGGAACGTGCAGGAACCCAAATTTTTAATTGGATTCATATGCGTATGCAAGGTGCACAAGTGCCAATTCATGTGTTTTGTGGTATTGGTAATAATGGTGGTGATGGATTGGTGTTGGCAAGACATCTAATAACCCATGGTTATAATGTGGTGACATATATTGTAAACTGTAGTGATAAACGCTCTAAGGATTTTTTGATTAATTATGACAGAATCAAAACGGTTACCAAAGATTGGCCAGTAATGCTAAGTTGTGGAGCTGATTTTTCAGATGTTATTATTGAAGAAAGAGATATTATAGTAGATGCTGTTTTTGGTATCGGCCTTAACCGACCACCAAATGAATGGGTACAACAATTATTTCAGAAATGGAGAGCATCTAAAGCGTTTACCTTGTCTATAGATATTCCTTCAGGATTATATACAGATAGAGCTATTGAAGATGAAAATGCTGTGGTACATGCCAACTACACATTAAGTTTTCAGTCACCAAAATTGATATTTTTCTTACCAGAAACTTCAAAATTTACGGTGCAATGGGAAGTATTGGATATTGGCATAGATCGCGATTACTTAATGCAAACCGAAGCCGAAGCAGAGTTAATTTCAAAACATGAGGTTTTACCATTATATAAGCCAAGGGAAAAATTTTCACATAAGGGAGATTTTGGTCATGCTTTAATTGTAGGAGGTAGCTATGGAAAAATAGGAGCTGTTAATTTAGCAACTAGAGCTGCTTTAAGTTCTGGTTCAGGTTTGGTTACTGCGTTTATCCCTAAATGTGGTTATCATAGTATGCAGTCATCTTTTCCGGAAGCAATGGTAATTACAGATAAAGATGACGAATGTATTTCCGATATTTCATATGATATTAAACCAATTGTTATTGGTATTGGTATAGGATTAGGAACAGCAGATAAGACAGCTAAAGCTTTTGAGGCTTTTTTAAAGACGAACAAACTACCATTGGTTATAGATGCAGATGGATTAAATATATTATCTAAAAAGAAAACCTTATTAGAATTATTACCAGAACAAACCGTTTTAACACCACACTCAAAAGAGTTAGAGCGTATAGTAGGAGAGTGGTCAGACGATTTTGATAAGCTTAAAAAAGTAAAAACATTTTCTAAAAAGTATAAGGTCATAGTTGTTATAAAGGGTGCCAACACAATTACGGTTTTTGGAGATAAGCTTTATATAAATACAACAGGAAACCCAGGAATGGCAACAGCAGGAACAGGAGATATCTTAACAGGAGTAATTACAGGCTTAATCGCACAGGGTTATGAACCATTGGCAGCAACTATTTTTGGTGTGTATTTACATGGTAAGTCTGCTGATATTTCTCTTGAAGATTACGGATACCAAAGCTTAATAGCGAGCCATATCATTGAAACTTTAGGTGAAGCTTATATCGATTTATTTAAACAACCAGAGCAAGAACAGCAACAGCAAGAACAACAAGACGCAGAATAACCATTATGGATAACTATCATATTATATCATCAGATGCTTTAGATATTGTAACTATTTACAATATTTTTAAAGACAATAAAAAGCTGAAACTTTCTGAAACATCTATCCAGAAAATAGAAAATTGCAAGACGTATCTCAATAGTAAATTAGCCAATAACAAAAAGCCGATGTATGGCATTAATACTGGTTTTGGCTCATTATATAATGTTAAGATTTCAGATAAGGATTTAACCAAATTACAGGAAAATTTGGTAATGTCTCATGCTTGTGGCACTGGTGACCGAGTACCAGAATCTGTGGTTAAGGTAATGTTATTGCTAAAAATTCAATCCTTAAGTTACGGTCATAGTGGTGTGCAGCTAAAAACAGTTGAGCGATTAATCGACTTTTTTAATCATGATATTTTTCCATTTGTATATACGCAAGGATCCTTAGGTGCTTCGGGTGATTTGGCGCCTTTGGCACACTTGGCATTACCGCTTTTAGGAAAAGGAAGTGTAGTACATAATGGGGAGAATTATGAAGCATCCGAATTATTAGAAAAATTTAATTGGCAACCAATAAAGCTTGAAGCTAAAGAAGGCTTGGCTTTATTGAATGGAACTCAATTTATGAGTGCCTATGGTGTCTATTTATTGTTGATGTCTCACAAAACATCTTATCTGGCAGATATCATTTCTGCGATTTCTTTAGATGCATTTGATGGCAGGTTGGATCCGTTTCATGATTTGGTTCATGATGCCAGACCGCATCCTGGACAACGTAAAGTAGCCAAGCGATTTAACGAGCTTTTAGAAGGCAGTGAGTTAATTGCCAGAGAAAAAGAGCACGTGCAAGATCCTTATTCGTTTAGATGCATTCCGCAAGTGCATGGAGCGACAAAAGATACTTTGGATTTTGTTGAGAAAGTCATTTTAACCGAAATCAATTCGGTTACAGATAATCCTAACATTTTTTCTGAAGAAGATTTAATTATTTCAGGAGGAAATTTCCATGGGCAACCATTAGCTTTAGCACTAGATTACTTAAAAATTGCTATGGCTGAAATTGGTAATATTTCTGAGCGAAGAATTTTTCAATTAGTATCTGGTTTAAGAGGTTTGCCAGCATTTTTGGTTGATAATCCTGGGTTGAATTCAGGGTTTATGATTCCGCAATATACGGCAGCTAGTATTGTTAGTGCCAATAAACAATTAGCATCACCTGCTAGTGTAGATAGTATTGTGTCTAGTAATGGCCAAGAAGACCATGTCAGTATGGGAGCCAACGCAGCTACGCAAGCATACACGCTCATTAGAAATGTAGAGCGTGTTATTGCTATTGAGTTAATGAATGCCTCTCAAGCACTTGAGTTTAGAAGACCAATGAAAACGTCTCCACTTTTGGAATCTTTTCTTGAACACTATAGAAAAGTTGTACCATTTATAAAAGAAGACAAAGTTTTACATGATGATATAGAGGCTTCTATTCAATTTTTAAAAGATGTAGATATTGAGGTAGAAGAATTGTTTTTAAACAATTACGGAGTTGAGAAACACTGAAATAAATTAAACTTCAATCTTTTTCTATTAAGTTTTCTGCCCATTTAATGGCATCGTCTAATTCAGTAAATATTTCAAATGGTTTTCCAAAAAACATTTGTTCTATTTGTGCATTGACTTTTGCTAGGTATTTATCTGATACTACAGCAAAACCCTTTAAATATTCAACTTTTGTTGCTCTGGGATAGACATTTGGGTCAACAGAATAGGAATTTACCCTATGGGTTATGTACACAAATGGTTTGCTATAATGGTCCTCTATAACCTTAATTAAAGCTTTATTGTGTTGATGGTCTAAGTGTACACCTTCATTAATTTTTGCTATGACATACTTATCGTAGAAAGAAAGTGTACAAAACTTTAATTTTACAACAGTTTCTTGCATGTTAGGGAAGTTTTGTATCTTAAGATAAAAAAAACTCCTCAAAAATTGAGGAGTTTTAACTTAAAATATTAAATCGGTTTATGATTCGGTAGGTTTACTAGAGCTCTTAACTTTGATTTTTAACTCATCTTTTTTAGCATCTAAATCCATGGTAATCGTGTCACCTTCTTGAATTTTAGAATTGATGATTTCTTCAGCTAAAGCGTCTTCTACGTATTTTTGAATAGCTCTATTTAGTGGCCTTGCACCATATTGCTTATCAAAGCCTTTTTCTGCTATATAGTCCTTAGCTTTGTCAGTAAGTACTAAATCATAGCCTAATTCTTTGATTCTTTTAACGAGTTTTACTAGTTCAATATCAATAATCTTATCAATGTCTTCTTTCTCTAGTGCATTGAATACGATAACATCATCGATCCTGTTTAAAAACTCTGGAGCAAAAGCTTTTTTAAGTGCATTTTCTATTACACCTTTTGCGTATTCGGACTCTTGAGCTTCTTTAGCAGAAGTTCCAAATCCCACGCCAGTGCCAAAATCTTTAAGCTTACGCGCACCTATATTAGATGTCATAATTATGATCGTATTTCTAAAATCGATTTTTCTTCCAAGACTATCAGTTAAATAACCATCATCAAGTACTTGTAAAAGCATGTTAAATACATCAGGATGTGCTTTTTCAATCTCGTCCAAAAGAACAACAGCATAAGGCTTTCGTCTAATCTTTTCTGTAAGTTGACCACCTTCTTCGTAACCTACATAGCCAGGAGGTGCACCAATAAGTCTAGAGACAGCGAACTTTTCCATATACTCACTCATGTCTATTCTGACAAGAGCATCATTGCTGTCAAACAATTCGCTAGCTAAAACTTTAGCTAACTGTGTTTTACCAACACCAGTCTGTCCCAAAAATATAAACGAACCAATTGGTTTGTTTGGATCTTTAAGACCTGCTCTATTACGCTGTATAGCTTTAACAACCTTAGCTACAGCAGTGTCTTGTCCAATAACACGTCCTTTTATGAGGTCAGGTAGTTTTGCGAGCTTATTTAATTCGGTTTGCGCTATTTTGTTTACAGGAATACCTGTCATCATTGAAATAACGTCTGCGACATTATCTTCCGTAACAATTTCTCTGTGTTGTTTAGTTTCTTCTTCCCATTTTTCTTGAGCAGTAGCTAATTCTTTTTCAAGACGTTTTTCATCATCCCTTAGCTTTGCAGCTTCTTCGTACTTCTGTTTCTTAACAACACTATTTTTGGTTTCCTTAACTTCTTCAAGTTGTTTTTCCAATTCAATAATTTGTTTAGGAACATCAATATTTGTGATGTGAACACGAGAACCGGCTTCATCTAAAGCATCGATAGCTTTGTCTGGTAAGAAACGCTCTGTCATGTAACGATTGGTCAACTTAACACAAGCTTCAATAGCTTCGTCTGTGTAGTCAACATTATGGTGCTCTTCGTATTTCCTTTTAATGTTGTTTAGTATTTCAATGGTTTCTTCAACCGAAGTTGGTTCAACGATTACTTTTTGAAAACGTCGTTCTAAGGCACCGTCTTTTTCGATATATTGTCTGTACTCATCTAAAGTTGTTGCGCCTATACATTGAATTTCACCTCTTGCTAAAGCAGGTTTAAACATGTTTGAAGCATCCAAGCTTCCTGTTGCACCACCAGCACCAACAATAGTGTGTATTTCATCAATAAAAAGTATGATATCGTCGTTTTTTTCAAGCTCGTTCATTACGGCTTTCATTCGCTCTTCAAACTGACCTCTGTACTTTGTGCCAGCAACTAAGCTAGCCAAGTCTAAAGTAACAACACGCTTATTAAAAAGTGTTCTTGAAACTTTACGCTTTACGATACGTAATGCTAAACCTTCTGCTATAGCAGATTTACCAACACCAGGCTCTCCTATTAAAAGTGGGTTATTCTTTTTGCGTCTACTTAATATTTGCGAAACACGCTGTATTTCTTTTTCTCGACCCACTACAGGATCTAATTTCCCTTCTTCGGCAAGAACTGTTAGATCTCTGCCAAAGTTATCTAAAACAGGTGTTTTAGACTTTTTATTTGTTTTGCTAGATTGACTTCCACCGAAAGGGTTTTGTTTGGCATCATCCTCTTCATTTATATCATCATCAGAGAATGATTCGGCTTTTGGCTCATCTAGATAATCATCTTCGCTTGTAATCATAGATTTAAATTCGTCTTTAACATTATCGTAATCAACTTTAAGTTTGTTTAATAACTTAGTCGTTGGGTCATTTTCATTTCTTAAAATACACAATAGTAAATGTGCTGTGTTTATAGACGTGCTTTGAAACAACTTAGCTTCTAAAAATGTTGTTTTTAAGGCACGTTCAGCTTGCCTAGTAAGGTGCAAGTTTTTCTTTTCGTTTGATGCTGTAGCAATATTAGGATTAGCGGGACTTAAAATCTCAACTTTACGCCTTAAATGATTCAAGTCAACGTCTAGTGCGCTCAAAATATCTATAGCTTTTCCGTTACCGTCTCTTAGTAAGCCCAACATTAAATGTTCTGTACCTATAAAATCGTGGCCTAAGCGTAAAGCTTCTTCTTTGCTAAATGCTATAACGTCCTTAACTCTTGGGGAAAAATTATCATCCATAGTAAACTCCTTTCTGCATTAAAAATAGTAAAAACATATTATCTAAATGGCAAAAACCATACCTTAAATAAAATGGTTTAACGAATAGACTAAAAAAGCATTTCAAATCAAAGCAAATTCAATGATACTTATTAACGAAAAAGATATTAAAAATTGTTAATAAAAACTCCTAAATTAGACTTTTAAAAGTGCTTTAAACACTACTAAATTGGTTATATTAGCACGTTTTGAAAACTTATAGGAAATTAGCGTTTATTAAGTAATAAAATTTATTCAATAACTTGAATCAATTAACTATTTCTATCAGTTTAATTTTAAAAAAAATTAATGAAGAATTAATGAAGAAAACATTTTTAATATTACTAATTGTGCCTCTATTATCGTTTTCGCAAAAAAACATTGGAATAGAAGATAAATTTAAAATAACTGAATCTATAGAAGCTTTTTCTACAGGTATATTATTCAGCAAAAGAGTTGAAATAAGTACAACACCTACAGGGACTAATGTAGAAAAGGCAGAAAAAGGTTATAAATTTTTGGAGATGATGATTAGGATGAAAAATATCACTAAAATTACACAGAGTTTAGATTTAGCAAAGTTTCAGCTAGTAGATGAGAAATCAACTGTTTACACCCCAAATTTATGTCAGGCTAATAACCTGAATAAAATTTATTGTGATAAATTTGACTTCAAGCTAAAAAAGAATAAAAAAAAGTTTATTCTAATTACTTTTTCACCTTTAATTCCTGATGATATTTCTATTAAAACTATTCGATATGATGGGGTTGATATCTATGAATTTAAAGAATAAAAAACATTAATAACAACACAGTATACAAGTATTTAGTCTTGTATGTATACAAAAAAATCTAATTAATTTTATATATGGCAGAAGGAGAAAAACTCATTCCGATTAACATTGAAGATGAAATGAAGTCAGCCTACATTGATTACTCAATGTCGGTCATAGTGTCACGTGCGTTACCAGATGTAAGAGATGGCTTAAAACCAGTTCATAGACGTGTACTTTACGGTATGCACGAGCTTGGTGTTAGAGCAAATACAGCTCATAAAAAATCAGCAAGAATTGTTGGTGAAGTATTGGGTAAATACCATCCACATGGTGATACATCAGTTTATGATACAATGGTGCGTATGGCACAGGAATGGAGTTTACGATATATGCTAGTTGATGGTCAAGGTAACTTTGGTTCTGTAGATGGCGATAGTCCTGCAGCAATGCGTTATACCGAAGCTAGAATGCAGAAGATTTCTGAAGAAATGCTAGCAGATATTGATAAGGAAACAGTTGATCACAAGCTTAATTTTGATGATACTTTAGAAGAGCCTACGGT
>JASBSA010000062.1 GCA_030149175.1 Winogradskyella sp. | reverse complement strand
AAAATTGATAAAATATAAAGTGTCAACCCTGTTAATAATACTGAGGTTGCCAAATTAAAAATAATATGTTTGCGTTTGTAGTGCCCAACTTCGTGTGCTAAAACGGCCACGATTTCTTCATCCTCTAAATCATTCACCAATGTATCATAGAGTGTAACACGTTTTTCACTTCCAAAACCAGAGAAATAGGCATTAGCTTTAGTGCTGCGTTTGGACCCATCGATAATGAAAATCTTGTTCAGATTAAAGCCTACAGAAGCTGCATAATCCGAAATCTTATTGCGTAATTCTCCATCTTCTAAAGGCGTTTGTTTATTAAACATGGGCACTATTAATCGTGAATAAAACATATTCATAAATACCGTAAATACGGTTATAATTCCCCAAGCATATAACCAAAATTTATCTCCAGTGATTTGATAGAACCAAATGACCAAGGAAACGATACTAACACCGAGAATAGCCATCATTAGTAAACCTTTCAACTTATCTAACACAAAGGTTTTTTTTGTGGTTTTATTGAAGCCGAATTTTTCTTCAATTACAAAAGTTTTGTAGTATGCAAAGGGTGTGGTGATGATATCGCTAGCAACTGTAATAATTCCGAAGAAAATTAGACCAATCATTATTGGATTGTCAGAATAACTTCTAGCGATATTGTCTACAAACTCAAAACCATCAAAAAACAAGAAACCTAAAATTAGACTCAAGGAAAATAGGGAAGACCAAATACTAAACTTGTAATTAGTGGCTTTGTAAGCCTGCGATTTTTGGTATTCGTCTTCATCATAAACGTCATTTAATTCTGCAGGAATGGGATCATTAAAATGTTTGGCATTTAAAGCATCAAGAATTTTATCCTTTATAAAGTTGATAAGGATGATGGCTATGATGATGTAAAAAAGGGTTTGTGCTGTCATTATGTTTCTATAAAATATATTGTTTTGTCACTTCGAGTGAAATTCCCTAAGGAATTTTGTATCGAGAAGCTTTATTAACTGGTAGGGTTCTCGACCTGTCTACTGATAAAGGCAGGTACAATTTTCTCATACTTCGAAAATCACTCGAACTGACATTTCACTTTTTATTTAAAATCTCGTTGTCTTTTTGCTTCAAAAATAAGAATTCCTGCGGCAACAGATACATTCATAGAGTCTATAACCCCTTGCATGGGTATACTAATGTTTTGGGTTGCGGCAACTCGCCATTCTTGTGTTAAGCCATTGGCTTCTGTGCCTACAACAATTGCTGTTGGTAACGTATAATCTTGCGTATGATAAGGTTGTGATTCTTGCAGAATGGCTGAAAAAATATTGAAATTGTAATGCTTTAAAAATTCGATAGCTTCTGTAGTGCTTGCCATAGCGATTTCTGTCGTGAACACACAGCCAACACTAGAGCGAATAATATTTGGGTTGTACAGGTCTGATTTTGGATTGGCAATAATCACAGCATCCACATTAGCCGCATCGACTGTTCTTAATAAGGCACCAACATTACCAGGTTTTTCTGGTGCTTCAGCAACTAAAATTAGTGGATTTTTGCTGTTGAGTTGTAAATCTTCGAGTAAGTGAGATTTAGATTTTACCACAGCAATAACACCTTCGGTTGTATCACGATGTGCCAATTTTTGAAAGACTTCCTTTGATATTTCAATAATCTCAATACCATATCGAGACATAGACTCAGCTTCACTTTCAGAAAATAAATCTGGAAAAAACAAAAGTGTTTCAATCTTGTAGCCACCTTTTATCGCCAAAGATAATTCTCGTTTGCCTTCAATTAAAAATTGCCCCGTTTTTTTACGTTGTCTGGACTTTTCTTTTAATTGAACGAGCTCTTTTATTAGTGGGTTTTGTGTACTGGTTATTTGTTTTAACATATATTTGAACATCATTGAATCAATGCAAATTTACGCCTTATATTATTAAGAGATTGAAAATAAAAATTAATTGAGACGCAACCATTTTATCATTTTGCTATCTTTAGGATATAACTATCAAATCAATCAACTATGAAAAAACTTTTACTTACATTTTCTTTTTGTTTCTTTTTATTAAACTCATTTTCTCAAATTGCCAATCAACCTTCAGATTTAAGTCTTTGCGATACTGACAGTGATGGGTTTGAGCAATTTAACTTAACAATTTTAGAAGCAGAAATTCTTGGAAGTCAAGCAGATCTTATATTAACCTATCATGAAACTTTAGTTGATGCCGAAGGTGGAGTAAATGCTATTCCGTCATTATATACTAATACATCTAACCCACAAACCATATTCGCTAGGGTAGAAGGTTCAACAGGAAATTATGACACCACGTCTTTTGATTTAATTGTGAATCCAACTCCTATTGCTATACAACCAACCCCATTATATTATTGTGATCCAGACAATGACGGTTTCGGAGTGTTTGATTTAGCGTCAAAAGATGATGAGATTACTGGAGGGGATTCTACCTTAACAGTAACTTATTATGAAACTTTAGCTGATGCATATAACGATGTAAATGCTATAGTCACCAGTAGTTTATATAGTAATATAATACAAAGCTTACAAACGTTGTCAGTTAGAGTAGAAAGCAGTATTACCTTTTGTAGTACTGTTGTTGAATTAGATTTAGTTGTAGATACAAACTGTAATACAGAGGAAATTATAACAATGCAAAATGGCACTTTTAGTGCTTGTGATGGTGTTTTTACAGATTCTGGTGGTTTAGATGAAAATTACTCTAACAATGAAAATTACACCATTACATTTTGCCCAGAAGTTGATGGTGATATAGTTGGATTGAATTTCTCATCCTTTGTAACTCAATTAAATTTAGATTTCTTATCAATATATGATGGCGATACTACCAGTGCCGATTTAATAGGTGTTTTTTCTGGCGCAGTTTCTATAGGCGAAATAATAGCTTCTGAAACTAATGCTAGCGGTTGTTTAACCTTAACCTTTGTTTCAAACGCAACAGCAAATACAATTGGTTGGGTTGCTGATGTTAATTGTTTTCAATCTTGCCAAGGTATTACTCCTTCAATTGATAGTACTGTTCCCGAAGCCAATGAAAGCGGTGTTATAATAGCTTCAAATATTGAAGAAGTTACTTTTAACGCTAGTGCGACGTTTTCAGATAACGGAACAGGTGCTGTCTTTAATTGGGATTTTGGAGATGGAAATACAGCTACAGGAGAAAGTACGTTGCATACATTTACAGATCCTGGTACATATGATGTTATGCTAACCGTACAAGACAACAACCCTCTAGGGTGTGAGGAAAGTATAATAATTCCGGTTGAGATACTGGACAATATAGTATCTATCAATAATTCTAATGATCCTGAATCTTATTTGTCATTAGAAGAACTAATCTTTAACGTTTTTACATCAGAGGATGCTTCTGTAAACATTTTTTCTTCTCAAGTAAATGGTAACCCTACAGATCTAGAGACAAAAAACTACGGTTATTTCAATAGAGGAGGGGCTCAAAACTTTCCATTTGAAGAGGGTATTGTACTAACAACAGGAGTTGCCTATGAAGGAGGTAATGTTTCCAATACCAGTTTAGTGACTAATAATATTAGCCAATCTGGTGATGTAGATTTAGAGAATGCCCTCAATATTACCAATACTAATGATGCAGCCTTTATTAAATTCAATTTTATCCCAACAGGAGACCAGATTAGTTTTAGGTATTTATTAGCTTCAGAAGAGTACGATGGAAATTCTGAATGTAGTTTCTCAGATAGTTTTGCTTTCTTATTGAGAGAGGTAGGTACTACAGAATATACAAATTTAGCTGTGTTGCCTGATGGAACACCAGTAAATGTAACTAATGTTAATAATGCTCAAAATTGTGCGAGCAATACAGAGTATTTTGAAGGCTATAATATAGGAGATACTAATTACAATGGTAGAACAGCTGTTTTAACAGCATCAGCAACAGTTACGCCAAACACAGAGTACGAAATAAAGCTAGTTATAGCAGATGAAGGTGATAGCATTTGGGATACCGCAATTTTTTTAGAAGGCGATAGTTTTGATTTAGGTAATATTGGACTAATTAGTGTTGAAGCTTTTAATGACTTTAACAATAATGGCACAATTGATAATGACGAAACAGGTTTTACAAATGGATCTTTTACCTACGAAAAAAATAATGATGGTATTGTAAATGTGGTTAATACATCAACCGGAAGTTTTACTATAGTCAGTACAGAAGAGAGTGATACTTATGATATCTCATTTTTAGTAAACGACGATTCTGCAAGTTGTTATACGCAAAGTGTATCAAACTTTCAGGATGTTGGAGTTTTATTTGGTGAAGTTGCTAATGTAGATTTTCCTGTAGTAGACAATCTAACTTGCGAAGACTTAGCCGTGTATTTAGTCAACCCTTTTGCACCACCACGTCCAGGTTTTGAACATACCAATCTGTTGATTATTGAGAATCTACTTGGCGGAGACATTGCCAATGGCTCAATTGAATTTACATTAGATGAAAACTTGGAAATTAATTCGACTTCGCTAAGTAATCCTAATATGTCCATCACAACAACGGCTACTGGCTTTATGTTAGACTTTGTAGATTTTACAGCTGGTTCTAGTGAAACAATAGAGATAACTTTACAGACACCTGTAACTGTAGCTTTAGACGAAATCGTTACTAATTCTGCTTCTTACATAACAGATACTAACGATACGGTTGCAAATAATAATACGTCAACTTTAACCGAAGTAGTGGTTGGTTCTTACGATCCTAATGATAAAATGGAAGCTCACGGACCAGAGATTGTATATGATGAATTTGTAACTAGTGATCAGTGGTTATACTATACCATTCGTTTTCAGAATTTAGGTACAGCCGAAGCCGTTTTTGTAAGAATAGAAGATGAATTAAATGCTCAACTAGACGAATCAACGTTTCAGATGTTGCGTTCCAGTCACGATTATGTGGTAACGAGAACAGGTAAAGATTTAGAATGGTATTTTGAAAATATTAATCTACCAGCAGAGCAAGATGATGCAGCAGGGAGTATCGGTTTTGTTTACTTTAGAATAAAACCAATGCCTGGTTATGCACTTGGCGATATTATACCAAATACCGCAGCCATTTATTTCGATTTTAATGCACCTGTTATTACCAATACGTTCAATACTACTTTTGTTGAGCCGCTTTCTATCAATGATTTTGATGGTGTAGAGGTAAGTCTTTTTCCAAATCCAGCAAAAGATAAAGTTACGGTAACGTTAAGTCGAAATATATTGAATACACTTAAAGTATCATTAGTTGATATTCATGGTAAGACCATAGATGTGTCTAAAAAGACATTTAGCAACACTGTTGAAATTGATGTGTCTTCCTTAAATGCAGGCTTATATTTTATTCAACTTAGTAGTGGAAATAACTTAATTATTGAGAAACTAGTAGTTAATTAAATGTTCTCTCATATTTTATAAGGCCTCAGAAATATTCTGAGGCTTTTTTGTAATGTATAGTTTTAAGCTACGTCCAACACATCAACTAATAAACAAACCATGAAAAAAATAATTTATAGTCTTCTTTTAATCATTTTGATATCGGCTTGTAAAAACGAAAAGAAAACGGAATCTACAATTATAGATCAGGTCACAAAAGAAGATATTACAACAAGTATATATCCAGTATCAATTACCAAAGTGTTTAATGCACATGGTGGAATAGATACTTGGAATGCAATGCAAATGCTTTCCTTCACCATGGAAAAACCAAACGGAAGAGAAGTAACTACTTTAAATTTAAAAACCAGAGCCGAAGTTATTGAAACACCAGATTATGTAATGGGTTATGATGGATCTACACAATGGGTTTTAGAAAAAGACAATACGCCTTTCGAAGGTAACGCTAAATTTTACAAAGGTTTGATGTTTTATTTCTACGCCATGCCTTTTGTTTTGGGAGATGACGGAATTATGTATGAAGAAATTGAGCCATTAACTTTTGAAGGAAAATCGTATCCAGGAATTTTAATTTCTTATGAATCTGGAATAGGTGTGTCACCAGATGACCAATATAAAATTTACTACGATGAAACAACTGGCGAAATGGCTTGGTTGGGCTATACAGTAACTTTTGGAAAAGATGAAAAAAGTAAAGACTTTCACTTTATAAGATATAACAATTGGCAAACCATTAATGGCTTAAAGTTGCCTAAATCTGTAGATTGGTATAAGTATGAAAACAACTTACCAACAGAAAAGCGAAATACAGTTGAGTTTATTGATGTTGTTTTATCTGAAAAAGCTCCTGATGCCTCAATTTTTGAACTGCCAGAAGGTGCCACTATTGTAAAATGACAATAAATAGAAAAGCGAGCTGAATCGCTAGCTTTTCTATTTCTAATTTTCTTAATTCTTATATTTTTCAGAATACCGCTTCCAAAGTTCGGTTTGGTGCGTTTCTAGACTGATATGTCTACCATCAATAAAAGCATGGGTCAATTGGTTGGTTCGCATATCTAAAGCATCCCCTTCGCTAATAAATAATGTGGCACTTTTACCAACTTCCAAGCTACCATAGCTATCGTCAATTCCCATGATTTTAGCAGGATTTAAGGTTATTAACTGCAAGGCTTGCTCTTTCGTTAATCCATGAGCTACTGTTGTACCAGCATAGAATGGTAAGTTACGGGAGTTCATACGTTCCATTTGTCCGCTAGTTTCTAAAGACACCAAAACACCAGCATCAGCTAATTGTTTTGCTTGCTTGAAGGTGTAGTCGTAATCATCATCTTCTAATTCGGGTAAGGAGTGTACACGTTTAAGCATTACCGAAACGTTATTTTGTTTTAATACATCAGAAACTTCACTAGCTTGATAGCCACCAACAATGGTCATTTTAGTTATACCTTGGTTTTTTGCAAAGTTTACGGCATCAGTTATACCTTTAGCATCATCAGCATTAATGTATAAGTGTTTAGAGTTGTCAAATAAACCAGCCATAGCCTCATAAGGGAGGTGCTTTTTTGTTTTGTTTCCATTATTGTAAGCCTTAGCCTCTTCAAAGTAATCTGAGAGCTCTTTAACTTGTTTTCCATAGTCTTTATTTGGTTTTAGACTAGGATCTTCGCCCAACCACCAACGACCTCTACTAAAACTATTTGGCCAGTTAATATGAATGCCATCATCAGTTTTAATTGATGCATCTTCCCAATTCCAAGCGTCGTATTGTACAATAGAAGAGGTTCCAGTAATACGTCCTCCACGAGGGACAACCTGACCAAGTAGTACACCATTTGGGCGCATCGATTCAACCACTTTAGACTCAGCATTGTAAGCAATAATACTGCGGACATGAGGGTTAAATGTTCCCATTTCCGAAAGGTCATTAGATGCTTTTACGGCATCAACTTCAACTAATCCTAATGTTCCGTTAGATACTATAAAACCAGGATAAACGTGTTTGCCTCTTGCTTCAATAATGTCCATGGCTTGTCTGGTGAGTGGAGTAGTAGCTTCTGGACCAATGGTTGTGATTTTCCCATTGCTTACTACAATGATACTATTTTCAATCACTTCGCCATTACCAATATGTGCTGTAGCACCAACAATTGCAAAATCCTTGGTTTGCTCAGGTGCTGGTGTTTGCTGTGCAAAACTCAAAGTTGCACACAACAGAAATAGAATGCTATTTATTTTATTTAATATTTTCATTTCGAATGGTTTTAATCGTGTTGGTGAGCTAAATGTCCTGAATCCATAGAGTCGCAATGCAATAATTCTTTTTCTTTTTTCTTAATAGGCTGGGTTTTTAAGCCTTTATTCTTTTCTTGAAGCATCATGTTTATGAGTTCGCTTTTTTCCTTTTTAATGGCTTCACGCATTTGCTGATCGCTTTCAATATCAAAATAAGTCACCCCTTCTATAATTGTTTTTTCTGCTTTTGCATAAACCGAAAGTGGATGATCTGACCATAGCACCACGTCGGCATCTTTACCTTCTTTAAGGCTACCAACTCTATCATCTAAATGCAATAGTTTGGCAGGATTTAAGGTTACAAATTTTAAGGCTTCTTCTTCACTAACTCCACCATATTTTACAGATTTTGCAGCTTCTTGATTTAAACGACGAGACATTTCGGCGTCATCACTATTTATAGCAGTAACTACACCAACATTGTGCATGATGGCTGCGTTGTACGGAATGGCATCATTAACTTCATATTTATAAGCCCACCAATCACTAAAGGTAGAACCGCCAACACCATGGTCTTTCATTTTGTCGGCTACTTTATAGCCTTCAAGAATATGGGTGAAGGTGTTGATATTAAAGTTGAATTGTTCTGCAACCTTCATCAACATGTTGATTTCGCTTTGTACGTACGAGTGACACGATATAAAGCGTTCTTTATTCAGAATTTCTGCCAGTACCTCCATTTCAGCATCTTTTCTGTATGGTTTTCCGCTTTTCTTAGTGTCGTCGTAAGCTTTTGCTCTGGTAAAGTAGTCTATAAAAACTTGCTCTACTCCCATACGCGATTGAGGGAAACGTTCATTTCTGCTGACTCGTGTTTGTTTTACATTTTCTCCCAATGCAAACTTTATAAACTTAGGAGAATTGTCATAGATAAGATCTTCAGCAGCTTCACCCCATTTTAATTTTATGATTGCGGAACGACCACCAATTGGGTTTGCCGAACCATGTAAAATTTGAATGGATGTGACTCCACCAGCAAGATTACGGTAGATATTAATGTCCTCATCATCTATAACATCTTCAATAGTGACCTCTGCTGAGGAATTCTGTCCACCTTCGTTAATCGATGCTGCAGCAATATGGGAATGTTCGTCTATAATACCAGCGGTAATATGTTTTCCGGTGGCATCAATAATTTTAGCATTTTTATCTGAAAGATTTTTACCGATTTTTGAAATTTTACCGTTTTTAATAAGAAGGTCCGTATTTTCTAAAATGCCATCATTTTCGTTCGTCCAAATCGTAGCGTTCTTGAATAATAGCGTTTCGGATTTTGGTTTTTCTGTGAAACCGAAAGCCATGTTAGGATAGGTTATAGGGCTCATTTTAGCCTCCTCTGACTTGGAATCATTCTTATCCTTTTCCTTTGTGCTTTCTTCTTCATTTGCTTTGCTTTTGCTAGCGTAAAATGAAAGTTCATTACCATTTGGCATAATGGCTTTACCATTCAAACTATTATCGTTAGCAGTATTGGCAACAATTCTAACGAATTCTTTCTTAGTACTGTCGGCTGTTTTAAAGGTGAGGTTTATCCAATCGTTGGTATAGCTTAGTTTAGACCC
Organism: Winogradskyella sp.; assembly: GCA_030149175.1. Lineage (GTDB taxonomy): Bacteria > Bacteroidota > Bacteroidia > Flavobacteriales > Flavobacteriaceae > Winogradskyella. The sequence goes on along the minus strand of JASBSA010000062.1, from coordinate 7,217 downwards.
TAAATTCTTATCATTACTTTCTAATTTAGCATTAGGTTTACTTGTGCTTTTTGAAATGGTTAGTTTGTAATCATCGCCTGCTAATTTAAAGCTGTATTCACCATCAATATCCTTGGTATTCATGTCTTCTATGACATGAGCATTTCCTTGTACCCAATTTTCATAAAGTGTTGTTTTTTCATCAAAAATATCACCAGATGTAATTAGAAAGTTGGCATAGCTACCAGCTTTCAAAGTTCCTAAAACATCAGATTTCCCTAACAATTCAGCAGGAACTGTGGTTAACGCCTCTAAAGCTTTTTCTTTAGAAAGTCCGCTTTCAATGGCTTTCATTAAGTTAGATTTAAACGACTTTTTCGATTTTAAACCATGCGTTGTTAATGCGAATCGAATGCCGTTTTCTGCTAATAATCTAGGATTATGAGGTTCTTGGTTCCAAGCTCGCATATCAGCGAGAGAAAGGGTAGATGCTAAATGCGCATTTTCTACATCATAGGCTAACCTAAAATCGATAGGAAGAATGATTGTTGCCTTGCTGACTTTGACTTCATCGATACGCTCATATTCATCGCCACCACCGACAATAGTGTATTGTACATTAAATTCATCACCAACTTTATCAGCACGAAGCAAGTTAGCTCTACTGCCAGCTTCAAAAATCTGTAAAAGTGATGTATTGTTGTTCAAAGCTTCTAAAGACAAATCTTTAGTTTCTATGTTTCCACCTGCATACCATTTGGCATCATTATACATTTGTCTTAATAGTGCCATACTTCCCATTATTGAAGAAGGATAGGATTGACGAGATTTTACACTTTTGCTAAATGAAAAATGTTGTGTAGTTTCCCCATCAACAACACGTAAGGCATTATCAGCATCATTGTTTAGTGCGATAAGCGCACCAGTTCCTCTAACGATACCATCTGGGATGTGTGTATTCACCACACCAAAACCAAGCTGGTGCATTTCGGATGCAGATTTTGCATCGTACTTAAAACTTGCCATTACATCTTGCTCTGGCATCACATGGTCGTTCCAGTAAAAACCGCTTCTGCTGGCTCCGTATCTTGGACCATCACCACCACGTTCGGGTTTTTTTACACCAAAAGAAGTGTAGATGTCTATAAAGGAAGGGTAAATCGTTTTCCCTGAAACATCAATGGTTGTGGTGTTTTTAGGAATGTTTACCGAATTGCCCACGTTTACAACTTTACCGTCTTTAATTAGCAAAGTAGCGTTGTCTAAAACCTCAGTAGGTGAGACGTAAATCGTAGCATTGGTCAGCGCAGTGTAATTAGTGTTTTTGGATTTCACACCAGTATTACTTGGAAAGTAATCTTGCGCAAACAGCGAAAAACTGCACATAAGCATGAGCAGTCGTAAAAATACTTTTGTCATAAAATGGTTAGTTAATTAAGAGTTCTAAAGATAGGAATTTAAGGTATCTCTAAAATTTAATTAAGATTTTTTAACGTTTACAGAGACTGATTTTCGAAATAGTTGACTAAAAGTGCCACCACGTAGCTGTAGCTTTTCATACCGTCAGATTGGTTATTGGCTTTAAGGAAATTGTCAAAGGTTTTTTCAAAAACAGGTTCAATTGGGTTTTCGTAAGATTTCCAGAAGTCCTGAACTTCTTGGTAATTCATTAAAATACCTTTGTTAACTGTCGCAAGAATCTCGTAATACAACTTTTTATCGCGTTTAAAGATTTCTACCAAACAATAGCGTAATCCAAAGGTGTAACCTGAGTATTTAAAATGTAAATCCTTGTTGTGAATAGCGGCTAAGCAGCCAATAAAATTAGCTTCGTTTTCAGCTGCATAACCTAATTGATGCGCAACCTCGTGGCATGATGTTGTTGGAAATTTATAGGTGGGAATTAAGCCATCAACTTGCCCTTCATTAGTAAAAGGATTCAAGTATCCTGAAAATCCCATATACGTTAAAGGAAGGCTGTAAATAGACTTTTTGATACTTACAGGGTTATATTCCAAATGCGGATAGGTTTGAGACAATGTTTTGTAGCTGTCTTTTACCATATCAAAAACTTCAGATTTAGTAAATGGCATATCTACTTTTGTAGAATCATTTAGGGCTAATTGATTGTGAATTGAATTAGATTTTTCAATCAATCGTTTTGTAAAACTGACTAATTGTTCTGTGGTGTATTCTGCTTCTAGGTTTAATGATTTGTAAAGTGGAACTCTATAGTAGTTAAAAGCCCACAATATATGAAACGCAAAATAAGCCAAGGATAATGTTGCTAAAATGTCCAACAACCATTTTACGGTATCCTTATATATGCGTTTCCGATTAAGAATTACCCAACGGATTACATAAATACTTGCCAAAGTATAAAGCACATCACCTACTGAAAATGGTACCCAGCCAAAGGCATAACGCATTAATTTAGATATAAAAACATAAATACCATTACTGTAAAATTGCTCAACAAACTCAGGGAATTGCTTTAGGATTTGAATAGCAACAATCTGAACAATCAAGAAGAGTACTATGATGAGTTTTTTGTTTTTCAGCATGAATCAAAAATAGGAAATAGTTTTAGTTTGGTTACTTTTGTAAACAGTAAAAATAATGAATATGAGTCAAGAAATAAGAAGCCTTGAGCCAAAGGCACTATGGAACAAATTTGCGGATTTAAATGCTGTGCCACGTCCTTCAAAAAAGGAAGAACGTGTTATAAAATTCATGAAAGATTTTGGTGAAAGTTTAGGTTTAGAAACCATAGAGGACGAAGTAGGTAATGTCATCATCAGAAAACCAGCAACTGCAGGAATGGAAGACAGAAAACCTATTGTAATGCAATCGCATTTAGATATGGTACATCAAAAAAATAATGATACGGTTTTCGACTTTGATACTCAAGGGATAGATATGTATGTAGATGGAGATTGGGTTAAGGCAAAAGGCACAACACTTGGTGCTGATAATGGTCTTGGTGTAGCTACAATCATGGCTATTTTAGAAAGTGATTCTATTGCGCATCCAAATTTGGAGGCTTTATTTACCATTGATGAAGAAACTGGGATGACTGGTGCTCAAGGTTTAAAAGGAGGCTTACTAAAAGGTGAAATTCTTCTGAATTTAGATACTGAAGAAGATGACGAAATTGGAGTTGGTTGTGCTGGTGGAATTGATGTCACGGCAACAGGGTCGTACAATGAACAACCAGTTTCTAAAGACGGTTACAAAGCTTATAAAATTGAAGTAAAAGGCTTGCAAGGTGGCCATTCTGGTATGCAGATTCATGAAGGTTTGGGAAATGCCAATAAAATTATGAATCGCTTACTTTATGCTGTTATTGAGGATATTAAAATTGCAGAAATTGATGGTGGAAGTTTACGAAATGCTATTCCAAGAGAGAGTGTGGCTGTTGTAGTTTTAAAGTCAGATAAAGAAGAGGTATTATTAAATGTCTTAAAAGCCTTGTCTGAAACGATTAAGAAGGAATACAAAACTATGGAGCCAGATTTAAAAATGGTCTTCACAGAAACTGATTCACCAAAGAATGTAATGCCATTTGAAGCTCAAGTTCAATTAGTAAAAGCATTATATGCAGCACATAACGGTGTGTATAGGATGAGTGCAGATATCAAGGACTTGGTAGAAACTTCAAACAATATAGCCAGAGTGATTGTAAAGGACGGAAATATTAAAGTTGGATGCTTAACACGTAGTTCTGTAGAGTCTTCTAAAATGGATTTAGCTAATGCTTTAAAGTCTACGTTTGAACTTGCTGGTTGTGAGGTTGAATTTTCAGGAAGTTATCCTGGTTGGACACCAAATATGGATTCTGCCATTTTAAAAGTTATGGTACCTATTTATGAACAGCTTAATAATGGTGAAAAACCACATGTAGCGGCTTGCCATGCAGGGTTGGAATGTGGTATCCTAGGACAGAATTATCCAGAAATGGATATGATTAGTTTTGGGCCAAATATTAAAGGTGCTCATTCGCCAGATGAGCGTGCTCAGATTTCTTCAGCCCAGAAGTATTGGAACTTTGTTTTAGAGATTTTGAAAAACATCCCGAAGAAAGCTTAATTGTATTTGTCATGCTGAACTGCCACGCTGAGCTTGTCGAAGTGTTGTTTCAGCATCTCAACAAAGTTTATAAAAAACAAAAAGGCAGCTGGTCACTGAGCGTAGTCGAAGTGCAGCTGCCTTTTTTATTTTATAGGGTTGATTGCTTACTCAGCAATACCTGCAATTTCTATATCAAAAACTAAGTTTGTTTTTGGTGGGATTAAAGGTGCTCTACCAGCATCTCCATAACCTAAATAATAAGGTATAAACACTCTGGCTTTGTCACCAACTTTCATATTTAGCATCGCTTCTCTAAAACCTGCAACTAAACTAGCAGTTTCATTATAAGGCATTGTAAATGGCACATATTGTCCTGCTTTTGCTTGTCTTTCGTCTAACTTGCCATTTTGCTTGGCAACCTCTTCCCATGTAGTCCAGAATAACTCTCCATTTTCAAAATACCCTGCACAGTCTATCTTTACACGATCGGTTGATTTTGGCTGTACACCATCACTCTCGTGGGTAAAAATCATTGCCATTCCTGTAGGCGAGTCAATACGACGACCGTCTAAAGATTCATTTTTCTTAAGCCATTCTTCTTTTGCTTTCTTCGCTAATTCTGCAGCTTTTTTCTTGGCCTCAGCTTCTTGTTGTTCTCTTTTCTCTATAATCTTAGGCATCTCTTCTTCAAATACTTTTGGCGCATCAAAGAATTTTGCGTCTTTACCTTTTCTAATAATATTAAGTTGTGTAATCACAACATCTTCAATAGGCTTATGGTTTCTTCTCGCAGGATCTATGACCTTGACATTAGAAATAGAATCATGCACATCCATACCTTCAATAACTTGTCCGAAAACTGCATGTCTATTATCTAAACTTGGCCATTCTTTTTCCATGATAAAGAACTGACTTCCATTTGCATCTCTACCAGGATTTGCCATAGATAAAACACCAGGCTTATCATGCTTTAAATCTGGATGGAACTCATCTGGAAATTTATAACCAGGATCTCCCGTTCCTGATGCTGTAGGATCACCACCTTGTATCATAAAGTTGTTCACCACACGGTGAAATGTAATACCATCATAGTAGCGTTTTCCTTTATATTCATCCTTTACCATTGGGTGGTTACCTTCTGCCAAAGCCACAAAATTTGCTACAGTTACAGGTACTTTATCATAATAAAGTTCTGCTAGCATTGTGCCCTTGTTGGTTACAAACTCAGCATAAAGTCCATCTTCTAAATCAGGATATTTCTCTTGGCAAGAGATATTTGCCAATACAACTAATACAATTAATGTTGTAAATGCTTTTTTAATCATTTTCTTGGGTTATAGTGTTTAAAGTTACTTCGCAAATTAAAGGAACATTGGTTCCTATTCTGTTTTCATCACCATAGTAGCCATAAGCTTTTTGTGATGGGAATATAAATGTAATTTCATCACCAGTAGTCATAAGTTTTAAACCTTCGCGTAGACCGGTGAATAACTCTTGCTTATCCATTACATAAGTTCGTTCTGCGGTGGAGTAGATCTCATTTCCGCTGAGGTCAGAAACGTTGTATTCAAAATTTATGATGTCACCAAAATCGGGTTGAATGGTGTCTTTTTCGGCTTTGGTGTTGTAGTAGTACCAAAAACCGCTCTCTGAGGCGATATAGTCTTTATCTGGATTATTCTTTATGATATCCTGAATAATCTCTTGCTCTTTTTCGTTTAGCTTTTTGTTGCGCTCTGCTGATTCTTTAAGGAATGAACCAGACTGTACCGTTTCTGGCATTCTGGCTTCTGGAGATTTACATCCCATCAAAAGAAAAGCCGCAATTAGTATGTAGAGTAGGTGTTTCATTACTGGGACAATTCATTTTTATATTGTGGTAATATACTAATAAATTTCTCAATTGTAGCTTCTAAGCTATCTTCGCTACGCCCACCAGCAGCATTGGTGTGGCCACCACCATTAAAATGCGCTCTCGAAAATTCATTTACAGAAAATGTTCCTTTACTGCGTAAGGATATTTTTACGATACCTTCTTGCTGATTTTCTATAAAAATAGCAGCAAAGATGATATCCTTTAACGATAAGCCGTAATTAACAAAACCTTCGGTGTCTCCTTTTTTAAAATTGAATTCATCCAACTCAGCTTGCGACAAGGTAATATAAGCTGTACGTAACTCTGGTATAATCTTTAAGTTTTGAAGCGCTCTACCTAAAAGCTGCAAACGACTATAGCTATTGGTATCGTAGATGTTATTATGAATGTCTGAATTCTTAGCACCACGCTTCATTAAGTCTCCTACCACTTGATGTGTTCTGCTAGTGGTAGATGGAAAACGAAACGAGCCAGTATCTGTCATAATACCTGTGTACAAACAGGTTGCAATAGTGCTATCTATTTTGTCCAAGTCATCTAGCATTTCAATGAAATTATAAACCATTTCGCAGGTGGAAGACATACTCACATCAGAGTAAGTAAACTTAGCATAATCATCGGGTTGCTGATGATGATCTATCATTATTTTGGTTGCAGACGATTCTTCTAGAGGTACTTCCATATCACCAGCACGATGAAAAGCATTAAAGTCTAGGGTAAAAATAAGCTGCGCTTTGTTGATTAACGCTTCGCTTTGATCTTGATTGGACTCAAAGATTAAAACACTGTCATTTCCAGGTAACCACTTTAAAAAATCTGGGTAATCGTTTGGTGCAATAACGGTTACTTGGTGATTGTAAGTTTTTAAATAGTGGTACAATGCTAAAGTAGAACCTATGGCATCACCATCAGGGTTTTTATGTGGCACAATCACAATGTATTGTGGTGTGCTGAGTAGTGTTTTTAATTCTGGAATTTGTGTTTTAATCATAGGGAGCGAATTTACAATTTTTAGTGTTTTTGAAAACGTTTTTAATATGAAATTAAGAATCGTTCTTATTCCTGCCTGCTTAAGAATGATAGGTCTCGTCACTTCGAGTGATTTTATGGTTAATTGGTTCTCGATACTATTTGCTCGCACACTCACAAATCACTCGAACTGACGAAAGACTTTGTTAATTTATCATTAAACATTAACCTTTAATTATGGCATGGCTTGATAAATTAAAGAAATGCATTACTTTTGCACCCAATTAAAAAATTACACATGGCAACTAACAGAACATTTACA
>JASBSA010000052.1 GCA_030149175.1 Winogradskyella sp. | reverse complement strand
CATGTTTTTATAAGCATCAATTACACCTTGTGCAACACGGTCGCAACGAACAATACCACCAAAGATGTTGATTAAGATCGCTTTTACGTTAGGATCTTTTAAAATGATTTTAAAAGCAGCTTCTACTCTAGCAGCATCTGCAGTACCACCAACATCTAAGAAGTTAGCTGGCTCACCACCTGCTTGCTTAATTAAATCCATTGTAGCCATTGCTAAACCAGCACCATTTACCATACAACCAACGTTACCGTCTAGGTCTACATAGTTAAGGCCTAATTCACCTGCTTCAACCTCAATTGGGTTTTCCTCACGCTTATCGCGTAATTCAGCTAAATCTTTATGTCTGTATAATGCATTAGCATCTAAAGTTACTTTAGAGTCTACTGCCATAATTTTATCATCACTTGTTTTTAAAACAGGATTGATTTCAAATAAAGAGGCATCAGATTTTACATATGCAGTGTAAAGTGAAGACACAAACTTTGTCATTTCTTTAAATGCTGTACCTGATAATCCTAAATTAAAAGCTACACGACGTGCCTGAAATGGTAAAAGACCTAAAGCAGGATCTATTTCTTCCGTGAAGATTAAGTGAGGTGTTTTCTCAGCAACTTCCTCGATATCCATACCTCCTTCAGTAGAATACATAATCATATTTTTACCAGTACCTCTGTTTAAAAGAACAGACATGTAGTATTCTTCTGGTTCGTTATCGCCTGGATAGTATACATCCTCAGCAACTAAAACCTGGTGTACTTTTTTACCCTCAGCAGAAGTTTGTGGTGTTACCAAATTCATTCCGATGATTTGACCTGCAAGATCTTTAACCTCGTCTAAGTTTTTGGCAAGCTTAACACCTCCACCTTTTCCACGTCCACCAGCATGAACCTGAGCTTTTATAACATGCCAACCCGTGCCTGTTTCTTCAGTTAACTTCTTAGCTGCTTCTACAGCCTCGTCAGCACTTTGAGCCACAATTCCACGTTGAATGCGTACTCCAAAACTGTTTAGTAATTCTTTTCCTTGATATTCGTGTAAATTCATGTGTGATCTGAAATTAATTCGTTACGCAAAAATACATATACGCTTAGTTTAAACCAATAATTTTTGGATTGAATTTTTAATCCCTTGTTTTGAGGGATTTCACTATGATTTGTTAAGGTTTTTTATGATTGAGAATGCACTATCTACATAGGCGTCTTCAACCACTATTGTAAATTCGTTAGTTGTAGAAATAACTTCATACAGTGCCACATTTTGCCAAGCCAAACGCTTTAAAATTTGATAATATAAGCCTGCAACGGCAGTGTTGCTCTTCGGCAAGGTTAAACTTATAGCTGATAAGTTCTCTTTTACCGCAATACATTCTTCATCTTTAAAACTCTCTAGTACAGATTCACTTTCTGAACTTGAAATGATAATATTACTCTCTAGAATACCTCTGGTAAATGTGTAGAAAATGTTACGCTTATCTTTGATTTTAGTTAGTATTGATGCCTGACTGTGAATTAAGGTATTAGAATTTTTATAGGTAAAATCACTTAAATTAGAACGCAAGGTAATATCTCCTAACTGCCCTAGCAAAGCATCTAACTTATAGTATGGCTTACTGACCTGTAAACGATCTTTAAAGCGTCTCAAAGCCATCATTATTGCACCAGATTTTACTGGTTTTCCTAATTGCTTAGATACATCATCTTGAAGCACTTCTGCCAATGCCGAGTAATTTATGATTTCTTTTGCTAGACCTTCTTCCAAAAAAGGTTGTTCTAGAACTATACTTTCTACACAAGACGCAATTGTTTTCATTTTGTTAATTATTTAACTTAATGTGCAAAATTAGTAAATAATTGATAATAAATTTCAACATAACGTATCTGAGCCTATGTTTGTCTCTTCAATTTATAGAAATTAATGGATTACAATACTTTATTACAAATTGTTAAAGAATACGGAAGCCCGACTTATGTCTATGATGCAGAGAAAATTGTATTACAATACAAGCGGCTTACCAAGGCTTTTAATAATGTGAAGCAGCTAAGAATTAATTATGCCGTTAAAGCATTATCAAACATATCTGTGCTAAAACTTTTTAATAGTATAGGTTCTGGTTTGGATACAGTTTCTATTCAAGAAGTACAACTTGGCCTAAAAGCAGGATTTAAACCAGAAGATATAATTTATACTCCTAACGGAGTTTCGCTAGAAGAGATTGAAAATGTTGCTGAATTAGGTGTTCAAATTAATATAGATAATCTTTCAATTTTAGAACAATTTGGCTCTAAACACCCAAAAATCCCTGTTTGTATAAGAATTAATCCACATGTTATGGCTGGTGGTAATACCAACATTTCTGTTGGCCATATAGATAGTAAATTTGGCATTTCAATTCACCAGATTCCTTTATTGCTTCGTATTGTTGAAAATACAAACATGACCATAAACGGTATACATATGCATACTGGAAGTGATATTTTAGACATTGATGTGTTTTTGTATGCCAGTGAAATTTTGTTTGAAACTGCCAAGAATTTTAAAAACTTAGAGTTTATAGATTTCGGTTCTGGTTTTAAAGTGCCTTACAAAAAAGGAGATATAGAAACCAATATTGAAGAACTTGGCAAAAAATTATCAAAACGATTTAATAGTTTTTGTAAAGAATACGGAAAGGATCTAACTCTCGCATTTGAACCTGGTAAATTTTTAGTGAGTGAAGCTGGTGTGTTTTTAGCAAAAGTTAATGTTGTGAAACAAACAACCTCTACTGTTTTTGCTCAGATAGATTCTGGTTTTAATCATTTGATAAGACCAATGCTTTATGGATCGCAACATGAAATTGAAAATATTTCTAACCCAAAAGGTCGTGAACGCTTCTACTCTGTGGTTGGCTACATCTGCGAAACCGACACATTTGCCAATAACAGAAGAATTTCAGAAATAAACGAAGGAGATATTTTGTGTTTTAAAAATGCTGGTGCCTATTGTTTTACCATGGCTAGCAACTATAACTCGCGCTATAGACCATCTGAAGTTTTAATATATAAAGGCAAACCTCAACTCATACGACAACGAGAAACCTTTGAGGATATATTAAGAAATCAACTTGAAATTGCTATGTAAAAGTTGAAAATGTTTATTTTTAATTTTATGATTCTCCCTTAAAAATTAAGGGAGGATTTTTTAGTCCTTTATTTCATTAATTTCTAAAGTAGTCTCTACTCCGTATTTATCTACCAAATACACTAATGCTGTCATAGTTGCGGCACCTAATTCTAGTTCGCGTTTATTGACGTGCTCAAAGGTATCATTTGCTGCATGATGGTGATCGAAATAACGCTGAGAGTCTGGTCGTAAACCAGCTAACAAAATACCATCATTCTTTAATGGACTAATGTCTGCTCCACTGTAGCCCTTTTCAAAATAATGGATTAAATACGGTTTAAATAGAGGTCGCCAAGCATCAATTTTCTGAAGCATTAAATCGTTACCATCAAAGCTAAAGCCTCTTGGCGTAAAGCCACCTGCATCACTTTCTAAGGCAAAGACATGCTTTTCTCCTTTAGCTTTTGCAGCTTCAGCATACTTACGTCCTCCTCGCAATCCATTTTCTTCATTCATAAAAAGCACAACTCTAATGCTACGCTTTGGCTTAATACCACTTTCTTTTAACAATCGCAATACATCCATGGATTGTACTACACCTGCACCATCATCGTGTGCTCCATCACCTAAGTCCCAAGAGTCTAAATGACCGCCAACAACAATGTACTCGTTAGGAAATTCCCTTCCTGTTATTTCTCCAATAACATTATAAGATTCTACATCATCAAACTGTTGGCAACTCATCTCGAAGAAGAACTCCAAGTCTTTATCGTTTTTTAAAGCTTCACTCAATTTTACGGCATCGTTGGTGCTAATTGCTGCTGATGGAATACGCTGTTCTGCAGGCAAATCACCATAACTCATACTACCTGTATGTGGATAATCGTCTTGTCGAGAACTCAACGAACGTACTATAGTACCAACAGCACCATACTTTGAGGCTTCAGCCGCACCTCTATAACGTTCTACAGAACAGCCTCCGTAAGCTTCAAAGGTGTTTATTAAATCTGGTTGAAGTGCTCTATTGATAAATACAATTTTACCTTTAATCTTGGCTTCACCCAAACTTTCTAAATCCTCATAGCTACCTACTTCTATAACCTTTGCTTTTAAACCATTTTCTGGTGTTGCGATAGAACCACCCAATGCACAAATATTGACTCTATTGAACTCTTCATTACTCACAAAATAGGCCATCTCTTTTTCCCCTCTTACCCATTTGGGCACCATTACCGGTTGTAGCCACACTTTATCCAAACCAAGTTTTTCTAATTCTTTTTTGGTGTATTGCACAGCAAGTTCTGCATTGGTAGAACCAGATAAGCGACCTCCAATGGTATTGGATAAATAGTCTAACCATTGGTAACTCATACCATTGGTTAATGAGGTTTTGTAAATGGTTTTTAATGTTGCTTCATCAGATTGTGCAGTAACACAAAACGAACTTAGCATTAGACCCAATGCAATAATCCTTAACGAGAGTTTTAGAGTTCTATTCATTTTCTAATTCTTGTTTATACAATCCGATATTAGCTTTTTCAGATTCTGGAAGCTCAGGCTCCTTAATTTCTTTATATGTTTTTAAAGTATCGTACAAAATTTTTGCGACAATATATCGTGCTGTTGGTTTATCATCAGCAGGAATATTGAACCAAGGTGCATGCGGTTTAGAACTTCTATTGAGTACCTCTTCATAACATGCCTTATATTGATTCCATAATTTACGTTCTTTAAGGTCATCTGCTGAAAACTTCCATTGTTTGTCAACCCTATCGAGACGTCTTAACAGTCTATTTTTTTGTTCTTCTTTAGAGAGGTTTAAGAAAAATTTGAATATTATAGTGCCATTATCAGCAATGTGTTTTTCAAAATTATTGATTTCTTCGAAGCGCCTATCCCAAAAGGCTTCATCAACATCATCAATGCTATTAATATCAGGCATATTCTCATACATTAAGTATTTAGGATGTACTCGTGTTACCAAAACATTTTCATAATGCGTGCGATTGAAAATTCCGAATTTACCTCTTGCAGGCAAAGCTATATAGTGTCGCCAAAGGTAATCGTGCTTAAGTTCTAATTCTGTTGGTTTTTTGAAACTATGCGCAACAATTCCTCTAACATTAAATTCTTTAAACACCTCACGAATCAGGCTATCCTTACCTGCGGTATCCATGCCTTGAATACAAAAGAGTACCGAATATTTGCCATGTGCATACATAGCATTTTGAATATCTGCCAAGTCCTTACTCACATCTCGCATGGCTTCCTTAATGTCCTTTTTACTGGCTTTAAGGTCACAGGTTGATGGTAAGTCGTCTATATTAATTTGTGACTGTATCTTAAAATCGTTAATGTTTATTTTCTTCATAATTGAATATTTTACTTTGAGGCAAAGGCCTTTACATCAGCTTCGCTTACTTCTTTGCCACCTAAAATGATTAAACGTTCCACAACATTTCGCAACTCTCGGATGTTACCTGTCCAATCATAATTCTGAAGGAGCTTAATTGCCTTATCTGAAAAGGATTTTTGGGCATTACCTTGTTCCTCCGAAATTTTATTAGCAAAGTAATCTACTAGCAGAGGAATATCTTCTCGCCTATCATTTAGTGCTGGCACTTCAATTAAAATTACTGCCAATCTGTGGTACAAATCTTCTCTAAATTTACCATCAGCGATCTCTTTCTTTAAGTCTTTGTTTGTTGCTGCTACAACCCTAACATTTACTTTAATATCCTTATCGCTACCTACACGCTGAATTCTACTTTCCTGCAATGCACGCAAGACTTTAGCTTGAGCAGAAAGACTCATATCTCCAATTTCATCAAGGAAAATAGTACCTCCATTTGCTGCTTCAAATTTACCAGCTCTATCTTTATTTGCTGAAGTAAATGCACCTTTTACATGACCAAAAAGTTCACTCTCTATTAACTCACTTGGAATAGCGGCACAGTTTACCTCTATCATTGGACCTTTTGCACGCTCACTCTTTTGGTGCAACCAATGTGCTACCAACTCTTTACCTGTACCGTTTGGCCCTGTTATTAACACACGAGCATCTGTTGGTGCCACTTTATCTATCATATCTTTAATACGAGCTATGGCTTCACTCTCTCCAATCATCTCGTAGTTTTTGCTGACCTTTTTCTTAAGTCGCTTGTTTTCTACAACAAGTTCTTTTCGGTCTAGAGCTATACGCACCGTATTTAATAATCTGTTTAAGTCTGGTGGTTTTGAGATATAATCAAAAGCTCCCAAACGCATTGTATTTACCGCTGTGTCTAAATCTCCATGGCCAGAAATCATTACCATTGGTATTTCTGGTTTTATTTTCTTAACCGCTTCAAGCACCTCTACACCATCCATTTTTGGCATCTTTATATCACAAAGTACCAAATCGTAATCCTCTTTTTTAATTTTCTCTATACCAGCCAAGCCATCTTCTGCTTCTTCAACCTGATAGCTATCATTTTCTTCAGAAAGTATTTTTACCAATACTCTGCGTATTGCAGCTTCATCTTCAATTATTAATATTTTAGACATATTTATATTTTAAATTTTAATCCTGTTCTTAAATAAAAGGTATTAACATCATTTAACTTAAAAATCTCACCTCTATCTTCATTTCGTAAGGCATTGTTTAATCTAAATGTATAGCCTGTGTACATATATGCTACCAAGTGTTTTGTAAATAGATACTCGTACCCTAGTCCACCAACGGCTAAAGATAATGATATATTATCTACTTGTTTGCCGTTAACTTGTTGTGGGCGTTGTAAATGCGCAAAATATCCATCTAATGTTACAAAGGTTTGAAGCATGTTTTTTTCATTAAAAAAATATTTGATGTTAGATTTAGGCACACCAGCATTAAACGACCAGTTTTCATTAACACGCCTATAATAGCTTATGAAAGGTAATGGAATAGGTATTCCGGTAGTAGCATTATACGTAAGACCCAAAACCAAACGATATGGTTTTTTAGCTGTTTTGTCTTTTGTTCTATCATTTATTGCAAACACACCTCCATTAAAAAAAAAGTCATCGGAGGTTAACTTTTCTGTTAAGGTTGAAGCAATTCTTGGATTGAATTTTAAGCCTAAACGCCATTTAGTACTAGATTTAAAAGTGTAACCAATACTAACATCAATAATATTTATAGTTTCTAATAGTGATTTATCAAAAGGATAATCATCTTCTAAATTGAGTATAATTCTGTTGTATTCGGCACCCAAAACCAAATAACAATCTTTACTGGTTTCAATAGGATAATTAAATAAAGCCCTTAGTCTTGTGTATTGGTCTTCAGACTTATTATTAGGTATAAAAGAATATTCTAATCGGGCTAAATCCGTAAGTTGCGCTTCAACAGAATGTATACAACACAATACAACAAAAGCAAGTATTGTGTGGCATTTATTGAAGCGTAAAATCATATAATTTTATTTCTTTTCTATAATGTGGATATCGCGTTGAGGGAATGGAATTGTAACGTTATTTTCTCTAAAAAGTCTATCAATCTCAAAACGGATGTCACTCTTCGGAAAGGTTGCTTTAAAACTATCGTTTAGAGTGAATACTAATTTGAAATTTAATGAACTATCTCCAAAATTCATAAACAAAACAACTGGTTCTGGTTCTGGAATAACATCTGGATGCGTGCTTGCTGCTTGTAACAGTAGCTTTTTTACCAACTGCACATCACTGCCATATGCAACACCAACATCTACACTCTCTCGAGTTAGTGTACCATTTTGGGTCCAATTGTAAAGCGAATTAGTTAGATATAGGTGGTTAGGAATTACCAACACCTTGTTATCAATTGTCACAGCTCTTGTTGTTCTTAATTTAATTTCTTCAACCCTACCTACTTTACCGTCTATTTCTATAATATCACCAACATGAACAGACTGGTCTATAAGAATAAAAACCCCTGAAAATATATCTTGAAATAAAGTTTGCAAAGCCAAACCAACACCAATAAGTAGCGCTGCCGATGCTGCAAATACTGCTGTTACATTTACACCAACAGAGTGTAATGTAATAAGCAATATAATAATGTAGATTAACCATCTAAAATATCCATAAACTACATTGAATTTTCCCTTATCTGCTTCAGGTAAATTTCTGGTAATAACCCTAAGCAATACTTTTAAAATAACTGTAGTAATTACAATGGCTGTAACTACAATAAGCATATCTAAAATTGAAATGCTTATCTCTTTACTAAAATCAATATGCAGACTTAGAAAATCCTGTACATTTTCCCACGCAGAACTATCTGTTATTGTTTCTTCTATGCCTTTTTGAGTCATTGCATTAATATTTCAACCATTTAAACAGCTCCTTGTAGGTCGGTTTTTTACCATACATTAAAATACCCACACGGTAAATTTTAGCCGCAAACCAAACCGCAAACATAAATGTACCGATAAGCAGTAACAAAGACAAACCTTGTTGCCATAAAGGTACTCCAAACGGAATTCGCATTAGCATAACGACAGGAGATGTCAACGGAATGAACGAAAATATCGTTGAGACCGTACCATGAGGATCTTCAATAACCGTAAACACACCAACATAGACCGCTAAAATCAAGGGCATTAAAATTGGCAACATAAACTGTTGAGTATCGGTTTCGTTATCTACTGCAGCACCAATTGCAGCATAAAGCGAACTATACAATAAATAGCCACCAATAAAGAAGAAAATAAAAGCGATAACCAAGTTTAATATTGGTAAATTACTAATTGCATTTATTAGATTTTCAGCCATAGCCTGTGCACCTTCAGCTTCCATAGCCTGATTCATTAATTCTTGTTGTGGTGCAGAAGCTTGAGTTAGATCTATTCCAAAAATTGCTGAAACCACAACCATTAGAACACCTCCTAAAATCACCCAAATTGCAAACTGAGTTACACCAGCCAAAGAGGTTCCGATTATTTTTCCCATCATCAATTGAATTGGTTTTACGGAAGAAATAATAACTTCAATAATTCTACTAGTTTTTTCTTCAATAACACTACGCATAATCATGTTACCATAGATGATAATAAACATGAACAACAAATAGCCAGCAACACCACCAAATGCTAGTTTTATAATATTATCTAGTTTAGAACTCTTCTGGCCGTCAAAGCTTTCTTGAGCAATATCTATATTAGTTTTTGCAGCTTCAATTTGAGCAAGTGTTACTCCATCTTTTTGAAGCTTCATATCACGCAAATGCTTCTCAATTTTTCTTTCAATAGAAGACATCAGTGTTAACGAAGGAGTTTCTTCAGAATAAAATTTAACATTGCCCGAAACCTCATCTAAAGAATCTACTTTTGCCACATGGAGCAAACCATAATTTTCAGTTTCTTTAACCAGTTTTTTGGCTTCTTCTAAAGTAAAATCAGTAAGATTATTGAATGTTGTATTATCAGTATTTTCTAATACATCATTTAAATAACCTGATTCGTCCAAAACCGTGATTGTACGCTTTTTATCGTTATTTAATTGCGACAAGTAAGCCACTACAGCAATAAGCGCAATCATAATTAACGGACTTAAAAATGTCATTACAATAAAGGATTTATTCTTTACCTTGGTTAGATACTCGCGTTTTATAATGAGTGGTAGATGATTCATTTTTAGTTATTTTTTACAGTTTGAATAAAAATATCATTCGCTGTAGGAATCACTTCTACAAAATGATGTACCTCTGCTTTTGAAGCTAAAAACGATAATAAATCGTTAGAAGACGTTGAACCATCAATTTTGACATTCAGTTTAATATCATCGTTCAAATTCTTGAAGGTTGCAGGCAATACTTCAAACTTATTTTTTATTTCTGAAATTACAGCTTCACTATTACTAGCTTGCAAACCCACTTCAAAAGTATTGGTTTTATACTGACGTTTTATGTCGTTTAATTTTCCGTCTAAAATTTTATTAGACTTATGAATTAATGCTATATGATCGCAAAGTTCTTCTACAGATTCCATACGATGTGTTGAGAAAATAACCGTTGCTCCTTCGTCTCTAAGCTGAAGGATTTCATCTTTAATTAAATTAGCATTTATTGGATCGAATCCCGAAAACGGTTCATCAAAAATCAGAAGTTTAGGCCTATGCAATACCGTAACCACAAACTGTATTTTTTGTGCCTGACCTTTACTTAATTCCTGAATTTTCTTGTTCCACCAATCACCAATATCCAATTTATCGAACCAATATTTTAATCGGCTTTTGGCTTCGGACTTGGACATACCTTTTAGTTGCGCCAAGTATAAAGCCTGCTCACCTACCTTCATGGACTTGTACAAACCTCGCTCCTCTGGTAAATATCCAATATCCTTTATATGCTCAGGTTTTAGAGGATGTCCGTCTAGTTGAACCGTACCTTCATCTGGCATAGTTATCTGATTGATAATACGAATTAAGGTGGTTTTTCCGGCACCATTAGGACCTAATAATCCAAAAATACTGCCTTTTGGAACAGCAATAGAGACTTCATTTAGTGCTTTAAAATTTCCGAAACTTTTAGATACGGAATTAGCCACTAGTAAATCATTCATATAGTATTAGAATTTTTCATTGAAGGTTAGTTTGTAAATATATTAAATGTAATGTGTTTTTCTATATTTCAGTTTTACTTATTCCATATTTTTTTAAGTAGAGTTCTTCACAAAAAACTAGAATCGATATAGGATTGCATTAAAAAACAAAACCCACCCTTATGGTTAGATAAGGATGGGAAAAAATTGCTATGAAAAAGAAAAATTACCGCTAATAAGAATTAGCGATAATTCAAAGATAGTATTTTTTATTTAACATATGGGTTTTTACGAAAACATATCTTTAACCTTTTCAAAAAAAGATTTATCCGAGCTTTCTGGTTTTGGCTCAAAATGCTCGTCATCTCTCATGTTCTCGAAGAATTCTTTTTGTTTTTTGCTCAAAGTCTTTGGTGTCCAAACATTTACATGCACAAGTAAATCTCCTTTGCCATAACCATTAATACTAGGTATACCTTTACCTCTAAGTCTTAAGATTTTTCCAGACTGTACACCTTCTTCAATCTTAATTCTTACTTTACCTGTAACCGTATCAATTTCTTTAGAAGTTCCTAAAACGGCATCTGGCAAACTAACATACATATCGTAGTGCAGATTATCACCTTCTCGCTTTAACGTTGGGTGCTCTTCTTCCGCAATTACTACCAATAAATCACCAGCAATTCCATTACCTGGCGCATCGTTACCTTTTCCTGTTACCTTAAGTTGCATACCATCTACAACACCTGCTGGTATTTTTACAGAAACCGTTTCTTCGGATAATTTTAAACCATGTACATCTGCATCAGCAGGCTTTTTATCAATAATCTGACCTGCACCACCACAAGTTTGGCAAGTACTTGCCGTTTGCATTCTTCCTAAAATAGTATTGGTAACTCTGGTTACTTGTCCGGCACCATTACAAGTAGTACAAGTTTTATAGGTTGTACCAGGAGCCTGAATCTTTCGTTTTACTTTTATTTTCTTCTCTACACCATTTGCTACTTCTTCTAACGATAGCTTAACACGTATTCTAAGGTTACTCCCTTTTACTACACGTTGTCTACCGCCTCCACCGAAGCCACTAAATCCTCCGCCTCCACCAAAAGCACCACCAAAAATATCACCAAACTGGCTAAAGATGTCATCCATATTCATACCACCTCCACCAAAGCCACCTCCGCCTTCAAAGGCTTGGTGACCAAATTGGTCGTAACGCGCTTTTTTGTCTGGATTACTTAAAACTTCATAAGCTTCAGCCGCTTTCTTAAATTTTTCCTCAGCTTCCTTATCATCTGGATTTTTATCTGGATGATACTTTAATGCCATCTTACGATAGGCTTTTTTTATCTCTGAGTCCGAAGCACCTTTACTTACTCCTAATATGTCGTAATAATCTTCTTTCATGTTTTACTTCCGAGAATCGGATTTATTTTTCTGTTCTTTATTAATCTAAAAGTCTACACTTCGACTTCGCTCAATGTAATATTAAGAAAAGGCTCCTTAAGCCTGTCCAATAACCACTTTTGGAAAACGGATGACTTTATCTCCTAGTTTATAACCACGCTCTACAACATCGATAATTTTTCCTTTTAGATCATCGCTTGGTGCAGGTATTTGGGTTACCGCTTCATGGTCGTCTGCATTAAAGGTGTCACCTTTTTTAACTTCAATTTTAGAGAGACCTTTTTGCTCTAAGGTGTTTAATAGTTTGTTATAGATTAAAAGTACACCTTTACGTAATTCCTCTGCTTCTTTGTCTTCCTCAATATGCATTAAGGCACGTTCAAAATCATCTAAAACTGGTAACATGGCTAACATAACACCTTCTCCAGCCGTTTTAAATAACTCTATACGCTCTTTATTGGTTCGCTTCTTATAGTTCTCGAACTCGGCAAACAAACGCATAAATTTATCTTTCTCTGCGGCTAATTGGTCTTGCAATTGCTCCTCTACAGATTTTTCTTCCTTTGGCTGCTCCTGTTCTGCAGTTGCTGTAGCAGTATCTTCTACTTGAGGTTCTTCAACCTTTTTATTTTTATCTTTTTTACTCATTTTGAGTTTAATTTATTTTGTATCTGAGTTTTTAAATCTACGATTTAGGGTTGCAAAAGTACTGCCATTATTATTAAAATGTCAAAATGTCATTAACATTTTTTTATAACACCAACGTGTTTCATATGCTTAACTTTGTGTTTTTCAAAATCAAATTCAAAAAAAAACACTAACATGAAAACAACATTTTTAAAAATTACCGCTTTAGTAGCATTTGTGGCCTTCTCTAGTTGTAAAGACAAGGCTGAAGAAGCTGAAACAAAAGCCGCTGAAAAGGCTGCTGTAGCTGAGGACACTGCTGTAACTTATAAAGCAGACACAGACAATTCTACCATTATGTGGAAAGGCTTTAAACCTACTGGATCGCACGAAGGCACCATTAGCGTAAAAGACGGAACTGTTGCCGTAAACAACGGAACTGTAGAAAGTGGAAACTTTACCATTGATATGGCTACTATTGTCGTAACTGACATTCCTGAAGATGATGAAGACAATGCAAAACTGCAAGGTCACTTATCTGGCCCTGATTTTTTCGACGCCAAAAGTCATCCAACAGCAACATTTGAAATTACTGGATTAGAAACAAAAGATAGTAAAACCATGCTTTCTGGCAACTTAACCATGAAAGGTGAAACCAATAATATTAGTTTCCCAGTAAAAACGTCTATTGACGGTGACACGATGACTTTAAGAAGTGAGACCTTTACTATTGATCGTTCTAAGTGGAACGTAAAGTATGGTTCTAAATCTTTTTTTGATGATTTAGGCGATAGTTTTATCAATGACGACATTGAGCTAACTGTAAATCTTGTAGCTAAGAAGGCTTAAGGTATAGAAACGTCAGTTCGAGTGAATTTTAATGGCGACAGCAGAAAAATTTGTACCTGCCTTTGTCGGCGGACAGGTCGAGAACTATTTTAATACGAGACTTATCGATACGACTGCCCATCATTCGCAATCACCCGAAGTGACATCTAAACTATAATGAAATACAAAAAGCACTTACGTTTCCGTAAGTGCTTTTCTTCTTCATAGCAATTTTATCGCTAAAATTGCTTCGCTATTAACCAACCATAATCACCAAAAACAATGATTAATAACGTTGTAGTAATGCGCTAACTATTAACACTAAAACCGAATTACGGCATTACTACAGTATCAATGACGTGTATTACACCATTGCTACCTTTTACATCTGTCGCAGTAATCTCGCTATAATTACCATTTTGGTCTTTCAACCAAATTTTTCCATCTTTTTGCATTACAGTTAAAATATCTCCTGCTAAAGTCTTTACCTCTGCTGTTCCTTTACCTTTCTTTAAAGCAGCTACAATATCACTAGCCATTAATTTGCCTGGCACAACGTGGTAGGTTAAGATTTTAGTTAAGGTCTCTTTGTTTTCTGGCTTTAATAAGTTACCTAAAGTTTCTTTGTCGATTTTTGCAAAAGCATCGTTGGTTGGTGCAAATACAGTAAAAGGACCATCGCCTTGTAAGGCTTCAACTAAATCTGCAGCTTTTAGTGCTGTTACTAAAGTTGAAAAATTTTCATTGCTTACGGCTGTGTCTACAATGGTTTCTTGTGCCAAAGTTTTTTGGGAAAATGCTAAGGCTACAAGTGTTGTTAATACAAATACTAACTTCTTCATGATTTTTTTAAATTTTTGGTTAAACTATTGCACTTATTTCGTTTTTGAAGTGCTTTCATTTATATTTACACAGGCTTGATGCTACTGGATGAGCAAGCCTTTATTTTTGGGAAATCTTTAACAGTAATGCAAAACGATAGCTTTCTTATTCAACAACTCAAAGACAAGGATGAGCGTGCGTTATCATTGCTTTACGACAAATATGCTGGTGCTATTTACAGCGTCATTATAAAAATGGTGCGCGATGAAGGTAAAGCCCAAAACTTACTTCAAGATACCTTTATGACCGTTTGGGACAAGGCAGAAAGTTACGATGCCAACAAAGGCCGTTTTTATACATGGGTCTTTAGAATTGCTAGGAACAAAACTCTAAATTTTCTAAGAAAAGTTGAACCGCTCATCCAAACCGATGATTTTAGTGTATATGACAGTAAAGAAGATGCTATTAGTATAGATGCAAAGTACTTAGAACTTAATGGTGCCATTACATCTTTAGAAGCACACCACAAAGAAGCTATAGAATTGGTTTACTTTAAAGGGCTGACGCATAAGGAAGCACACCAGCAAATGGATGTGCCTCTTGGCACGTTTAAATCTTATGTGCGCCAAGCGTTAAAGCAGCTGCGACAAACCTATACCAAAACCTTGAGTTTACTTTTACTAATACTAAAAGCGCTGTGATGATGGATAAGAAACACATACTAGATAATGGACTTTTAGAGCAATATCTACTTGGCGAACTCAACGCGCAAGACTGCAAACAGATTGAGCACGCCTTAGCATCTGATACCGAACTGAAAGCGCAGTTTGACGCCTTGGAAAAAGACTTTGAAATGCTTGGTTTAGAAAATGCCATTGAGCCACCAAAAGGCATTAAATACCAATTGATACAAGATATTAGAGAGGCCAAAGACACTAAAAATAATAAGGGCAACAGCAATCTTAAGTTTTACTTAGGCATTGCAGCCAGTGTAGCAGCCTTGTCGATGCTTGGTGGTTTTTGGATGTATAATGAGTTGAGCGACGTAAAACAACAACTGCAAACGGTTGAAACCGAAAAAACCGAGCTAAACGATAAGCTCAACAACCTTAACCAACAAATAGAAAACGAAACTGTACTCTTTGCAACTGTTACGCATCCTGATACCGAGCAGTATGTTTTAAAAGGCAATACCTTAATGCCAGATGGAAAAGTGGTAAGTTATGTAAATCATAGCACCAAATCTGTGGTAATTAATACCGAGCGCTTACCAAAACTCGATGCTGAGCACGACTACCAAATGTGGGCAGATGTAGAAGGCGAAATGATAAATATGGGAGTCATTGGCAAAGACCAAAACCTTATGGCAATGCGCTATATAGACCATGCCGAATCCCTAAACATTACCATTGAGCCTGCTGGTGGTAATGACCATCCAACTGTAGTACAATTGGTGACTAACGTCTACCTCAAATAATCTAAAGAATAAAGGATTTATCGCTCGATTAACGTGGTATATTTTTATTCTTCAATCAACAAATCCTCTAAAGCAGGTCTTAGGTTAGCATAGGTAAAATTAAAACCCTTATTTTCTATTTTTTGTGAGCTCACACGTTGGCTTTCAAATAAAAGAATATGCATTTCGCCAAGAACTAATTTCATTGCAAATTTTGGGATATTTGGTAATATCAAAGGTCGCTGCAGTACGCTTGCTGCTACTTTAGTGAGTTCTTTATTTGGCACTGCATTTGGTGCTACTCCGTTGTAAATACCTTCTAACTCGTACCGTAATATATGCATAAAAATGCCCGCTAGATCTTGGATGTGTATCCAACTTTGCCATTGCTTGCCATCTCCAAAAGCAGCTCCTGCACCAAACTTAATGGGTTTTACAATTTCTGGTAAAGCACCTCCATCTTTTGCTAGCACCAAACCTATACGCACTTTGGCTACTTTACAACCAAGTGGTTTAAAACCATCTACGGCTTTTTCCCACTGCTCTACGACGTCTCCTAAAAAGGTGTCAGATACTTGTGTAGCATTTTCTTCGTAATAGTTGGTTAAACTTGTTGGATAAATACCAATGGCACTTGCAGAAACCACATGGTCTATCTTGTAATTGTGCTTAATAATAGTATCCTGTAATAATTGTGTGGTTTTGGTACGACTTTTAAGGATTTCTTTTTTGTAGCTGTCTGTCCATCGTTTGGAGATACTAGCTCCTACTAGATTAATAATGGCATACACACCTTCAAAACAGGTGTGGTCTATCTCGTTGGTATTGGGATTCCAATAAAAGCCTTTGTAATTAGCTTCTTTACTTAGTTTAGATTTTGATGTTGTTAAATAGTGGACAGTGATATCTTGTGCATGACATTGCTTTACAATCTCTTGCCCAATTAATCCTGTTGCGCCTGTAATTAAAACCCTCATTGCTTTTTCTTTTCTTCTTAACAAAGATACGACATGCCTTAGGCCTTCAACGAGACTTTAATTTGGATTTAACGTTTGGTACATTGATTGTCAGTTGGAGCGAATTTAGATGCGAGAACAGATAAAATTTGTATCGAGAACCGTTTCAACTCACAAAGCTTCTCGATACAATTCCTCATTCTTCGAAATCACTCGAAGTGACGTAAAGTTCCATTTAGCTTACTAGGTTAGCTGAATGTTACGAGCTCATTTTGCGCGCTCGTAACATTTCCCTCTTTCCAGGTGGACCAGGAAGACGCTCAACTGTAAAACCAACAGCTTGCATGGCTCGTCGTACGCTTCCTTTTGCTGAATAGGTGACCAAAACACCATTGTCTTTTATGGCGTTATACATAATCGCAAAGATGTCTTCTGTCCAAAGCTCTGGTTGTACGCGTGCACCAAAGGCATCAAAATAAATGATGTCAAAAGAATTTTCGTCGGTTATGTCTTTAAAGAATTTTTCTTGCTTTTCGAGAGTAAAAACTGGACTTATTTTGTTTTGCTCCTCCCAAGGTATGCTGTGCATTTTCTCAAATTCTTCTTTATTCTTTTCAGAAATTAATTCGACATAATTCAGTTGCTGGATTTCTTCGGTCTTCACGGGATAGGCTTCTACACCAACATAATTGATAGGTTGCTGAAGTTCTTTAGCCTTTAAAAACGTGAGAAAGGCATTGAGTCCTGTACCAAAACCTATTTCGAGAATGTTGATCGGTTGAGAACTCTTTTCGCTTCGACTGCGCTCAGTGTGACAGCCTTCTAAATAAAAAAGCAAACCATGTTTTATAAACACATGGTTTGCTTCTTGTATGGCACCATGAATGGAATGGTATTGCTCATTCCAATCTTCTATCTGAATAGTTTTAGAACCATCTGATGTGGTGATTATTTTTCGCTTCAATTATTTGATTAAAAGTTTTCTAATCTTTGGTATTGGGCCTGTGCATTCGGTTTTATGACACGCCAAACAATTATTGATTGCCGCATTATAGCGCTCCTTTAATTCAACATTAGATAAGGTATCTACAACTGATTGCTGAGACTCAATAAAATTCTGCACCTTACTATTCCAAATTGCCGTTCTGGCATGGCCGTTACTCATTTCCGCTGAATGCAATTTAATAAGGTCAAGAGGTATTGACACAGGTGTCTCACCATTGATAATCTGCTGTTTTATTTGCAAATTATAAGCATACATGCCATTCATAAGATTTGCCATCTCAGAAGGTTTATGCATTATTAGTTCTGGTTTTTCCTTTTTTTCAGTAGCCTCTGGCTTAGTTTCATTCTTGCAATTGAAACATAATAGCAAAAATGCTACAAGTGCAAAAACCTTATTGCTTAAGGAGTACTCCATCAGCTAAGAACTTGTATTCAAATTTTGGTTCTGTTATCGCAGCAATCTCTTCTTCAGATTTACCTGCATCTTCTGCGTAGTGTCTTAATTCATCTACTGAAGTTTCTTCAACAAAGGCTTTTCCGTTTACAACTACTTCACCTTCAGCGTTTAAAGGCATAAAGAAACCATAATCTTTAAAACGCACCATCACTTCTTTATCGTTACCCATGTCTAAAGTCATCCAACAGCCTTTTTTAGAACATACTTCATTGATTTTTCCGGTCATTTTAGCATTAATGGTGTCACCAGCTTTTAGGCCTTTGTAGTGCTCCATCATACGGTCAGAAGATAATGCATCAGCATCATTGATTTCCATTCCGAAAGAGGCATAAGCAATCTCGTCTTTAACCTCTTGTACGTCGACTTCTTTTACTTCCTTTTCATTTTTGCAAGACACTATGGCTAAGCTCATTGCTAAAATCAAAACTATTTTTTTCATTGTTGATTTGTTTAGTATTATTTATAATAGAACTACAAAATTACGAATTTTAAGATAACATTACCTTTTATTAACCGTATTGATTTCGTAATTTTGCAGAAATTTAAAACACCCTCTTGATGGTAGAAAGTAACCCTAACGAAATCGTTATCGTAAAATCAGAACATTCTAAAATAAATTCCGTTGATTTTAACAATTTAATATTTGGTCGAGTATTTACAGACCACATGTTTGTTTGTGATTTTGAAGATGGTAAATGGCAAACTCCTAAGATAATGCCTTACCAACCAATGACGATAGAACCTTCTGCTCGTGTTTTTCATTATGGACAAGCAGTTTTTGAAGGTATGAAAGCCTATAAAGATGAAAACGGTAGCATCTTTTTGTTTAGACCAGATCAAAACTTTAAGCGAATAAACAAGTCTGCTGCCAGATTGGCCATACCAGAGTTTCCAGAAAATTACTTTTTTGAAGGTCTGGAAACCTTATTAAAAATGGAAAGCGATTGGATAAAACCAGGTCTTGGCAACTCATTATATATTAGACCTTTTGTTATTGCTACCGAACCTGCTATTTCAGCCTCACCTGCAGCAACTTATCGTTTTATGATTATATGTTCGCCAGCAAAAGCCTACTATAACAAACCAGTGCGCGTATTGTTTGCTGAAAAATTTAGTCGTTCAGCAGATGGTGGTGTTGGCTTTGCTAAAGCAGCGGGAAATTATGCAGCACAATTTTACCCAACTGGTTTGGCCCAGAAAAAAGGATTTGACCAAATCATATGGACTGATGCTTCTACTCACAAATATTTAGAAGAAGCTGGTACTATGAACATTTTCTTTAGAGTTGGTGACAAACTAATTACGGCTCCAACAAGCGACAGAATTCTGGATGGTGTAACACGAAAAAGTGTAATACAGCTGGCTGAAGATTTAGGTATTGAATGCGAAGTAAGGCCTGTAAGCGTTTTGGAGATTAAAGAAGCTGCAAAAGATGGAAGCCTTAAAGAAATTTTTGGTGCTGGAACTGCGGCAGTTATTAGTGCAGTTTCTGCATTTGAACATGCGGATGACGTTTTTGAAATTCCTCAGTTAGAGAATTCTTATGCTTCACTATTTAAAAAGACACTCACACATATTCAACATAATTTATCGGAAGAT
>JASBSA010000046.1 GCA_030149175.1 Winogradskyella sp. | reverse complement strand
TTTAAGGATTAAAGGCAAATGTGCAAATTCTGGTGCTTCCCAACCAAAAGCATCGTATAATAATTTGTGTAAAGCCAATGATGGTAACCATTCTTCACCACGAATAACGTGTGTAATTTCCATTAAATGATCATCTACAATATTAGCAAGATGATAGGTTGGCATTCCATCACTTTTAAACAAAATCTTGTCATCAAGTATGTTAGTATCTATAGAAATATCGCCTCTAATAATATCTTTTAGTTGCAAAGTTTCATCTTGTGGCGATTTAAAACGCACTACATAATCTTCGCCAGCATAAATCTTTGCTTGGGTTTCTTCTTTAGAAAGTACCAAAGAATTTACCAAACGTCCTTTTTCACGATTGTGCCAGTTATAGATAAAGGTTTTACCTTCAGCTTCGTGTTGTTTTCTGTGTGCATCTAGTTCTTCCGAAGTATCAAAAGCATAATAGGCTTTACCTTCAGTAATTAATTGATCAGCATATTGTTTGTACAAATGCTTGCGCTCACTTTGTCTGTAAGGACCAAATTTTTCGTTTTTACCTGGACCTTCATCAAACGGAATACCACACCAGTTTAAAGATTTTACAATATAATCTTCCGCACCTTCTACATAACGGTTTTGGTCGGTATCTTCTATACGCAACACAAAATCACCATTGTGCTTTTTGGCAAATAAATAATTGAATAAAGCAGTTCTTACACCACCAATATGTAAAGGTCCTGTTGGACTAGGCGCAAAGCGCACACGTACTTTTTTTGACATAGTTGATAAACGCTCAATAGTTTGTCATCCTGAACTTGTTTCAGGATCTCGCGCAAAGATAGTTTGATAACTTTCAAGATACAAGATTAGAGAACCAAGAATCAAGACTTTGTTTTAGACCATCTTGTTTCTCGATTCTAAGAAATAACCATTTCTCTCGGCACACGCTTATTCATAATTTTAAACCAAAGAGGCGGCACCATTGCCAATACCATCGAGGTTGGGTAACCAAATGGCATTTGCGGACTATCATTATGGCAATCTAAGATTTGATATTTTTTTGAAGACTTAAAATGATGATCGCTATGTCGTGTTAATTCATACAAAACAATGCGACCAATAACGTGATTAGAGTTCCACGAATGTATTTCTTTTACGCGCTCATATCTGCCAGACTTGGTTTTTAAACGCAGTAAACCATAATGTTCAATATAGTTGACAGTTTCTAGTAGAATGAAGCCAACCACACCTGCGCAAACGGCAAATAATAAGGCTGTAGTTCCTAAAAGTAGTGTAACAGAAACTAAATACAATAGTTGAAAAATGGTGTACCAAAGCATATCATTCTTGAAAGAAAAGAAAGATGTTTTATTGTTCTTCAATAGTTTTTTTTGAATGTTCCACGCATTAAAGTACTGTCTAATCGTAGACGTCAACCAAAATGAATATACACTTTGATTGTACTTTGCGGTTGCAGGATCTTCTGGTGTTGCAGCGTGAAGATGATGCCCAAAATTATGTTCAATATAAAAATGCATATAAAAAGAGGGTAGAAGCAAGGCCTTGCCCAAAAAGCGTTCGTTGGTTTGTTGTCTGTGCCCAAGCTCGTGACCAACATTAATCCCATTAACACCTAAAACAATACCAACAGAAAAAATGAGTCCGACAAACTCATAAATTTCCAAAGGTTGACGAGCAACCAAAATCAAAGCATAGATTACAATACCATAAACAATGGGTAAGTTGAGGTAAAGCAGCCAATCAAAAATCTTACGTTTTAATCTATTATCTACATCTTCAGATGGAAGATTAGTAGTATCTACAGGAAAAACAAGTTCTAAAACAGGAATACAAACAAAGGCAAAAACAGGTGTAGCCCAAACCCAATAGCTCTGAAAACTAAGGCCTAAAACTGCCATAATTGGAATTGAAAATGCCGCTAAATATTTAAGGTCTTTCATTTATAGGCTGATTATTAACAGTTAATCCTTCTAAATTAACACAATCTTACCAAATTTAGGAAATCATCAATTAAAATAAAATTGTAGTTTAGTAAGTTAGAATAGTATTGATGAGCAATTTTGAAACCATAAAAAATAAACTACAGCAATTCATTAAAAAATATTACACTAATGAATTGCTAAAAGGCGCAATTTTATTTTTCGCCATTGGCTTGTTATATCTCATTATTACGCTATTTGTAGAATATGTGTTTTGGCTCAACCCAACAGCTAGAACCATTTTATTTTGGGTGTTTGTAGCTGTTGAGGTCACTTTGTTTGTTAAGTTTATTGCCATTCCGTTAGCACATTTATTCAATCTAAGGCAGGGTATTGATTACGAAACTGCTTCAAAATTAATAGGCAATCATTTCCCTGAAGTCAATGATAAATTGTTGAATGTACTTCAGTTGAACCAAAGTCCACAGCAATCCGATTTATTATTGGCAAGCATAGAGCAGAAATCGCAAGAGTTGCAACCTATTCCTTTTAAATCGGCAATCAATTTTAAGACCAATACCAAGTATTTAAAGTATGCAGCTATTCCGGTATTCATCATTTTGTTGTCTTACATCACAGGAAAAATCGATTGGTTTAGTGATAGCTACGAACGTGTTGTGAATTACAAAACAGCTTATGAGCCACCAGCACCTTTTCAATTTTTTGTGTTGAATGAAAATTTACAAGCTATTGAAGATAAGGACTTTAAGTTAAAAGTAAAAACCGCAGGCGATGTTATTCCAGAGAATGCTCAGATTCAATTCAACGGTCAATCGTATTATTTACAACAGATTGCACCAGGCGAATTTCAATACACGTTCAATCTTCCGAAAAGCAATATAGAATTCAGTTTATCAGCTAACGACGTCAATTCAAAATCGTACGAGTTACAGGTTGTAAACACACCAAACTTGGTAAATTTTGAAATGCTGTTAGACTATCCATC
>JASBSA010000035.1 GCA_030149175.1 Winogradskyella sp. | reverse complement strand
TTCATTTTTTTCTTTTGAAAAATATTACTCTAGATAAATTCGGCGCAAAAGTACATAATTTATTAACAATTAAACCAATTTTATTGAGATAAATTAGAAAGAAGTTTTGTTTAAGATTTTTGCCACAAAAAACACTTCGATGAATAAGAAGATTGCCATAGGGATAATTAGTGCAATTCGCTGAGCACTAGTAAGGTCTACAGCAAATACGGACTCATAAAAAATAACGGCAAAAACCACAATTTTAAAAATTATTGTGCCTAGGTAAATAAAGCCTAATTGCTCCTTAATTTTGTTAATAACACTTCCTATTTTGAATAGGGAACATATTACAAAGGAGAAAAGCGCAAAGAAGATGTATACTTTTTTTAGTGAAAATGGAAGTGACATACCTTTTTCTTCAATAAAACTAATATGGAGTAAATAAGAAAGCACACCTGTTAAGGCGAAAGCGAAGATGTAAGTGATAATACTTTTGGTCATTCTTCTTTAGAGAGTTTAATAACCTGAGCAATAACCATATACATTGAAGCAAAAACGACTAACAAGGTAATACTTGGTTCAAATTTATCTGACCTATACTTAGAGTCTAGCCAAACACCTAGCAAATTGCCTGCATAAATTGTTAGCCCCATTTGTAAAGCAACGCCTGTAAATCTCAAGAACTTATTGTACTTACCCTTGTTGTCTTTGGTTGGTTTGTTCTGGTTGTTGTTTTGGTCTTGCTGGTTCATTAGGTAATGCTTTTACAGTGCCTTTCATACTACAAGTAGCATTAAATGTTGCTCCTGGCTCTACAGCTAATTTACTAGTGTGTACCTCTCCTTCTATATGTGCTGTAGATTTTAATGAGAGTGTACCTGACAAGATTAGTTTACCTGAGAACTTGCCTTCAAAATCAGCATTTTCTCCTTGTAATGTTCCTTTAATAAAGCCAGACTTACCTACGACTACCTTTCCAGAAGTTTTTACATTACCTTCAACTGTTCCATCGATTCTAAATGGTCCTTCACTTGCTATATCACCAACTATTTTGGTGCCCTGTGCTATAATGTTTTGTTGTGTACTTGTTTCCATACTAGTTGCTTGTTTAGATTTTTTATTGTCTGAGGAAAACATTGTCGATTTGGTTTTAATTTACTCTAGTTTTAGGTAAGCGTTTAAGTTTTTATGACGTTGAATAATAGCATAGTTTGGTGACGAAATAGCAAAGTACTCTTTGGTTATTTTAGGTTTTATTGGCCTGCCTCTACTGTCTTTTTCATCAGATTGCAATAGTTGAGCAAAGCCACTTGCTCCTTGTATACTTGTAAGACCATGTACTACAACAAATGTTGTGTTTTCATCATATACATCTATTGACGTTGTGAGGTCAAAATATTTTATTTTTTTCTCAATCTCTTCATTAAGCGTTTTTACAAAAGCATCAATATCTTCATCTGAACCTTTTTCAAATTGATAAACTACATTAAAATGAACAGCCTTATCATCTTCAATAAATTCTTTTTTAGCCAACGCAGGGATGGCATTTTGAATTAACTCTTGCGCTTTTTTCCCTTCGTCTGTATTAGGGTAGGTTAGAGCAATGTAATCTATTCCTTTCTTATATTCCTCAAACCCATAAAGGCGTCCTCTGGCAGACGCTTTTAAAATTTCAAATTTAGG
This sequence comes from Winogradskyella sp., assembly GCA_030149175.1. Taxonomy (GTDB): domain Bacteria; phylum Bacteroidota; class Bacteroidia; order Flavobacteriales; family Flavobacteriaceae; genus Winogradskyella. The sequence continues at coordinate 3,180 of JASBSA010000035.1, read as the reverse complement.
TAAGAAATCATTCCCTTCTAATCGCTTAATTTGTTTTTCAGCCTCAGCAATGACTTCGGCATACTCTTGATTTTCAAATTGTTTATAAAGATTTGTATAGATGGCCTCAGGGCTATTTTCGTCTTTTGATAATTCGGATTGAGGATTTAGCAAGATTTCGGCATATCGAGAGTCTGGGTAATTTGAAATAATATCAGACTTCATTGCTTCTGCTTTTCTTACTAGGCCCAGCTCTGTATAAATTTTATACAAGTTATATTTAGAAGGCAAGATAAGCCGCTCTTCTGGAGAGTTTTCTAACAGGTCTTCGAAACGTGATTTGGATAACGAGAGTTCTTGGAATTTCTCTCTGTAGATTATTCCTAATTGGTAATATGCAAAGTTTCTTTCTTTGGCAATACTATCTAAAACTTTTTGCTCAGTAGGCAGGGCAGCAATGTAAGTCTCGGGATTATATCGATCTTCTTTGCCTGTAATAGAAGCTACGGTCTCTGTTTTTTCTGAATTTTTAATTCCTGTTTTTTGTTTAGACAACCTCCAATTATCCTGAAGCTTACGATCTCCCCAGATTTTTAAAAACTCATTTTTTCCATAGGCGACAGTTGTTGAGTTGTAAAAATAAAAACTACTTCCGTTGTCTCCTCCTTTAGTGTTGAACTCGCCAGGTAATCCTCTAGGGCTTAGGTTTGGTCTTGCGTTTTTGTCCTTTGAGGCATTTAATGCTGTCATTTGCCTAGACTCTTGTTTTCTAGATTCTTCTTCTTTACGTTTTTCCTCTTCAAGTGCTTTTTCTTTTAATTCCGCTGCGTACTTTGAATAGATAGCCAACTGTTCTTCTTTGGGTAAACTAACCATATGAAGAATACTATCATTAACCTGAGCTACTCCTTCATAATAAATAACATCGTCTAAGTTTTCTCGTTTTCGCTTTAAAATTCTATACGGCTTAGAATTTGGTGTCATTGCAGTAAGAGTACTATCATAATAGGCGCCTGCTGTTTTATACACGTTCTTATCAAAATACATATTACCAATAGTCTCATAATTGAGTGCTCTTAGGTACTTATCGGATGTTATTTTTCGCAACGATTTATTGTAGTATGCTTCTGCCATGCTATCTGAAGCTTTATTACGATGAAACTCTGCTATTCGGTAATAAATCTTATCTAAGAATGGTCTGTTTTCTCGGTTTTCCTCTAGTTCGGTTAGGTATTCTACGAACTCAACCTCATTTCCTTCAGTGGGTTCAAAATTATATGATTTTTCAAGGTGTGCGTTTATGTAAAACGCTCTAGGAATTTGTCTGTGCATATCTATAATGGCATCAAACTCCATATTAGCGCTATCCTTTTCCTTAAACTCGTTGTAGAGTTGTCCTCTTATAAAATGAAAACGCGCCTTTTCACTTTTTACTTTAGTGTTTTGGGCAGCAATACCTAACAATGGTATGGCACTATCTTTTGATTTGATATTAATATAAGCCTGGGCTAAAGTTGCTGTTGCATCTGCCAAATCCTGACCTTCTATATCCTCTTCGTCTAATAAGCGTTTTAATTTTTTTATAGCTCCTAGATTATTATCCAGCCGCATGCTAGATTTTTCGCGCCAAATCTTTACTTGATTAATTTTATCACTTGTAGGATATTTGTTTAGAATATTATTGAAAGCTGCTAGTGCAGGCACAAATCGTTGATCATAATAGCGTGCTTTGCCTAATAACAAATAGGCTTCATCAATTTGAGGGTTTTTCTCTTTTCCATCGATATTCATACCATGTTTCTGAATGGCTTTTATGGCCTTTTCTTCTGCACGTTCAAAATCTGCATTTTTAGATTCTCCTGGCAGGAATATATCCTCACTTACTTGCATACGCTCTACTGGTAATAGCTCCCAAAAGTTTTCGGTATAAGCATCATTAACAGCAAGTTTACCACGTTCTAAAGCAATATTACCATTATAAAGAATGTTGTATTCAGTGCCTAAAGCATGAAAATTTCTGTTAATGAAAGTATCCTTTTTTCGTGAGCAATTTTGGGCAATAATTGCCAATAGTAAAAAAGTAAATATGGATTTTATGCTAAGCTTCAACGTAGATTCTATTTAAATTGGCATAATAGATAACTAAACTTTAGCACTTTTAGTGTGCTAAGTGGTAAAAATAAGCATCTTTTTGAATTTATGAGGTTATTGAGCTGTTTTTCGAGAATAGGTAAAGTCTTGATAAGCAAAAAAGCTTGTGAATTTTATATCTTCACAAGCCTTTAAAATTGATTGATTGGTTAAATTTACACCTCTTCCTGGGACACCATGCTTCCAGAAAAATGGGCTTCAAGTTCTTTTAAAGTGGTTGGATTGGTTTCTAAATCCTTAACTATATCTCCTTTTTCTAAAACTACGATACGCTCGCAAACATCTGTAACGTGCATTAAATCGTGGCTAGACACCAAAATAGTAACACCTTGTTTTTGTGCCAAGTCTTTTAGAATTTGCTTTAAGCGTATTTGCGTTGTTGGATCTAAATTGGCAAACGGCTCATCTAAAATGATAATTTCTGGATTTCCTATAAGTGCAGCAACAATACCTGCTTTCTTTTGGTTACCTTTACTTAAATCGCGTAGATATTTTTTTCTTCCAAGAATTTCCCCATTGAAAAAATCTTCAAACTGTGATGTTAAAGCATCAACATCCGCTTTGTTTTGTCCTCTTAAATCACCAATAAAATAGAAGTATTCTTCTGGTGTTAGGTAGCCTATAAGAAAACTTTCGTCTATAAATGCAGACGTAAAAGGTTTCCAATCTTCGCTTTTATCAACAACAACGTCATTGCTAGTAATACTTCCTGTTGTTGGCTTTATTAAATCTAACAACAAACTGAAGTACGTTGTTTTGCCTGCTCCGTTATTACCTACCAAACCAAAGCTTTGACCTTTTGGGATGGTTAATTCTTCAATATTTAAAACGGTTGTTCCGTTGTATGTTTTTGAAAGGTCTTTTGTATGTATCATGGTTGTGTTGTGTAATTAGTTATCTTGACTAAATGCGTCAATCATTTTGTATTTTGAATCTAAGTAACGTTGCGTAATAGATTTCATGAGTTTTTTATGAAATACTATGCCTGCAACACCTAATAAAATAAGTAATGCTATACCTGCCTCAAAACCGACTAACCAGTTCATAAGT
>JASBSA010000058.1 GCA_030149175.1 Winogradskyella sp. | reverse complement strand
ATAAAGTTTCAGACATTATAAATATTAAGTAGTTATGGATTATATCCCAATTTTAGTATTAGTTATAAGTTTTGTGGGTTTATTGTCCATTGGTACACCTGTAGCTTGGAGTATTTCCATTTCTTCAGTACTTACAATGTTAGTAAGCATTCCTGCGATGCCAGCATTCACTACAGTTTCGCAACGTATGGGAACTGGTTTAGATAGTTTTGCATTATTGGCCATACCATTTTTTGTTTTATCAGGTCAATTAATGAATAAAGGAGGTATAGCCCATAGGCTCATTGCTTTTGCAAAGACTTTGGTGGGTTCTCTTCCTGGTGGATTAGCACTGATAAATGTAATTGGAGCAATGCTTATGGGAGCAATTGCAGGTTCGGCAATGGCTTCGGCTTCTGCAATGGGAAGTATTCTTGGACCAGAAATGGAGAAAGAAGGGTATTCTAAAGAATTTGGTGCAGCAGTTAATATCACTTCTGCAACCACGGGTTTAATTATTCCACCTATTAATGTTCTTTTTGTCTATTCTCTTGCGAGTGGAGGTGTGTCTATTGCAGCATTATTTTTAGCAGGCTATATTCCTGGAATTCTTACAGGTTTATTCCTAATGTTAGTGGCAACGTTTTGGGCTAAAAAGAAAAAATATAAGTTAGGAAAGCGTAGTTCTTTAAAGGAAGTTTTTAAAACATTTATTGATGCCGTACCAAGCCTTTTCTTATTGGTTATTGTGATAGGTGGAATTGTTACAGGTATTTTTACTGCAACAGAAGCCTCAGCAATAGCAGTTTTATACACATTAATTCTTGGTTTTGCTTACAAAGAAATCAATTTTAAAACTTTACCACAGATTTTATTAGATTCTTCTTCTACAACAGCAGTAGTTATGCTATTGATTGGAGCGTCAATGAGTATGTCTTGGGTAATGTCTTTTGAAAACATACCTCAAAGTATCAGCACATCATTATTAGCAATAAGTGATAATCCTATTATTATACTTTTAATCATCAATCTAATCTTATTGTTTGTGGGCATATTTATGGATATGACACCAGCAGTATTAATATTTACTCCAATTTTCTTACCAGTAGTGGTAGATCTTGGTATGGATCCAATTCAATTTGGTATTATCATGGTTCTTAACTTATGTATTGGACTATGTACACCACCCGTCGGATCCGTCCTCTTTGTTGGAGTTGGTGTAGCCGAAACAACCATACAGAAGGTAATGAAACCATTATTACCGTTGTTCTTGGCTATGGTAGTAGCTTTATTTTTAGTAACGTATTTCCCGCAATTAACACTTTGGTTGCCAAGTGTATTTAACCTTTAAAATAGATTAGAATGTCAGTAACGATAGACAATAAATTAAATAGATCAAACTTAGGATTAGAAGAAAGATTACCTATAAAAGTTATACAGTTTGGTGAAGGTAATTTCCTTAGAGCATTTGTAGATTATGCTATTCAGCAATTAAATAAGTCAGCAGATTTCAATGCAGGCGTAGCTGTAGTGCAGCCGATTGATAGAGGTATGGTTGATATGTTGAATGATCAAGATGGACTGTATACCTTGTTTTTGAAAGGTATTCAAAAAGGGGAAGAAATTCAGACTAAAGAGCTTATTACCAATATTGTTAAAGGTATCAATCCTTATGCGGATTTTCAGCAATATTTAGACCTTGCAAAAGAAGAAGAATTACAATTTATTATATCTAATACAACTGAAGCAGGTATAGCTTATGTAGAAAGTGATACCATGGAAATGCAGCCACCAAGCTCGTTTCCTGCTAAGCTGACAATGTTATTACATAAACGTTTTCAGCATTTTAATGGCGCTTCAGACAAAGCATTGACGATTATTCCTTGCGAGTTAATCAATTACAACTCAGATACTTTAAAAGAAATTATTTTAAAATATTGTGCAGACTGGAATCTTGAAGAAGGCTTTAAAACATGGTTAACTGAATACTGTTCGTTCCACAACACTTTAGTTGATCGTATTGTTCCTGGTTATCCTAAAGATCAAATTGAAGAATACAACGCGCAGTTAGATTATAAAGACAATTTAATCGTTTCAGCGGAAACCTTTTTACTTTGGGTTATTGAAGGCGGTGATGACCTAAAAGCAAAACTACCTTTCGATAAAACTGATTTAGATGTAAAAATCGTTAAGGATATGCAACCTTACCGAACCAGAAAAGTACGTATTTTAAATGGTGCGCATACCTCAATGGTACCATTTTCTTTGCTTTACGGAAATGAAACAGTAAAAGAAACGGTTGATAACGATTTTACAGGAGCGTTTGTAAACAGTGCTATTTTCGATGAAATCAATCACGTGTTGCCAATGGATAAAGCAGAATTGGACAGTTTTGCTGAAGAAATCCTAGACCGTTTCAGAAATCCATTCATCAAGCATAAATTGGCTGATATCGCTTTAAATTCTATTTCAAAATTTAAGGTAAGAGTACTTCCAAGTTTGTTAGAATACAATGAGAAATTTCAAAAGTTGCCAGCGCATTTAACATTTGCCTTTGCGTGTTTAATTCGTTTTTATAAAGGCGAATGGCATGGTAAAGCTCTGCCTATAAACGATAGTGAAGACATTGTAAATGCATTCAAAACAATTTGGGCTAGTAATGACTATAAAAGTGTTGCAAGCGCTACACTTGAAAAGACTGATTTTTGGGGTGAAGACCTTACAAAAGTCAATAACCTTGTTGAAACTATAGCAGTAGCTCTAGAAGAAATTGAAGCTAATGGTGTTGAGCAAGGTTTGAAAAATTTCAAGAATAAATTATAAGATTAATAAACCGAAAGGTGATGCAGAAGAAATTAATAAAAGTACATCCAACAGATAATGTCGCAGTAGCTTTGGTAAATCTAAAAGCAGGCGAAGTTATAACATTCGAAAATCAAGATATAAAAGTAATTTCAGATGTTAAGGCGAAGCATAAAATTGCTTTAAATGATTTTGGTACAGACGACCGCATTGTAATGTATGGTGTTTTGGTTGGTAAAGCCAGTGAAACTATAGTAAAAGGTGATGTGCTTACCACTAAAAATGTAAAGCATCAGAGTGCAAAAGTCACTCAAAAAACCGATACCATCGGTTGGTCTGTTCCTAATGTAGACCAATGGAAAGACAAAACATTTATGGGTTACCATAGAGAAGATGGGCAAGTTGGTACAGCCAATGTTTGGTTGTTTTTTCCTTTGGTATTCTGCGAAAACAGAAATATTGAATTATTAAAAGATATTTTTGAAAAAGAACTATTGACTCAAAAGTCTAATAGCCACAGAATGTTATTACGTTCGTTGGTTAATGAAGGAGATGGAAATACTGCGGTTGAACCAGAACAAACCACAAATGTTTTTGATAATATTGAAGTGAAATTTATTACGCATCCTGGAGGCTGTGGTGGAATTCGTCAAGATTCAGAAAGTTTAGCGCGTTTGTTAGCTGGTTATGTGAAAAACCCAAATGTAGCAGGTGCAACAGTATTAAGTTTAGGGTGTCAAAATCTTCAGATTGATATCTTTAATAAAGCATTAGAAGCTATTAGCCCAAACAACAAAAAGCCAGTCTTGATGTACGAACAGCAACAAATGGGTACTGTTGATGAAATGCTAACAGCTATTATAAAAAATTCTTTTGAAGCCATTAAAGAGGCTAATAAAATTGAGAGACAACCAGCATCATTGTCTAAACTTAAAGTAGGTTTAGAATGTGGTGGTTCAGATGGCTTTTCAGGTATTTCAGCAAATCCAACCTTGGGTTATACTTCAGATATGTTAGTAGCGCTTGGTGGAACGGCAATTTTAGCGGAATTCCCAGAGCTTTGTGGTGTAGAGCAGGAATTGGTAAACAGATGTGTAGAAGAGGACAAAGCGAACAAGTTTTTAAGCTTAATGCAAGCCTTTGAAAAATCTGTTGTAGATGCAGGTTCTGGTTTTGATATGAACCCTTCACCAGGAAATATAAAAGACGGATTAATTACAGACGCTATGAAATCTGCTGGTGCTGCCAAAAAAGGAGGTACATCACCAGTTGTTGATGTTTTGGATTATGGCGAATATGTAACAAATTCAGGCCTTAACTTATTGTGCACACCAGGAAATGATGTGGAAAGTACTACGGCAATGGTCGGTTCTGGAGCCAATATTGTATTATTTACAACAGGTTTGGGAACACCAACAGGAAATCCAATTACACCAGTAATAAAAGTATCATCAAACTCTGAATTAGCAGCAAAAATGAGCGATATTATTGATGTTGATACTGGTGATGTAATCAAAGGTGAAAAGACGATAGAGGAAATGGCGGAAACTATGCTTCAATATATTGTTGATGTGGCTAGTGGCACCATAAAATCAAAGGCAAGTATTTTAAATCAAGACGATTTTATTCCTTGGAAACGTGGTGTGTCTTTATAAATAAGGTTTTCAGCTAGAATTACGCAGAAGCTTCACTTTTTATTTTAAGCGAAGAGTCTCTAATAACTAGTTCTGGCTGAAGTA
>JASBSA010000030.1 GCA_030149175.1 Winogradskyella sp. | reverse complement strand
AAAACCAAACCATTCAGAAGAGTCGGCAGCTCTATGTTTACACCACATAACTTTAGTGTCCGTATACATTTTTATTTGTCTAAATTCTGGATCCATTTCAAAAGAGTCAACAACGACATTATCTTTATAATTATAAAATCCCGTGAGTTCCCATGTGCCCTTTAAGTCAATAAGTTGATTATTTAGTTTGGTATTTGATGTGGTATTTGATTCTTCAGTGCTTTTAGCTTCGTTCTTGCACGATAGCGCTAATAACAATAGCATGCTTAGAAATAAAATTTTCGTTTTCATGACGGGTTAGATTTAGCTGTTATACACTTAAAAATTAATAAATTAATTCGAGAAACTAAAACAATTTGAAAACTTTATGGCACTATAACTAGTGTTGATAACTTATACGTAAGGTTTTATTCAAAAATCCTACTTTTGCCTTGTAATAAAACACTATATATGTCTGATACAATAGAAAAATTAAAATGCTTAATAATAGGTTCTGGACCTGCAGGTTACACTGCTGCTATTTACGCATCTAGAGCAAATATGGAACCGGTTTTATATCAAGGTGAGCAACCAGGAGGTCAACTAACAACAACAAATGATGTTGAAAACTTCCCTGGATATCCCGATGGTATAACTGGGCCAGAAATGATGATACAGTTACAAAAACAAGCAGAGCGTTTCGGTACTGATGTACGTCATGGATGGGTAACTAAAGTTGACTTTTCTGGAGATATACATAAGGTATGGGTTAATGATGAAAAAGAAATTCATGCAAAAACTGTAATTATTTCAACTGGTGCTTCGGCAAAATATTTAGGGTTGCCATCTGAGCAAAAGTATTTACAATTAGGAGGAGGAGTTTCTGCTTGTGCAGTTTGCGACGGTTTCTTTTACAGAAATCAGGAAGTTGTCATTGTAGGAGCGGGTGATTCTGCATGTGAAGAAGCACACTACTTATCTAAACTTTGTAAAAAGGTAACCATGCTAGTGCGTCGTGATGAGTTTAGAGCTTCTAAAATTATGGCAGAGCGCGTAAAGAAAACTGAAAATATTGAAATCTTATACAATACTGAAACTGAAGAGGTATTAGGTGATGGGCAAGTGGTTACAGGTGTGAGGGTTTTTAATAACCAAACTAACGAAAAGCATGATATACCTGCCACAGGATTTTTCGTGGCTATTGGTCATAAACCAAATACGGATATTTTTAAGGGTCAGATAGATTTAGACAAAACGGGTTATATTATTAATGCACAGCCAGGAACAAGTAAAACCAATGTAGATGGTGTTTTTGTAAGTGGAGATGCGGCTGACCATGTCTACAGACAGGCTATTACGGCAGCTGGTACAGGTTGTATGGCAGCTTTAGATGCCGAACGATATTTAGCAGCTAAAGAGGCTGATTTTGAGGTTGCTACTTCTACTTATAATTAATAATTGAGTTATAAAAACAGAAAAAGCCGAAGTTACTGACTTCGGCTTTTTTTATGGAATTGTTAGAATATTTTATTTTAAAAAAACAATACTTCATTAAAAATAGGTAAATGTGATAAATATCATAAAATCTAAAATTTGAAATCTTAACCTTTGTATCGAATTAATTTATAAAAACGATGCAATTATTTAAACACTTACCCAAAAAATCACTGCTCTATACAATCTTATTTGTTATCTCAGCAGTAGCGTACTCTCAAGATTATAAATTAGACAATGATACTTCCTTTATGAAGATTGAAGGAACCTCATCTCTGCATGATTGGCATATAAATGTTGAAAAACAAGCTGGCAACATAGTTCTTGAGCAGTCCGAAACAGTTAGCGTAAAAGGACTCAATCTTACCGTAGAAAGTGAAAGTTTAAAAAGTGGGAAATCCAGAATGGATAAAAACACTTACAAAGCTTTAGAAACCGATGATTACAAGAAGATAACCTTTAAATTAAAAAAGACAACAGAAATCAAAAGTCTTGGCGATAATACCTACGAGGTCAAGGGTATAGGGCAATTGACCATTGTCGGTAATACCAAAGACATTACCATGACATTAAAAATTGAAATAAAAGATGATATGGTATTGTTGTCTGGAAAAAATGAAATAAAAATGACTGATTTTGGTGTTGAGCCACCAACAGCACTACTAGGAACAATAAAAACAGGTGATGCTATTACTATCACCTATAAAACAACATTTAAAACAAACTAAATCTTAATCAAATAACCAAATTAAAAGATATGAAAACTACATTCAAAACCTCGGTATTTATTATGGCCATCTTAGGTTTTATAAACTTAAATGCCCAAAACAGGAATTTAGACAACTATAGGCAACCAGATCAACGTGGCATAAATGTTTTTGAAGCACCCAAAGACAGTGTTTCAACTTTTGAAGGTGTAAAAGTAAGAGTAGGTGGACAGTCTACATTGCAATTTCAAGCCATAGACCATGAAAATGGTGTAGCAGCAGCTGATCAAACAACAACGAACACATTACAAGAAATAGGTTATAACTTTAACTTGGCTACAGCCAACTTAGACTTAGATGTAGCTTTAGCTAAAGGTTTAAGAATGCACTTAAGAACCTATCTATCTTCTCGTCACCACCCAGAACCTTATGTAAAAGGTGGTTATTTTCAAATAGATAACCTAGATTTCATTAGTGAAGGTTTATTAAGTAACCTTATGAAGTATACTACTGTTAAAATAGGACATATGGAAAATAACTATGGTGATGCACATTTTAGAAGAAGTGATAATGCACAGGCTATTTACAACCCATTTGTTGGAAACTTGATTATGGATGCTTTTACAACAGAAGTTGGGGCTGAAGTTTATTATCAAAGAAATGGATTTATAGGTATGATTGGATTCACCAATGGTAAGTTAAATCAAAATGTTCTAGAAGGTGCTAATGGTAAAACAGGTGGAGCAGCATTTCTTGCAAAATTAGGGTATGACAAACAGTTCACCGACGATTTTAGATTCAGATTAACAGGGTCTTTATACACTACAGGATATGTTGCAAGCAACTATCTTTATACAGCAGATAGAGCAGGTTCTAGATATTATTCTGTTTTATCACCTGAACAATATTTTGATTTTAGAACACAGTCTCTACAAAATACTACAGCTACTAATACATTTAGAACAGGACGTTTTGATCCTGGTTTCAGAAATAGAATTACTGCTCTTATGTTCAACCCATTCGTGAAATATGGTGGCTTGGAATTCTTTGGTACTCTAGAATTTGCAAATGGTAGAGCTGCTTCAGAATCTGATAACCGTAGTACAACACAGTTAGCTGGTGAAGTAATCTATCGCTTTGGATCTTCTGAAGACTTCTACATCGGTGGTCGTTATAATACAGTAAGTTCAGAACAATCATTTGGTGATGCAGATATAGATAGATTTCAATTGTCAGCTGGTTATTTCTTGACTAAAAATGTTCTAGCAAAACTTGAGTATGTAGCTCAAAGTTATGATGGCTATCCATCAGATGACGTTCTCTATGAAGGTAAATTCAATGGCTTAATGTTTGAAGCCGTAATTAGCTTCTAAAAATTTAAGTTAGTATATTAAGGCCTTCTTTTGGGAAGGCCTTTTTTCTATAATTATGAAAATTTCACATTTACTCATAAGCTCATTTGTCTTCACGTCTTTTCTTTTTTCGTGGATACATGACGACATAAGCTCATTTCCGAAAACCTCTACAGTATCTTTTTGCGAGGGAAGTTCGCTTAAGATTAAGGGAAGCTCTAATGTTAATGAGTTTGAATGTGCTCTAGATATGAATGCTTTATCAGAAGAGATAGAAGTTACATACAGGGAGTCGAAAGACTACTTAAATTTTGGGAATACACAATTAGTGATACCTGCCAACCATTTTGATTGTGGCGGAAAAATGATAAATAAAGATTTTCAGAAATTGCTTAAAGTTGATGATTTCCCAGAAATAAGACTAGCATTAAAAAAAGTAATGAAATCAAAAACTTCAGAGGATTGTACAATGGCAACGATAGAAGTTTTTATCTGCGACATTAATCATGCATACGACATACCAATTTCAACTTCTAAGTCCAATGGTGGTGTTACTATAGACGGCCTTTTGACACTTAATATTAATGATTTTAGTCTTGACCCACCAAAAAAAATGTTAGGGGTTATTAAGGTATCTCCAATTATTGAAATTGAGTTCTCACTAAATTTTAAGATAGAATAGACTATGTTATCTCTGCTTTTTTTGAAGTTTTGCTGTGTCTTCAAATTTTGCAATGGTAATAGTTGGGCTGCCAAAAAGATAAACTTCTGTATCACCAGAAGCCGCAATTGTAATATCATTTGTAGCGCTTATTGTCAAATCACTATTCCCTTCTAGGGTAGCATCTACAGTTTTAACCTCAAACTTAGGACTATTGAAATTAGTAGAATTATCTAACCTTAAAATGGAACTGTTTGCGGCACCTTCAATAACGGCATCTGACCTCTGATATAAATCAAAATCAGCTACTTTACTATTGATTAAAGCATCTAATTTGCTATTATCACTTAATTCAATTTTTGTTGAATCTGCTGTGAGATTTAATCGTGTTTTAGATTTTCCTGAACTTTTGTATGTAAAATTATTGGCGTTTATATTTAGATAAGCTCTGGAATCATCACTGGTTATTAAGCTTGCATCTCCAAGCTCCATAGACGTTAAAGACCTGATTTCTCCCTCACCTTTAATTTCAATATTTTGAAGCGCATCACTATAATTCACAGTAATATTTAATCGCTTTTTTGAGGTAATTCGCATGGTTTGTGCGAATGATAGAACACCATCTACAACTTCAAACTGGATAACATCATGCAAGTTGTCATCCGTTTCCACGTTTACCGATGGTTTGCTGTTGTAAACAACTTCTATAGAAAACTCACCATTAACAATGATGGTGTGAAAGTCGTCAATGTAGGTTTGTTTTATGGTGACATTTCTATCACCTTTAATTTTTTCTTGTGAATTAATAGTTGGTGCTACCACCATTATTAAAACCAGAATGAGTAAAACTTTTTTCATTTATAATCTTTGTTTCGCTATTAATAGGACACAATTTGAAAATATTGTCACTTTTTAAGCTGTTAAACAAAGATATACAAAAACCGCCCCAAACTCTATAAAGAATTTAAAACGGTTTGCAATTGATTGATTTTTATGTTTTTAAGTTATGAAAATTTTAATGGTTTAGCATGTTGTGCATTTCGATAAATTGCAGCTAAATTTATTTAACAGTACCCAAAATGCATAAAAGGTTAATTTGTTATCATTTTATTGTTTTCTAACACTACAAGTCGAACTATAGTATTTGTCTACTATAAACCATATTCTATTGAAATTTTTTCTAAAGGAAAATCATTATTATTGTAATAAATTAATCTCAAATATTTATTATGAAAAAAACATTTTCAATTTTAATGATTTGCCTTATTGCATTAGGAAATTTATCATGTAGTAATGAAGAGTCTATAGATTAAACCCATTACTCTGAAATATCTGTAGATGAGTTTAAAAAAATATTGATTCAAGATGGTGTTAAAAATATCGACAGTTTCAGATTAGATGAAATTATTTCGATTCGAGAAATATCCGTAGAATCTTTTGATTTTTTGGCTAAAGGAACACGTGTGCTATGTAGTGGTGGTAGTTGGACTTTGTCTATTAATACTGAAAACGGGGATGTATACTATCGTGGAAGATACGGAGGGGGACGTAGGTTTAGTTTTACCTATGCATATGATGATTTCGGTGATCAAGGTATAGAGGATACAATCGAACGTATTTGTGATGGATATTGGTAATTTTTAACTTATTATGTGAGTTTAGCCTTTAATTAATAGAAGTTTAATTCGTCAAATTTTCCCGACTTTTTTAATAATTTAAGAGGTTAATTCAATTTTAATATAATATTAAAATACTTAGAGTTAATGTAACTACTATTCTTACTAATGTGCTCATGATTTTTTGATTTATTTGATTGATGTTTTTTTAAAATTTAGTTTTCTGTCTTTTCTTTTGATGTATGATTGTAACTTATGACACGCTTTAGTTTCCATTCGTTCTCTTCAATAATCCATAAATGTGAAAACAAAGCGTAGTTGTCTGTTTTTTGATAAGTCATGTTTTTATCTGTAGAAAAGAAGTGCTTTCCATTTTGTAGCGCACCATATAGCTTACCGTTGTTGTACATAGGAAAAACTTCTAAGCTTTCCGCTACTAGGAATCTATAAACTTTTTCAGTGTTGTTGTCACTACATACACCGTTTTTCATTGTAGAAATAAATTCTTCTTTTGAATTTGTAATCCCACCTTTATCATGATAAAACTCTAAGTCATCATACATTAACTCTGCGCTCTTTTCAACTTCACACTTATTAAACCCTAATTCGAATAAAATACTGTCTTTTTCCTTAAGTGTTTGGTAGATTTCAGAATTTTTGTCTACTTGTGCCGTAGCAATACCGGAAACTAATAGCATTCCGATACTGCTCAGCAAAAGTAATTTGATTGATTGGTTCATTTTTTGATTGATGATTACAGAACAAATGTCTGTGATATTTTGATTGATTTAAATTTAATTTTACCGAACTGTCGTTTTCTCGGTATCAATTGTCATTGACTTCTAGGTCAACCCCGTCTTCGTCTATTTTAAGGTTAACCTCAGGCTTATCTTCTTTAGACGATGGTTCTTCATCTGAGGTTACAGAGTCTTCAATAGATTCATCCTTGATGCAGTCTAAACATTCTGCATTATCTTTTGTTATCTTGTAGTACTTTCCAAATTCAATATCTCTTAGAATATTATTGCCATATCTTGAGTAGCTATATCTCCAAGACCTAGAAAAGTACTTGTCTGTATAAAGGATTGTCCCTTCTGGTAAATAAAGAATAATGCGCACTTCTTGCTCACTAAACTTATTTTCAATATCAGTTTTTAAATAGTTGTCTAAAACTAGAGTATTGCCGTTTAATCTATAGCCATAATCAATGTTTTCTGCACGTTTTTTGGCTCTATTGTAATCACTTCCTGTGGCTTCTTTTTCAATAATTATAGATGCTACCGAATCTGTAGTTGATTTTACAATATATCTCACATTAGATGAAACCAAGCTGCGACCTTCGTCATCTTCAACGATATTAAATTCATTGTTATGGTGATAACGGTAATTGCCATATTGGTCAAATTCTGAATTGTTTAACCTAATGGTGTCACCAAACTTAATATTCAGTTCTTCTTTTGCTGTAACCTTTGCATCAAAGGCATGCTCAGTGGCTTGCTTTATACCTGAAATAATGATACCTACAATTGCTATTAACCATACACCAAGTAAGGTGAACTTAGCAACATTTCCAATTGACTTTAAGTTGTTTACCAAAATCTTTAAGCCTAAATAGAAGAT
>JASBSA010000027.1 GCA_030149175.1 Winogradskyella sp. | reverse complement strand
GTTTAAAATTCCTGAAGCTTCAGAAAAAACTTTTGAAGCAGACGTACATTTAGTTGGCACTACCATCGATGAAACAACAAGACGTGTTAAAGTTCACGGACACGTAGATAAAGACTTAGCCAATTTTATTGTTGGTATGTTTGTAGAAGCTAACATTATTACAGACAGTAAAAAAGGTATTGGATTACCAAATGAAGCTATTGTAAGTGAAGACAAAAACAATTATGTGCTTGTTTTAGATGAAACAACTACTGATGGCTATCAATTTAAAAAGCTAAAAGTTAATACAGGACAACAGGATGAAAACGCTACAGAAATTTTAAATCCTGACATTTTACAAAACAAACAAATATTAGTTAAAGGCATCGGAATGCTGTTGGAAGAAGGTGGCGAAGGTGGACACGATCATTAATAGTAACCTCTAAAATTAAAGACCACAAACCTTATAATGTATTAAAAAATTCTCCTAGACTTTCTTTAAATATAAATTTTTAGCAACGCTATTAGAGACTATAATTTCTGAATTCTTTAGCTGTATGCGCATCGAATTATCGTAAGGCTCTCTATACTTAACCGTAATTATAGTGCCTAGCCCAATTCCATTGCTATCTAAATATTGAAGAAATGCTGTAGAAGTATCGTCCACACCAACACATTTGTAAGCAACACCAATATTGGCTTTTGCTAATACAATTTTATCTATATGGTGAAAATTCCCATTTTTATCTGGGATTGGGTCACCATGTGGGTCGTGTGTTGGATGTTCCAAAAACGCGTCTAACTCATCAATAAGCTTATCTGATTTTATGTGCTCTAAATGTTCAGCGACTTCGTGTACTTCATCCCAAGTAAAATTCAGTTTTTCAACCAAAAAAACTTCCCAAAGTCTATGCTTTCTAATAATATTTACTGCCACACGTTTTCCATTTTCAGTAAGCGTTACACCTTGGTACTTTTTATAGTCGGCGTAATTTTTTTCAGATAACTTTTTAATCATATCTGTTGCAGAAGATGCTTTCGTTTTCATCGCCTCCGCAATAGCATTTGTATTTACGGTTAGTGTACCATTGTTACTTAAATGATATATGGCTTTAATATAGTTTTCTTCAGTAAGTGTAATCATCCTTTTTTCGCTATGTGCAAATATAGCAAAGTTATTATTCTTAAATAATTTTTAGACTAGTCTAAATTTGTTTTTTATATTTGCTAAAAAATAATTTACATGTTGCGGTTAATTATATTTATACTTTTTATTTCTGTAAAAATGATCTTTGCTCAAAACGAAAAGGCTTTAATTATAGGAACTGTTACATCCAATAATAATCCTGTTTCTTATGCTTCCGTTTACATTAAAAACAGTAGTACAGGCACAACAACAGACCAAAATGGCAATTACAAACTATCTGTTAATACCAGAACTATAGTTTTAACCATAAAATCTCAAGGTTTTCGCACATTAGAGAGAACGATTACTTTAAAAAAAAATGAGACTAGAACCATAAACTTTGAACTAGAAGAGGATGCTCTTGGTCTCGATCAGGTAGTTGTAAGTGCTACCAGAAATCAAATCGGCAAGAAAGAAGCGCCTGTTATCGTAAAGGTTCTTACACAAAAAGTTTTTAATGCTGCCCAATCTTTTACGCTTGCTGATGGTCTTAACTTTCAGCCTGGTGTGCGAATGGAAACTAATTGTCAAAACTGTGGTTTTACTCAAGTTCGTATGAATGGTCTCGAAGGTCAATACACCCAAATTTTAGTTAATAGCAGACCCATTTTTAGTGCCTTAAATGGCGTTTACGGGTTAGAGCAAATACCTGTTAATATTATAGACCGTGTTGAAGTAGTACGTAGTGGTGGTTCTGCTCTTTTTGGATCTAACGCTATTGCAGGTACTATTAATGTAATTACCAAGGAACCTATGGACAACCATTGGGAAATAACCTCGACATTAGCATTAATAGATGGAAAAACTGCAGATCTAAATGTTAACCTTAATGCTTCTCTTGTTAGTGAGGATTTAACCAGTGGTATCACACTTTATGGCATATACCGAAACAGAGACGCCTTTGATGCCAATGATGATGGTTTTACGGAAATAACTGTTTTAGAAAACAACTCTCTTGGTGCCAAAGCATTTTTAAGACCCAACGATAATAGTCGTATTGGATTTGATTTTACTGTAATAAAAGAATATAGACGTGGTGGAGACCAGCTCCATCTAGCGCCACAGTTTACTAATATTACTGAAGAGCTAGATCACAATACTATTTTTTCAGGTTTGGATTATGAACTCTATAATGATAAACGTACCAACAACTTATCTGTTTATGCTTCTGTACAACACACTAATAGAGATAGTTACTATGGTGGTTTAGGAGGTGAAACTACTCCTGAAGATTTTGAATTAGCCAATAATGCCTTTGGAAACACAAAAGATTTAGCTTTTGTAAGTGGCGCAAAATTTAGTCATGATTTTGAAAATAACGATGTTCTCACCACAGGATTAGAATACCAAATAAATGATACTAATGATGAAATTTTAGGCTATAATAAGGTGGTTGACCAACGTCTTAATAGCTACGCATTATACGGACAATACGAATGGAAACCCTTTAAAGCATTTACAGCTCTTTTAGGTGCTAGACTCGATCATGTGGAAGTTGATGGGCTCTATAGTATTCAAAATATTTCAAGAACTTCAAAAGTATCACAAACCATTTTAAGTCCTCGCATTACACTGCTTTACAACGTAACTGATGAGCTACAGCTAAGAGGTGGATATGCAAGAGGTTTTAGAGCACCACAAGCATTCAATGAAGATCTACATATTTCTTCTGTAGGTGGCGAACAGCGCTTTGTGATTTTGGGTGAAGATTTAAAAAATGAGTTTTCAAATGCATATACCGCATCCTTAGATTACACTAAAGGTTTTGGCAAAACTCAAACCAACCTACTTATTGAAGGTTTTTACACATCACTTCAAAATCCGTTTACTATTGTGAGCACAGGCACATCACTTCCTAATGGTTCCATTTTAGAAGAAACTCGAAACGGTTCTGGTGCTTACGTTGCAGGTGCAAATATTGAATTCAGTGTTGTTCCAAGTCCAACTTTAGCCTTTCAGGCAGGATTAACAGTTCAGAATGCCAATTACGAAAAAAAACAAGTATTGTTTGAAGCTGATGGTTCTGTGCCAAACGAAACAGATGTGGTTATTGATGAGTTTGTACGCACGCCAAATGTTTATGGCTTCATAACTTCATACTGGAATGTCAATAAAGCTCTTAAATTAGATTTTACAGGAAATTACACAGGCTCAATGACAGTTCCTTTTGTTGTTGGTGAATCTGGATTTATAGATTTAATAGATACAAATCCCTTTTTTGATTTAACAACTAAACTAACGTATCATTTTGATCTTAAAAAAGAATTTCATGTTGAACTCAGTGGCGGAATTCAAAATATATTCAACAGTTATCAAGATGATTTTGATACTGGTCCTACACGAGATTCAGACTTTGTATATGGTCCAAATCGACCTAGAACATTCTTTTTTGGACTGAAAATTGGTAATTTTTAATTTAACTAAACCCATACATTTTAGTACTTTCATAAAAATTTTTAATCCATGAGAAAAATTATATTTCTTTTAAGTTTCATAGCAACCTTATCATGTAAAAACGAAGCAAAAACCAATGGTAAACTCAATGTAGTTACTACAACAACAATGATAACGGATTTGGTAAAAAACATTGGAGGTGACGCCATAAATATCGAGGGTTTAATGGGAAGTGGCGTTGATCCTCATCTTTATAAAGCTAGCGAAGGAGATGTGACCAAATTAGTTAATGCAGATGTGATATTTTACAACGGTTTGCACTTGGAAGGAAAATTAGTTGATGTTTTTGAAAAAATGGAAGGGCAGAACAAAACTCAAGTAGCTCTTGCAGAAACTATTGACAAAGGCCAACTAATAGGTTCGGAGTACTTCGCTTCTAATTATGATCCACACGTTTGGTTTAATGTTGATTTTTTTAAACTTTTTGCTAGAAAAGTCACCCAAGTTTTATCAGAAAAAGACCCAGAGAATGCCAAAACATATATTCAAAACGAAGAAAAATATTTTGAAGAATTAGATGCTCTAAAAAAAGATATTCAAGGTGTTGTGGATGTCCTTCCAAAAGAAGAGCGTATTTTGATAACCGCTCATGATGCCTTTAACTATTTTGGTGAGGCGTATGATTTTAAGGTCGTTGGTTTACAAGGGCTATCTACTGCTACTGAAGCGGGCGTACAAGACGTACAAAAGTTAGCTACTTTTATAATAGAGCATAATGTAAAAGCTATTTTTGTCGAAAGCTCAGTACCTAAACGTACAATTGAAGCCCTTCAACAGGCTGTAAAATCGAAAGACCATGATGTTAAAATAGGTGGAACACTTTATTCTGATGCACTAGGAGATGCTGGCACTATTGAAGGCACTTATGTTGGTATGTATAGATATAACATCAAGACCATTGTTAGTGCTTTAATTAATGAGTGAAGCCTTTTTATTATGAAAGCCTATAATAGGTGTTACACTACCAATGACCAATGCACATCAAAACAATTAAAAGATAGGTTCTTGATAAAATTTAAATAGATGAAACAAGAAATAGCTGTTAAAGTTGACGACTTAACTGTAGCTTACAATTACAAACCAGTACTTTGGGATATTGATTTAGAAATTCCCGAAGGTGTCCTTATGGCTATTGTTGGACCAAATGGCGCAGGAAAATCTACTCTAATAAAAGCTATTCTGGGCATCTTAAAACCTATTGCTGGCAGCATAAGCATCTATGGGAAACCCTATGAAGACCAACGTAAATTAGTAGCTTACGTACCACAAAAGGGCAGTGTAGATTGGGATTTCCCAACTACGGCTTTAGATGTTGTAATGATGGGAACCTACGGGAGCTTAGGTTGGATTAAGCGTCCAGGTCAGAAACAGAAAAAAGCGGCTTTAGAGGCTTTAGAAAAAGTAGGAATGTTGCCTTTTAAAAACAGACAAATCAGTCAGCTTTCTGGTGGGCAACAACAACGTATTTTCCTAGCGAGAGCACTAGTGCAAGATGCTTCAATCTATTTTATGGACGAGCCTTTTCAAGGTGTAGATGCTTCAACAGAAATAGCCATTATCAATATTTTAAAAGCGCTACGTAAGGCAGGAAAAACGGTCATTGTTGTTCATCACGACTTACAAACCGTGCCAGAATATTTTGATTGGGTAACCTTTTTGAACGTAAAGAAAATTGCCACAGGACCAGTTAAAGACATCTTTAATGATGATAACCTAACCAAAACTTATGGTATTAATTATAAAGTGAGTATACAGGAATGATGAAGTGCAAAGTAAGCAGAATACAGTCGCAGTTGGCACATAAACAAAAATCGATAACTGTTATTGCGGGCGTAGCGTGGCAATCTCTTTAAATATGAGATTCAAAATTAAATAGAATCTGCATAGACACTTCGACAGGCTTAGTGTTACATTGCAGAATGAAAAAAGAGAATTATAGACTTAACAGAATACATAGAACTTGTCTTCACAGACTACACACTCAGAACCATAACCCTTGGCACTGCAATTCTTGGCGCGGTAACTGGTATGCTTGGAAGCTTTGCTGTATTGAGAAAACAAAGTTTGCTTGGTGATGCTATTTCGCACGCTGCTTTACCCGGAATTGCCATTGCCTTTTTAATTACTGGAGCTAAGGACACTAACACATTGTTACTTGGAGCTTTAGTGAGTGGACTAATCGGAACATTCTGGATTAGAGGTATCATCACAAAAACACATTTAAAATCAGATACAGCATTAGGTCTTATTTTATCATTATTCTTTGGGTTTGGGATGTTGTTGCTGACCTTTATTCAAAAGCAACCCAATGCTAACCAAGCAGGATTGGATAAGTACCTTTTTGGACAAGCCGCTACATTGGTAGAACGTGACGTTTGGATGATGGCCATTGTTACAGGAATATGCCTTATCGTAATGCTTACCTTTTGGAAAGAATTTAAAATATTACTTTTTGATGCCGACTACACCAAAACGCTTGGGTTTAACACGAAAACTATTGATATCCTGATTACAAGTTTCATAGTGTTGGCAATTGTGCTTGGGCTTCAAACTGTAGGTGTAGTTTTAATGAGTGCTATGCTTTTAGCGCCTGCTGCCGCTGCAAGACAATGGACCAATAGTTTGTCTGTAATGGTATTTTTAGCAGCTATCTTTGGGGCATTCTCAGGTGTTTTTGGTACTGCTATAAGTGCCACTCAAAATAATCTTTCTACAGGACCTGTAATTGTCCTCGTGGCCAGTGTTTTTGTTGTGTTTTCATTTGTATTTTCTCCAAGTCGAGGGTTGCTCTTCAAACAAATTAGATTTATTAAAAATCGAAGAGATTTAGAATTGCACAAGACCTTGGCATTTATGTATCATATAGCAGAATCTCACGAAAATATTTCACACCCACACACAGTAAGATTGTTGAATAATTTTCAAGGATACACTAAATCTACACTTCAGAAATTGGTAGATAAACAGTACGTAGAACTCAACGGAAACATGTGGAATCTAACTAAAAAAGGTTTTGAAACCGCAGCAAATCTTTACACCAAACAAACTACAGACGATGAGTAATGCGCAACTAGAAATACAGGTTATTGCAAGTTTGGTAGCCATTGCTTGCGCTATTCCAGGAACGTTTTTAGTACTTAGAAAAATGGCAATGATTAGTGATGCTATAAGCCATTCTATCTTACCTGGTATTGTCATCGGTTTTTTTATTACCCACGATTTAAATTCGCCTTTACTCATCTTACTAGCGGCTCTAACCGGAATTATAACCGTTGTGTTAGTTGAATATATACAGAAAACCGGCTTGGTGAAAGAAGATACAGCCATTGGTTTAGTGTTTCCTGCGCTGTTTAGTATTGGAGTTATACTCATAGCTAAAAATGCCAATGATGTGCATTTAGATGTCGATGCGGTTTTATTAGGGGAATTAGCTTTTGCTCCTTTTGATAGGCTAATTATTGGTGGAACTGATGTTGGCCCAAAATCACTTTGGGTTGTAGGTACTATTCTTCTCGTTACAGTTGCATTATTATTTACGTTTTATAAGGAATTAAAAGTTAGCACCTTTGACAAGGGCTTAGCTGCTTCTCTGGGGTTTTCACCTGCAATTATACATTACGGACTAATGTCTGTTTCATCGGTAACCACTGTTGGTGCGTTTGATGCTGTAGGTGCAATCTTGGTTGTAGCGTTAATGATTGCTCCTGCTGCTTCTGCTTACCTTATTACCAAAGACTTAAAGAAGATGCTGATCTTAGCCATTACTTTTGGAGTTTTTAGTGCCATATTTGGGTATTGGGTAGCGCATTGGCTCGATGCGTCCATTTCGGGTTCCATAACTACAATTCTTGGGTTGGTATTCTTAGCGGTATATCTATTCGCGCCAGAAAAAGGTATTATTGCTGTACTTTACAGAGAAAAGCAACAACGTACGGAAGTTTCGTTATTGACTTTTCTTCTGCATTTAAAAAACCATGATGACCTTTCTGAACGGCATGTAAAACACCTCAATGAGCACATTAACTGGCAAAAAGTACGTTCTAAGACAGTGTTAGATTTGGCACAGAAAAACAACATGATTACGATTAAAAACAATATCGTTTCTTTAACACAAAAAGGAGACGAGTTCACTTCAAAGGCTATTGACTACATTATTACAAACGAAGATGCTCAAATTGAGGACATGAAAGATGATTTCTTTTTGTTTAGAGGGTAAGCTTACTCAGCTTTAGTTAAGTTTTTGAATCTACTCTACTGACTACTACCAAAAACTGATCACTAATTACTTAAACCCACGTTCGTTCTGGATATGCTCATAAGCTTCTTGAACTTGTCTAAACTTTTCTTCGGCACCTTCTTGATGCTCCTTTCCTAAGTGACCTACACGATCTGGATGATATTTCTTGGCCATTTTTCGGTAAGCACTTTTAACAGCGTCATCTGATGCTGTTTTATCAACTTCAAGAATTTTATAGGCGTTATTGGTCATGTCATAAAACATGGCCTTGATACTTTCATAATCTTTTCGGCTAATGCCCAAATAACCAGACATGGTATAGATTTGTTTAATCTCTACTTCAGCAACATGACCATCTGCTTTTGCTATTCCGAATAGAAAGTGAAGCAGTTGTAAACGCGATGCATGGTCCATCATCTGTTTAATCTGTAAACATACTTGTCGCATTGATATGTTCTGTTTTGAAATACGCTTAAATAATTCAAAAGCATGATTAGCTCTATCAGCTCCATACATATTTCTAAACTGCTGACGCACAAAATCTAGCTCACGTTGGTCTTGCTTACCGTCTGCCTTTATAATGATAGAAGCTAAAATAAGTAAACTCACTTCAAAATCGCCCGATTGTGTCTGTGGTCTTTGGTCTCTTCGGGTTTGCTTAGGTCGCTGTCGATACGGATCGCGATTACGACCTCTACCTGTTTGCCTTTCTCCTAATAACGGTGTGCCATTATCTGATAGGTTGTCTATAAAACTACCCAAGGCTACACCAATAATAGCACCAATTGGTCCACCAAAAGACCAACCGATAGCACCACCGATCCATTTTGCAAAACTCATATGTTAACTATAGATTTTATGAATGTGTAAATATACTATTAGTTAGTACATTACTTATATTAATTGTTACACATTTGGTATCTTTGCACATCACAATTGATAATTAAAAAGAATAAGATATGTATCCAGCAGAATTAGTAAAACCAATGCGTGAAGATTTAACAAACGTTGGGTTTGAAGAATTACATACAACTGAAGCTGTAGACCAAGCCATAGCAAAAGAAGGTACAACATTAGTAGTTGTAAACTCAGTTTGTGGTTGTGCTGCAGCCAATGCAAGACCAGGTGCTCGTATGAGCTTAAAGAATGCAAAACGTCCAGACAATTTAGTAACAGTTTTTGCAGGTGTGGATAAAGAAGCAACTAACAAGGCCAGAGAATATATGATTCCTTTTCCACCAAGCTCGCCAAGCATGGCGTTATTTAAAAACGGTGAATTGGTACACATGTTAGAACGTCACCATATTGAAGGTCGTCCTGCAGAATTAATTGCCGAAAATCTTATGGATGCTTACAATGAGCATTGTTAAAAATCAGAAAGTATAATTCTTAAACCACGGAATAACTTCGTGGTTTTTTTGTGCTTAATAGTCATTGCTATACTTTTGTACTATGCAAAAACTATTAGCCTATCCATTAACCGTTTTATATTTTATTTGCTTTGGATTAACCTTGGTTGTATTTCATCCTATACAATGGTTTTGTAAAAACATTTTTGGATACAACGCTCATAAAATCAGTGTAGATTGGCTTCAGTTTTTTATTATGCGTAGCCTAAATGTGTTGGGCACTACGTTCTCTTTCACCAATCCTTATACTATAGAAAAAGGTGTACCCCTTATAATTGTTAGCAATCATCAAAGTATGTACGATATACCTCCCTTAATTTGGTATTTGCGTAAACACCATGTAAAATTTATAAGCAAAAAAGAATTAGGCAAAGGCATACCAAGTGTTTCTTATAATTTACGCCATGGAGGTTCTGTTCTTATTGATAGAAAAGATGCTTTAGGTTCTATAAAAGCTATTGAGGAATTTGCAGAACGCATAGAAAAGAACAGCTGGGCTGCAGTTATTTTTCCTGAAGGCACGAGAAGTAGAGACGGACAACCAAAACCTTTTAAAACCAAAGGTTTGCTCACCATGATAAAGCATACACCAAATGCTTTAATCGTTCCTATTACCATCAATAACTCTTGGAAAACACTTAAATATGGTAAGTTTCCTATGGGTTTAGGCGCTCGTATTTCTTTTTTAGTCCACAAGCCAATAAAAGCCAATCATTATGAGGATAAGTTTGAATTAATCAGTATCGTTGAAGCCCAAATAAAAAGCAGTATAATAAAATGAAACACCTTGGGTTAATAGACGCTACAAAGGCTTTTGTAAAAGAAACTCTCAAAAATGCTGAAGGAGGACACGATTGGTTTCATACCTTGAGGGTTTACAATAATGCTAAGTTAATTTCAAAACATGAAAATGTAGATTTATTAGTGATTGAGCTAGCTGCTTTGCTTCATGACATTGCAGACCCAAAATTTCATGATGGTAATGAAGCGATAGGTCCAAAAAAAGCTTCAGAGTTTCTATTACAACATAATGTAGATAGCGCTATCATTGAACATGTAACCCAAATTATTGAGAACATGTCTTTTAAAAATTCTTTTGATTTAAATGCTTCATTCAGCTCGAGAGAAATGGACGTAGTACAAGATGCGGACCGATTAGATGCTATTGGAGCTATAGGCATTGCGCGTTGTTTTAATTATGGAGGATTTAAAAACCGTGCTTTGTACAATCCTGATATTGCGCCAAATCTTAATATGACCAAAGCAGAATACAAAGCTGCTAAAGCTCCTACTATAAATCATTTTTACGAAAAATTATTATTGCTAAAAGACCAAATGAATACCTCAACTGCAAAATCTATTGCGGAGAATCGCCATACCTTTATGGAAGATTATTTAAAGCAATTTTATGCCGAGTGGAATGGAGAGAAATAGCTAACTTTCTTTTGCGACCTCCAAAGCAGTCAACTTATATTCTAAAATGGCCATTTCTTCGCCATATTTTATAAGCTCATCTGCTGTAATATTGGTTTTGGTATTCACTTTCTTTAAGATTTCATCCCCTTGCTTTGTATAATATTCTATTGCAACATCAATTTTATTTTTCATCTCCTTAAGTTTTTTTATTGAACAATTAACTTCACCTCACTTCTATATTTTGAAGCACTTTTGCCTGTAAACTCCTTGAAAAGTTTATTGAAATGCGAAAAGTTATTGAATCCACATTCAAAACTAATATCTGTTATACTCATTTGGCTTTCGGTAAGCAGTTTTGTGGCGTGCACTACCCTGTACTCGTTAACAAGTTTTGTAAATGTCTTTCCTGTTACTTTTTTAAAATACCTACAAAACGCAGGTACAGTCATACTCACTTTGTCAGCTATTTCGTCTAAACTTATATGCTCTTTAAAATTTTCATTAACATGCTTAAAAATAGTATCAATCTTAGCACTGTCTTGTGGTTCTGTTTCAAATCTGTAACCATTGGCGTTCAATATGGTGTAATCTTCTGCTTTAGCAAGGTTGTGCAAAATGTCTAGCAGTATTAGTATTTTTTTAAAACCCTCTTTTTCAGACAGTTTTTCAATTTTCTTACCGAGTTTTTGTTTTGTTGGAATACCAAAAAGAATTCCACTCTTTGCACGTTCAAATAGATTATTGATTTTTTCCATCTCTGGAATACTAAAGAAATGCTCTCCCAAAAACTCCGGAAGAAACTGAACTACAGTTTCAGAACCATTGACTGTAAAACGATCTGTAAATCCGTTGTGTGGTAAATTAGACCCTATAAGTAAGAGTTGACTATTGTTGAAATAAGATAAATGATTACCTATATGACGCTTTCCCTTTCCTTTATTAACATAAACCAATTCTATTTCGGGATGAAAATGCCAAAACGGTTTTTTCTCACCAATATACGCGCCATGCTTTACAACACGTATAGAACTTCCAAATTCTGGACTTATTTTTTCTAATGTAGGTTTTCTTGTATTCATGCAACATATTTTATACAAAGTTAGGGCTTAATAGAAATCAAACATATATAAAATTACCACTATTATATGCTATTTTAACCAAATAAGAATGTCAGAACTAATTTTGAGTTAATTAAGCATATAAATATGCCAAAATCCTTGTTTTCAACACTACATAAGCAACATACATTTGTATTGTTAAATCAGTTGAACCCCAAAAAAGGAAAAAAGATGAAAACACTAGTTAAAAGTATTATGATAGTAGGAGTGATGTTGGGAACATCTACAAGCTATGCGAGTGAGACTGCAAAGGATATACCTACGTTTAAATTTGTAAATGAAGGACATAATCTTTCTGTTACAAACGCTTCAGGAGAGGTCATTTTTAGTGGCCGTATTAAACATAGCGGTAACCTTGTTAGGCTCTTTGATTTTAGTCAGCTTAAAAACGGAATTTATACTGTAGAAATCAGTAAAGATTTTGAAATTGAAGTTGTTGACTTAGAAGTGGAAAACAAAGAGGTTAAAATATTAGCCGACACACAAAACAAAATTTACAAACCTGTTATAAGACCAGAAGATGAGTTACTTATTATTTCAAAAATTGGCTTAGACAACAACGAAATGAAAGTTGAACTTTATTTTGAAGATGAATTGATCCATACCGAAAAAATTGAAGGAAAGGACATTTTGAACAGAGTTTATAAATTGGATAAAACTGTTACAGGAGAGTATACAGCAGTCATTAAATCTAATGGTAGAGTATACACTAAGAATTTTAGGATATAAATTTTGATTGTTTATATATTAGTTATTTTTTACTTCGGAAGTGGGCATTTTGCCCACTTTTGTTTTTTAGAATAACTTCATCTGCCCATCTTTATACTGCTCATGCAAGCCTGTATTGAGCTTTGGCATAGATTTCTCTCTAAAATATTTTAGTCTTGCTAAAGCAATAAGGTCATTTATTTGTTTTGCAATTTGTCCTTCGCCTCGCATTCTTACACCATACCTGCTTTCGTTTAAAGTACCTCCATGACAATTTTCAATTTGATGTAAAACCTTATCTGCTCTGTCTGGTAGTGTTTTCTTTAACCAATCGGTGAAAATTTCCCCTATAGCTCCGTTTAACCTTACTACAGTATGCGCTATGCTTAGTGCTCCAGCTTCAGAAACTGCCTTTGCCATTGGCAGAATTTCATGACTATTAATTGAAGGAATAATTGGCGCCAGCATCACGTTTACGGGTATTCCATTATCACTGAGCTCCGTTATGGTTTGAAGTCTTTTTTTTATCGTTGCAGTTCGTGGTTCTAAAATGCGTCTTGTCTCTTCAGATAGTGACGTTACGGAAATATTTACTGCTATTAAATTGTCTTCGGCTAGGGCTTTTAAAATTTTAATATCTCTTAGTACAAGAGCATTCTTTGTAATTATTGCTACAGGATGTTTGTACTTTAAAAACACCTCTAAACATTGCTTTGTTAACTGAAACTTTTGCTCTGCTGGTTGGTAACAATCTGTATTACCAGACATTACGATGGTATGTGCTTTCCAGCTTTTCTTTTTTAAAAGTTCTTCTAAAAGTTTTGGCGCATCTTTTTTTACCAATATTCTACGTTCAAAATCCAAACCAGGACTGTAGCCCCAAAATTCATGACTATTACGAGCATAGCAATAAATGCATCCGTGTTCGCAACCTTGATACATATTCATGGAATAGGCCATGCCAACATCTGGGCTCGTAACCTTGTTAACTATGGTCTTTGGAAATACATTAAGATACTGGGTTTTATTTTTGTCTGCTACCTCACCTTCCTTATGGCAAAACTCCAAGAAATCATCACGCATTTCGTGAGACAATTCAAAAAAACGGTTATGGATATTGCGTTGGGCACCTCGTCCCTTAATGATAGATTTAGAGCTCATAATGGATAATTAAAAAAGTGAAGCTTAAAAAAGCAGGTCTTTAAAATTATTTATTTATTTCTCTTTGTGCTGTTGAAAAACGATTTGGTTATTCACAATATTTGTAAGAAATTATGTAATCACAAACTTCCAAGGCCTAGGTTAATTAAGAATATTAATAGGTTAAAATACTTGTTTTTAGACAGTTAAATCGTTTCGATTTTTGTATAAAAAAATAAGACTATGAAGAAAAAACATCTTATAATGGTAATACTTAGTCCTTTACTATTAATTGGTACGCTTTTAATTGCTCCATTTTTTGTATTACATTGGCTAATAGACGATAGATCTATGAAAATTAATTTAGGCTAGCAAAAACTTAACTTGCTTTATTTCCCAGGAAAATCAGCTTTACGCTTTTCTAGAAAAGCTGTAGTTCCCTCGGTGAAATCTTCGGTGCCAAAACAGTCTCCAAAGGCTCTAATCTCTACCTCAAAACCATTAATACCATCTTTATAATTGGCGTTTACGGCTTTGATTGCTTCAGATATTGCAACTGATGAATTTCGCATTATTTTACTGGCAATACTTTTGCAAAACTCTAATAAGCCTTCTTGCTCAACCACGTGGTTTACCAAACCATAACTTAAAGCCTGATTGGCGTCTACCATACCAGCAGTCATAATCATTTCCATAGCCCTACCTTTGCCCACTAGTTGTGGTAAACGTTGCGTACCACCATAACCTGGTATTACGCCTAACGACGTTTCTGGCAAACCCATTCTGGCATTTGTACTTGCTATTCTAAAGTGACATGCCATGGCTAACTCTAAACCTCCACCAAGTGCAAACCCATTTACAGCTGCAATAACTGGAGTGCTTAGATTTTCTACAAAGTCAAATAATAATGTCTGCCCTTGAGCTGCCAGCTTCCCTCCTTCTTCAACATTAAAATCTGCAAACTCGCTAATATCTGCACCTGCTACAAAGGCCTTTTCTCCACTTCCTGTAATAATAATCACTTTTGTATCTGAATCATTGTTTGCCTTATCAAAAGCATCGTGAAGCTCTTGAATTGTGTCTTTATTTAAAGCATTTAGCTTTTTTGGTCGGTTAATAGTAATGGTCGTAATTCCGTTTTGGTAGTCTGAAAGTATATTGTTGTAAGACATAATGTTGTATTGATTTTATCTTATGATATCCTAAAACTAATCTAGGATGACGAATTTATTATTTAGGAAAAGCTACAGTGAATGTTGTACCTTTTCCTTCTTGAGATGTAAAGGTAATACTTCCTTTAAAGGTTTCCACAATATTTTTTACCATTGCTAACCCTAAGCCCATTCCGCTTGACTTTGTTGTAAACTTTGGTTCAAAGATTTTAGACTTGGTGTCCTCTGCAATTCCGTTACCATTGTCTTCTACGGTGATTTTGACCTCTGTATTATCTGAAAACACCTTAACCTTAATACTTGGATTTTCGCTGTCATTTGGTATAGCTTGAATAGAGTTTTTTACCAAATTAGTTACCACCCTAATAAGTTGGGTTCGGTCGAATTTAGCAATAATCTCCTCGGCTTCAGCTTCAAATGAAATATAATCTTCATTAAAAATATCTAATGCCAGTTTTACAATATGGACGACATCTAGATTTTCGGATTTCTGAGCAGGCATCTTAGCAAAGTTAGAAAATGCAGACGCTATTGAACTCATCGTATCTATTTGCTGAATTAGTGTATTACTATACTCATTTACTTTCTGATGAATATTCTCATCATTAGGATCAAACTTACGCTGAAAACTCTGCACACTCAAACGCATTGGAGTTAAGGGATTTTTTATCTCATGAGCCACTTGCTTTGCCATTTCTCTCCAAGCTTGCTCACGCTCACTTGTAGCTAATTTTACAGCACTAGCTTCTAGCTCGTCTATCATGCTGTTATAGGAATTTACTAGTGTTTCTATTTCTTCACTCGTTGAGTCTACTTGTATTTTTTTGTTTCGTTTTTCAAGCCTAGTCTCATTCATTTTATCACTAATGGTTTTTAGTGATTTAGTTATATATTTTGAAATAAAATAAGCAAACACAATAGCTAACAAAATCATTGCTAAATACGCAAAACCCAAACGCATTAAAAATTCATTAAGTTCTCTGTTTAAAAAATCGTCATTGACTAAGTAAGGTAAATTAAGGATAGCAAGATTCTTAAATTTACCATCTGTGATATAAGAATATGATGACTGAAAAATCTCACCATTCTTCTCTTGTTTAATTACATAACGATGTTGAGCTGTGTTAGACAAAGCATTTAAAACCTCAGCACTGAGACATCTATCCGACGAATCTCTTAATATAGTTCGCTTAGAGCTTTTTAAAAGCTCTCCCTCTAAGTCATAGAGATTAATTTGTAAATTATGAACAGCATCTATATCAAAAATAGCATCTTTAAATATTAGCGGAATGTTCTCTGTTGTTACCGGATAGGTGGTTTCTTGTATAGTGAACTCTATACTCTTCCTGATGGCTTTTTCCTTGCGTTCTAAACGCTCTCTGTGATAATCCCTTGCCTCTTCGTTATATTGATAGATAGTCACTGCTGCAATCAACACAGATGCTAGCAATACTAAGAGTATCATAGCAATGAAGATTCGAGATCGTAAAGAGAGTTTTTTAATTTTCATCAGCTTATTAATGGACTAAATATAGCAATAATCAAGCCAATTAGGCATCTGGGTTTTTTTCGCGTATGCGTTTATAAAGTTTAAATCCTAACATTATAAGTACACCGAGAACGACTATACCTATTACACCAAAAATCCAGTTAATGGTACTTTTTAAAATAACCAAAAAGACAACTGCAAAAAGGATAAAGGTGGCTCCTTCGTTCCAGATACGCATAAAATTTGAAGTTACTTTTACTTCATCATTTTGAAGTTGTTTGTAGTAAATATGTG
Organism: Winogradskyella sp.; assembly: GCA_030149175.1. GTDB lineage: Bacteria > Bacteroidota > Bacteroidia > Flavobacteriales > Flavobacteriaceae > Winogradskyella. The sequence goes on along the minus strand of JASBSA010000027.1, from coordinate 14,027 downwards.
TTTTGTAGTGGTATATGAAAAGTAAAACCACAAAAGCTAATTTCACATGCATCCATCCTTGCTGAAACCAACTTGGCATTAAAATCATTAACCAAATTGCGAATAAGGTTGCCAAAATTGCAGAAGGCCAAGTAATAATAAACCATAAGCGTTTTGCCATTAATTTCAGTTGCTTTCCCAAAATTTCTTTTTCTGGTGATGGTTTATGAAACGCTTCTATCTGATACACAAATAATCTCGGAATGTAAAACAAGCCTGCAAACCAGGTGATAACAAAAATGAGATGCAATGATTTTATATAGTTATAGTATTCCATTAGTCTTCAACAAACAAATAATTCAATTGCTTAGAATTAAAGGCTGCATTAAATGCTTTTACCTCATCATTCAAAATTGTGTTAAAAGCCTCTAATTGCTTTTCAATTTTTGAAGTCAGCTCATTTTTTACAGCAACATCTTGTTCTGTCGGCGCAAAATCACCCATGCCTACTAAAGAATTTAAATGACCTAATTTATTGGTCAACTTAATAGGGAAGTTTAAAGGGTCTTGACCACTTCTATTTTTTGTTTGGTATAATTCTTTTTCTATGTTAGAAAGTTGCTCTTCTAGGCTTTTAGCTTTTTCAACCAAATCTTTTACATTGTCATCATCCCTATATTGTTTCTGAAAAGCACTAAGCTGACCATTAATGTTTCTTATTTTTTTGATGGATTTATGAGCCTTATCCATAGTTTTATTAACATCTTTTATAAACTCAAATTGCTTTTCCATATCAGCAATTGTGCTTTCTGCTCTTGGATCTGCTAGAATTGTAAATGGTTGTGATTGCTCATTACCATTAACATTCAAGCTTACTTTGTAATTACCAGGAATGGCTCTCGGCCCTTCTAAACTTGCCCACCACAATATCATACCTGGTAGGCGCTCAGCACCATCGTAGGTCATGTCCCAAACAAATTGATTAGCGCCTTTTTCAACTTTAAGCATGTTCTTTTTATCTTTAGTTGAAAAGGTCTTAATGGTATCGCCTTTAGTGTCAAAATACGTTAAGGATACCCCATCATCTTCCTTGTAATCTTTTAAATTAAAATAGGTGATGACACCATCAGGATGATTAGTGCCAGAAGTTAAGCTTCCTTTTCTACTTCCTCCTCGCATTCTATAAGTGTCTTTTGGTTGAAATAAAATATCTTTACTTAAGTCTGCGTCATATAGCTGATGAATTACAGTTAAATCATCAATCATCCACAAACTTCGCCCTTGAGTCGCAACGATTAAATTATTATCCTTAATCGTTAAATCGGTTATTGGTACAATTGGCAAATTCAACTGAAATGGTTTCCAATCTTTACCATCGTTAAACGAAATATACATTCCTGTTTCGGTACCTGCATAAAGCAAACCTTTACGCTTTGGATCTTCTCTTAATACTCTGGTAAAATGCTCTTCATTAATACCATTAGTAATCTTTTTCCAAGTTTTTCCGTAGTCTGTAGTTTTGTACAGATATGGTGCAAAATCACCTGTTTTGTATTTTGTGCCAGCTACATAACAAGTACCTTCGTCAAAAGCACTTGGCTCTAAACTATTAATCATCATCCACTCTGGCATGCCTTTTGGCGTCACATTATCCCAAGTTTTACCACCATCTTTAGTAACGTGAATTAAACCATCGTCACTACCAACCCAAAGCAAACCTTCTTTTAAAGGTGATTCTTGCGCAGCAAAAATGGTACAATAGTATTCTACAGAAGTATTATCTTGTGTAATCGGTCCGCCTGAAGATTTTAATTTTTCTGGATCGTTTCGAGTTAAATCTGGGCTAATAATATCCCAAGACTGCCCTTCATTTTCAGTAACGTGAACATGCTGAGAAAAGGTGTACAATCGGTTGGGATTATGCTTAGAAAATATAATAGGAAAATTCCACTGAAAACGATATTTCATACCTTCCGCACCATGACCCATAGGATTGTCTGGCCAGACATTAATGGCTCTGACCGTTCCCGTTTTATGGTTTACGCGTGTTAAGAAACCATCGTAGCTGCCACCATAAACAATGTCGTTATCCTCAGGATCTACGGCAATATGTGCCGATTCTCCTCCTGCAGTACTTTCCCAATCGTCTTCTGTAATAGCATATCCGTCAGTTCGATGTGAAATTCTAATGGTAGAATTGTCTTGTTGTGCCACATAAATACGATATGGAAATGCATTATCTGTTGTTACTCTGTAAAACTGCGATGTGGGTTGATTGTGATATGTACTCCAAGTTTCGCCACCATCGTATGTAACTTGTGCTCCTCCATCATCACCTATAATCATTCGGCTTGGGTTTTCAGGTGCGATCCAAAGATCGTGATGATCACCATGAGGTGCGTTATAGGTATTAAAATTCTTTCCGCCATCAGTGCTTTTATGATAGCGTACATTTAATACATAAACCGTATTGACGTCCTTAGTATCAGCATACACTCTAGTATAATACCAAGCACGCTGACGTAATTTTCTTTCATCATTGACTTGAGTCCAGGTTTCTCCACCATCATCACTGCGATACAAACCTCCTTGATCCTTATTTTCAACAATTGCCCAGAGGCGTTGATTATTTATAGGTGATACCGTAATACCAATTATGCCCAAAATACCCTCTGGAAACCCTTTATTAACGGAAATTTCCGTCCATGTTTCTCCACTATCTGTACTTTTCCATAGAGCAGAACCTTCACCACCAGAGCTTAAACTGTAAGGTGTGCGTTGCACACGCCAAGTTGATGCATATAAAATTCTAGGGTTTGTTGGATCCATAATTAAGTCTACAACACCAGCATGTTCGTTAGAAAATAAGGTCTTTTTCCAAGTTTTTCCACCATCTGTACTTTTGTAAACACCTCTTTCTTGGGTTGGTTTATAAATGTTACCTAGCACAGCAGCATAAACAATATTATGATTTGTAGGATGAATTGCAATGCGAGGCACATGCCTACTTTGAGATAAACCAGATGCTTGCCATGTTTTGCCAGCATCAACACTTTTCCAAATACCATAACCCGATGATACATTCCCTCGTACCGTTTTTTCACCACCGCCAACATAAATAACATTTGGGTCGCTTTTAGATACAGCTATTGCACCTATACTACCACCAAAATATCCATCGGATATATTTTCCCAAGTACGCCCTCCATCTTTAGTTTTCCATATACCACCACCTGTGGCTCCAAAATAATACAAGTTAGGTTGATTAGGGACACCTGTAACTGCTGCACTTCGACCACCTCTAAAGGGTCCGAGTAATCTATACTCTAAAGCACCATAATCTGATTCTTGAAAGTTTTGAGATTGAATATTTAAACCTGAAAGAGACAGCAATATTGCAAATAAGAATGTAAAAAATCGCATAAGAAATTAGTCGTTGGTTATAAGAATTCTAAAATTACGGATTTAAAATTATTCTACTTCTTTTGGGAGCAAATTTAACTTAACCTCCCTATGCAGAAAGTAAACTGTAACAAGTGTTGCTAAAACATCTGATATTGGAAAAGACATCCAAACACCAAGTTCACCATAGAAATTGGGTAGAATAAATATTAAAGGAATAAAGAATAGTCCTTGCCGAAGTAATGTAAGCAGTAATGCCGGAGTTGCCTTGCCAATTGCTTGAAAATAAGCTGCACCAATAAGCTGTATCCCTATAATGGGTGTCGCCGCAAACACCCAACGCATTGCAGGAGGTGTCTCTTTTAAAACCTCAACGTCTTGTGTAAAAAGCTTGGTAATAGCATCTGGAAACAGCATTAAAAAAACAAAAATGATAGCAGCCAAAATAACGCCATATTTAATCGCTGTTAGAATTGAATCCCTAACGCGTTTGTATTGTTCTGCGCCATAATTAAAACCTGCAATTGGTAAGAAGCCTTGAGTAATGCCGTAAACAGGAAATAAAGCAAACATAAGCATCCTTCCCACAATGGCATAAGCGGTAACAGAAGTTTCTCCACCTAAATCGAACAAAATATTATTCATAAACAAGTAGGTAACACTCACAATAGCTTGTCTCGCCAAAGTCACAAAACCCAAACCTCCTATTTCTTTAATGATTGGGATATTTAGTTTGTAAAAACACTCTGTGATTTTTAATTCTGAATTATTTGATAAAAAATACCAGATTATAAATCCCAAACAAAGCATATATGACCCAGTAGTTGCCCACGCTGCACCATGCATACCGTAACCCAAAACTTTTATAAACACATAATCCAAGACCAAATTACCCACGGAAGGAATCATCATGGCATACATGGCAAATTTTGGTTTACCTTCTGCACGGATTACGGTGTTTCCCATCATGCACAAGGCCAAAAATGGTACACCATAAAGCACAATAACATAATAGATTTTTGCAGGATCAAAAATGGCTCCTTTACCTCCAAATGCTGGTATTATAGAATCTACAAAATACAAACCTGGAACAACAAATGAAATTGTAAATAAGAGCGTTAAGGTTATTTGATTGCCAAATGTAGTTAATGCTTTTTCTCTGTTATTTGCTCCAAGTGCTCTAGAAATAATTGAAGAACCACCGATACCAATAGCCATACCTAAAGCCGCAATAAAAAACGACACTGGCAATACCACATTTATCGCAGCAATAGCATTAGGACCAATCCAATTACCCACAAAAATAGTATCAATCAAAATATTAAGAGACATTACCAAAATTCCTATAGAAGCAGGTACGGCTTGCTTTATCAATAATTTACCTATAGGTTGATTCCCTAAATCTTTTGACGATACTTTAGCCATTAATTACACTGCTAAAGTTTCAGATGTTGCCCATTCTTCAATCATATTAGTAAGTACTTGTGCAAAATCATCTCTGTCATTAAGACAAGGAATTACAGTAAACTCTTTTCCGCCTACTTCGTGGAAGATTTCCTCGCCTTCCATGGCAATTTCTTCTAAAGTTTCTAGACAGTCACTAACAAAGGCTGGAGTTACAATGGCCATTTTTTTAATACCTTCTTTTCCCATACGCTCAATCGTCCTATCTGTATATGGCTTTAACCATGGATCAAAACCTAATCTAGATTGAAAAGTTGTAAAATAAGTGCCATTTTTAAGTTTTAATTTTTTAGCAATATTTACTGTGGTAATTTCGCATTGGTGACGGTAACAAAACTCATGCTGCTTGCTTCCCATCTTAAAACAGCATTTACCATTCATTTTACAATTACCGTTAGTGATATCGCTTTTTCTTATATGTCTCTCTGGTACACCATGATAACTGAATAAAATGTGTTCGTAATCTAAACCGTCTAGTTTTTCGGCAATGCTTTGCGCTAAAGCTTCTTTGTAATCTTCTCTATGATAAAATGCAGGAGTTCTGGTAATCTTTAACTGTGGAAAATGTTGAGCGACCAACTCGTCTACCTTTACATCAATAGTTTCTGTAGTTGCCATAGCGAATTGTGGATACAATGGAATAGTTTTTACCTCAGTACAGCCTTTATCTACTAGTTCTTGTAGGCCTTTTTTAATACTCATACTTCCATAGCGCATAGCTAAAGCCACTGGATAATCTACTTTTTTTTGAACCTTCTCTTGCAGTCGTTCAGACAATACAATTAACGGAGAACCTTCTTCCCACCAAATCTTTTGATATGCTTTGGCAGACGCTTTTGGTCTTGTATTTAAGATAATTCCCTTTACCAATAAAGTACGTGCCCAAAGCGGAAGATCTATAACGCGTTCATCCATTAAGAATTCATCCAAATATTTCTTTACGTCTTTTGGATTAGGGCTATCTGGCGAACCTAAATTAACTAGTAAAACTCCTTTTTTCATTCTTCAATTTTTCTAAAAACAAAAATACAACCCTTTCGGTATACAATACAATGGCTGGTATTGGTTTTATTTATAATGCTATGTTAAATACTGTTTTTGGCTTTTTTGAGTTGTTATACTTAACAAGCAATATCCATAATTTTAGTTTTTAAACGAGTTTTATTAATTGAGTATGGCTATTTCAATGATTTAAATATCTTTACGAGTTCTGATTACATTACACAAAATGAAAAAAATTCTTACAGCCCTAATATTTACAATTTCAGTATCAGCTTTTTCGCAACAACAATATCAAAGTCTTCTTTGGAAAATCTCTGGCAACGGATTAGAAAAACCATCCTACTTATATGGTACTATGCATGTAAGCAAAAAAGTTGCCTTTAGATTAGATGATGTTTTCTACGAAGCATTAAATAAAAGCGAGTGTATTGCATTAGAGTCTGACCCGATTACATGGCCTGGATTTAATTATGATATGATGATTGACCAAATGGCCTTTTACAACGATTACAGGCAAGGTTTCTATACCAATCTTTTTAAGTTAACCCATCCTGAAGAAATGGCTGTAAGAGCTTCAGTAAGAATGGACAATGGAGCGGTAAACGCGTATTTGTATAGAAAAAGTAACGCTTCAGATAATTTTGAAGAAGAAACCTATCTAGACATGTTTATCTACCAAGCAGGAAAGAAAAACGGTAAAGAAATATACGGACTAGAGGACTTGGCAGAATCTCGATACCTTACTACAAAGGCGGCATATAACACCAACAAAAAGGATATAGACCCTTGGTTACAAAAACTGTACGCAAAAGAGAACCCTTATCTTATACAAGAAAATCTCTATCGCGACAGAAACTTAGATCTTTTAGACTCTATAGGTGCAGGCTCTAATACAGAGTTCTACAGAGAAAATATGCTGTTTATTAGAAATGAGAACATGGTAAACTCACTCGTAGATTTAATGCCAAAAAAATCCGTGTTTGCAGGTGTTGGCGCAGCACATTTACCAGGTGAAAAGGGAATGATTAATATGCTGCGCCAGAGAGGCTACTCTGTTGAAGCATTAACATCTGAACAAACTGATTACAGCAAAAACGAAAAAACGAAACTAGATAGTCTTTTTGTTGAACCTATTCTAAAGAAGAATGCCACACCTGATGGATTTCTAAGCCTTAACACTTACGACGAATTACGTGAATTCTCTTACGCCGGGCAGAAATACTATCTAGATCCAGATATGACCAATGGTGCTTACCTAACAGTAAACAGAATAAGCCGTTTTACCTATTTGCCAAACGAAAAAGAGAACATGACCCTAAAGGAAATCGATGATTTACTTTACGAAGATATCCCAGGAGATATTGTTAAAAAAGAAGAACTAACTGTACCATATCCTGGACTTAGCATCGTTAATAAAACAAAAAAGGGCGAGTTTCAGAAATATCACATTTACCAAACTCCTCTTGAAATTATTATCATAAAATATGCTGGTCGCAGTGATTTTGTTCTTAAACACGAAGCTAAGATATTCGATTCTATAGACATTAAAACACCTACAGACTCTATCATAACGTTTGTATCACCCACCAAAAAATTTCAAGTTAAGTTTCCAGAATATTACATTACCAGTAATATGGAAAACAAAGGAAAGAAACTACTAGAAGGTTACAAAGATGATTCTTATTATTTTGTTGAGGAATCTACGCTGCATGATTTAAATTATATTGAAGAAGATAGTTTTGAAGCTAAATATTTCCACCATGCGCTTTATCTAAACTATAAGCTTACAGAAGCCGAAGGAGGCTTTAAGAGAGGCGATTATAAAACCTATGAGTCTCGTGCTGTTTTAGACTCAACATCTGGCAAAAATCTGCACTTAAAAACTGTGGTTAAAGATGGCAGCTACTACCTTTTAGGATATGTTGGCACTAATACTGATGATAAAACTGAGTTTTTTAAATCTTTTAAATTCAATAAAATAAATTATTCTGGTTTTGAGAAATTAGTAGATACTTCACTTCATTTTACGGTAAATACCAATACCAAAGCTCCTTTACCTAACCCGTATGGCAACGGCTATTATGGTTCTGATAAAGATGATAAAGACTATGAAGAAAAAACAAAGTCTGCCACCTACTCTACAAAAGCCAATGAACAAATAGAGGTTACCAGAACCAAATTTCATGACTTGCAGATGTTTCATAACATTGATAGCCTCTGGCAAGACATTGAACGAAAAGCCAATGGGAGTACTCGTTATTACACGCCAAAAAAGAAATTTAGGATTTTTAATAAATCTAAATCTCAGGCAGACAATATCTATTCCTATACTTTTAATTACACAGATAGTAATAGTGCCAAACAGGTTATGGTTAAGAATGTTCTTAAGGAGGGAGTGCTTTTTGAACTTAAAACTTTAATAGACTCCATTGGCGGACCATCTAAATTTGTAACTGAATTTTACGAATCCTTTACTCCAATAGATACATTGATGGGTAAAGACGTACTTAAAGACAAAACCAGACCGTTTTTTGAAGCCCTCAAAAAAAATGATAGCATCATTTTAGAATCTTATAACCTCATAAAGTTCAAAAAACACAACAGCCGAGATATAATTTCTGTTTTAAAAGATTTTGAGTTTGATAAGGAGCGTTTAAATATTAAATCGCATTTGGTTAGCGAGCTCATAAACATAGACCTTAAAAACAACTTAGACTTTATAAAACAGTTGTATTATGATAGTTACTCAGATCCTCAAACCCAATCTGCCATATTAGAAGGGTTGTTCGATTCTAAGAAGAAAGAGAATTTTGAATTGGCAATGAACTTAATGGAGCGCGACCTTCCTCTTGGTGGCATAGGTGGAATATTTTACAACTACAGAAGAGATTCGTTAGAATTAAAAGCTTCTATGTTCCCTAAAATTTTGCAGTACAGCACTATTAGCGAGTACAAGCAACCGCTTTACGATTTATTAGCGCGTGTAAGAGACTCTGGTTTAATAAAAACTAAAGCTTACAAAAAGTATAAAAACCAAATCATTAACGATGGTAAGATTGAAGTAAAACGTAGTTTGAGTAATTCTGGTTATGGCTATGATTACTATTCAGATGATTTATCTACTTACGTTAATTTAATTTTCCCTTACCGAAACGAGCGTAGTGCAAAAGACTTTTTTGAAAAGATGCTCAATGTAGATGATACCTCTGCTTTAGTGAGATATTATGTGCTACTATCAGAGTATAAAGAAAACATTCCAAAAGCACTGAAGGAAAAACTGGTAGATGACGAAGAAAACCAATACAGACTTATAGAAGAACTTCATGAAGTTAAACTGTTTAACACCATAAAAACACTTAATATCAGTCAACAACAGTTTGCAAAATCTAAACTGTTGGCCAATGCAGATTACGAAAAAGAAAAAGACTCCCTTGTCTTTTTAATGAAACGTAATTTTAAAACCGACAAAGGTAACAAGGATGCTGTAATATACTTCTTTAAAATCGATAAGGACAATGACTATTCTGGCAAATCAGAAGTACTTCATTACATCTCTTTTATAAAACCAAAAGATGGAAAAAAACTAGTTGTAGATTATTATGACATAAGCAATGGTTACGGTACTACTGTAGATGAAACCAAAGAACTAGATGAACAAATTGAAGAAATCATTAACCTAGCCATTTACAAAGACCGAAAACGGGTAACACCAACTGCACGTGGTTATAATGGGTATTATGATTATTAAAAGTTAACTCGAAGCCGTAATATACTTCTTAGGCGTCGTCCCAAACTTCTTTTTAAACGCTGCTATAAAATGGCTTGCAGTGCTGTAGCCTACCTTTAGCCCAACCTCATTAACATTATGATCACCAGACTCTAAAAGTTTGCGAGCCACTTCCATTTTATAGTCTAACAAAAAGCCATAAACCGTATCTCCATAAATCTGCTTAAAACCTTCTTTTAGTTTTTTAAGGCTTAATCCAATGGTTTCCGATAACTCTTGTAAAGTTGGTGGCTCAGCCATATTAGCTATAATAATATCTTTTGCCTTTTTAAGTTTAGCGACATTTACCTCATCTACCAAAAATGGACATTGCTCAACATCTGCATCTTCATTTCTGTTAAAATACAAACTCAAAAGCTCATAAACTTTGCCTTTAAAATACAGTGGTTTTATCGTTTGGTTAAGGTTAAAACTAATCATTTGGTTTAGTACTACAGCCATAGAGGGATTTATAGTACCATCAGTGTAGTACTTTTTGTTCTTATTCTCATCCGATAAAAAGGTAACGTAGTTGGCATCTTGTGAAAACAAACCATGAAACTTTTTTATAGACATCACAAAAGACACTAGCCAAGAATGTGGCTGCATTTCTAAATGAATTGGTAAATCGCGTTGCGGATTATAGAGCAGTAAAGATGTTTCTTCCTTAATATTTAGGTTGTAGGTTCCGTTATTAAACACAAAATTAGCTGAACCTTTAGTGCAAAAATGAAATTGTATGTACGTACTATCAATCTCACGCTCAAGAATTTCAACAGCACTCGCTTCATTTTTGTGTGTTAATACAAAAAAGCCATCTTCAATAAACGTTTCATCAAAAGTCCCTCTAGCGATACTTTTCGAACCTATATTTTCAGTTTTCATTTCTTTTCTATTTAGATTCATTCTAAACAAGGTGCTCGAAAGACCCTGTTTTTACTGTAAAAATATGACAAAAATCATGTTTTATTAAAAAATAAACCTAAAAAACCACAAACGACACTTTATGTTCTTTTAGCGTTATTTTTTTTATAGTATCGCATTTACATTTGCGATGTTAATTTCCGAGTCAGGTAAACGAGCGAATGCAACGACACAAGAACACATATTTTTATGCCATAGGTCTCAGCTATCAAAAAGCTGATGCAGAAGTGCGTGGTCATTTTAGTTTAAGCGATAGTGCCAAGCTAAATTTGCTATCAGAAGCTAAACAAAATGGTATTGAAAGTCTTATTGTTATTTCTACCTGCAACCGTACAGAACTTTATGGCTTTGCGGAGCACCCTTACCAATTGATTCATTTACTTTGTGAAAACACAAAAGGTACTGTAGAAGAGTTCCAAGATGTAGCTTATGTACACAAAGGCAAAAGCGCCATAAACCATATGTTTAGAGTTGGTTCTGGTTTGGATAGTCAAATTTTGGGTGATTTTGAAATTATTAGCCAATTAAAATTTGCGGCAAGAGCTTCAAAAAAAGAAGGCTTATTAAATTCGTTTACTGAGCGTCTAGTAAATTCTGTAATTCAGGCAAGCAAACGCATCAAGAACGAAACCGAATTATCTTCTGGTGCAACATCAGTGTCTTTTGCTGCCGTTCAGTACATTATGAACACTATAAATCATATTTCAGAAAAAAATATTCTATTGTTTGGTACTGGTAAAATTGGAAGAAACACCTGTGAAAATTTAGTAAAACACACTAAAAATCCACACATTACCCTAATCAATAGGACAAAAACTAAAGCAGAAGAAGTAGCCGGAAAATTCAATCTTATTGTAAAAGATTACGAAAATCTTGGAGCTGAAATTAACAATTCTGATATTGTCATTGTAGCTACAGGTGCTCAGAATCCAACGGTTTTTAAAGATTTAATTACCACGAAAAAACCATTATTAGTTTTAGATTTATCCATCCCAAAAAATGTGAACGAAGATATAACTGAGTTAAAAAATGTATCTTTAGTACATATGGATGATTTGGCTAAAATTACGGACAACACTCTAGAAAAGCGCAAAGCATTTATACCAAAAGCCGAGGCTATTATAGACGACATTATGGCCGATTTTAATACATGGCTAAACACCTTAAAGTTTGTACCTACAATACAAGCCTTAAAACATAAACTTACCGATTTTAAGAATTCGGAATTAAACACACAACGTAAAAAATTATCCGATTTTAACGAAGATCAAGCAGAACTGATTACCAACAATATTATTCAAAAAATAACCAATCAGTTTGCGCACCACTTTAGAGAAGACAACGATACGTCTGATGAGAGTTTAGAACTCATCAAAAAAATATTTCAGCTAGAAGAAACTTCACAGAATGTCTAAAATTATTCGCATTGGCACACGCGATAGCCAATTAGCACTATGGCAAGCTAAAACTGTACAATCGCAGTTAGAACACTTAGGCCACAAAACCGTATTAGTACCTGTAAAATCAACAGGAGATATTGTACTTGACAAACCATTATACGAACTAGGTATAACTGGCATTTTTACCAAGACTCTAGATATCGCCATGCTTAATGAAGACATTGATATTGCAGTACACTCACTAAAAGATGTTCCTACAGTTTTACCAAAAGGCATTGTACAAGCTGCTGTTATAAAGCGTGGAAATGTTAACGATACCTTGGTGTTTAAAAACAATGAAGAATTCTTATCAGCAAGAGACGCTGTAATTGCTACAGGCAGCCTTCGTAGACGTGCTCAATGGCTTAACCGATACCCAACACATAAGGTTGAAAACATACGTGGCAACGTTAATTCAAGATTACAAAAACTTGAAGACAACGAGCATTGGAATGGTGCTATTTTCGCTGCTGCTGGTATTGGTAGATTAAACATAAGACCAGAAAATGCCATTAATTTGCATTGGATGATTCCTGCTCCTGCGCAAGGCGCAATTATGGTAACTGCTTTAGAAAAGGATAAAGAGATCCTAGAGATTTGCCAAGAAATTAATCATGAAGAAACTCAAATTTGCACAGCAATTGAGCGCGAATTCTTAAACCGATTAGAAGGTGGTTGTACAGCACCTATTGGAGCCTTAGCTTTTATTAAAAATGAAGAAGTCAATTTTAAAGGCATCCTTCTAAGTAAAGATGGCATCAAAAAAATAGAAGTTGCTAAAGTTGTTCCATTAGGTAAGCATCATGATTTAGCAGAATTCTGCGCAAATTACATTATAGGTAAAGGTGGTAAAACACTTATTGACCAATTACAACGTAGCGATAAGGAAACCAATATTTACTCTACCAAGAAACTTACGGACGACCAATTACTATTATTTCATAACGATGTTGTTGCGGATAGTAATGATGCGATTAAAATCAGTCTTAATCGTATTCCAAAAACGATAGTACGTAATGAAATTAAAAATGTAATTATTACTAGCAAAAATACGGTTGAAGCTTTACTTCATAATTTTTCAGCAATAGAATTACAATTCAAAAATATTTATTGTGTTGGCAGACGTACAAAGCGTTTGGTTGAAAAACGAATAGGCAAAGTCACACACACTGAATCTAACGCTAAAAAATTAGCCAACTATTTGGTTGAATATATAGAAGGCACAGAAGTCACCTACTTTTGTAGCGACTTGCGGTTAGATGATTTACCAAACATTCTGTCTGAAAATAACATTACAGTTAACGAAATTGAAGCCTACCAAACCAAGTTTGATGCTGATAAAGTTGACGCTAAAGTAGAGGGAGTAATGTTTTATAGTCCTTCAACAGTAGAAAGCTATTTAAAACAAAATAAAGCTTCTGGTATAGCATTTTGTATTGGAGAAACCACCGCAAAAGCGGCAAGTCAGTATTTTGAAGATGTTCGTATTGCAAAAGTACCGACTGTTGAGAGTGTTATTGAGTTGGTGAATGATTATTTCCTGCAAAACCAGGAATCTTAAAAAATTAAGTTACAATTAAACTAGATTCCTTCCATATAAGGAATGACAGAACTATGATAAAGAACGATTTATACCTACGAGCTTTAAAAGGAGAAACTGTAGAACGACCACCTGTATGGATGATGCGTCAAGCTGGTAGATACCTTCCTGAGTTTATGGAAATTAAGGCTAAATACGACTTTTTTACACGTTGTCGTACTCCAGAATTGGCAAGCGAGATTACCGTACAACCTATTCGTCGTTATGGTATGGACGCTGCTATTTTGTTCAGTGATATTTTGGTGATTCCACAAGCCATGAATATTGAGGTAGAAATGAAACCTAATTTTGGTCCTTATTTACCAAATCCCGTGCGTTCTCAGAAAGATGTGGATAATGTTATTGTTCCAGACGTTCATGTTGAATTAGATTATGTAATGCAAGCTATAAAAGCTACAAAAGAATTACTTAATAACGAGATTCCGCTTATTGGTTTTGCAGGTTCGCCATG
>JASBSA010000057.1 GCA_030149175.1 Winogradskyella sp. | reverse complement strand
TCTTTTACAGCAAGACTTATTGAGAATGCGCCTAGTTTCATAATAAATTGTTTTAATAGCAATTAAAGGTAAAAAAATCTTAACTATTAGCATTCTGTTGGTTTGAGTGATTTTAATCCAAATACTTTTGGATTAAAATAGTATCGAGAACTTTTGGTTTCTAAAAATCCTGTTCTCGATACAAATTTTTCTCATTGCAAACAAAAATCCACTCGAACTGACGAAACTTTACGAAATTCACTAGAAGTTATAATAGTTAATTACTATTCAACAACACAGGCTTCCCAAAGCCCAAAGCTTCCAATTTATCCAATTGTGTTTCGGCATCACCAACAATCAAGTAGATCATTTGGTTGGGCTTAATGTATCTCTCAACCAAAGCCTTAATATCTTCAACAGTCAACGATTTTACCAAATCTTCTTGTTGTTTGGCGTAATCATCTGTATAACCATAGTTGCTAATATTACTAAGCATATTGAGTTTGGCACCAAGCGTTTCAAAAGCTCTGGCAGTACTCTTTATGGTAAACCCCTTAGTGACTTCCAAATCGTCTTCACTATAATTTTTGCCATAATCTTCTAAGATTTGTTTTATTAGGCTAGACGCTTCATATGTTACATTAGTTCGGATGCCACTGCTTATGGCGAACTCACCAATATATTCTGAACCAGAAAAGCGAGATCGTATGCCATACGTATAGCCTTTAGCTTCGCGTAACTCTTGGGTTAACTGTGATGCAAAACCACCTCCACCTAAACGATAGTTCATTACACTAGCAAGATAATAGTCTTTGTGTGTAGCTTTTAATGATGGATAGCCAAAGCGAATAACCGATTGTTTTGCACCAGGAACATCATAGAAGTACACAGTTGATTTTTCTGGATACAATGGCATTGGTAATTCTGGTATGCTAATGTCTTTGGCTTCCCAATTGGAATTTATTTTGCCTAATGCTTTTACTACATCTTGTTCTAATATGGCGCCAACAACATGAAAATTGGTAAGTTGCGGTGACAAGTTTTTGTTGTAATACTCTTTTAAGTCTATTAAATCTATGCTATTTACTGAGGCTTCAGTACCACTGTTATTGTAAGCTAAAATGTTATTCTCTCCATAAAGTAACTTTGAGAACTCATCAGAAGCAATGCTATTAGGATTGGCCTTACTGCGTTGAATATTGCTGATGGTACTCTGTTTTAAAAGTGCAAATTCAGTTTCGTCCCAACGTGGTTCTAAAAGGATTTCGGTGACCAGATCCATAGTTTTTTCAAAGTGCTTAGATAGCGTGGTCCCGGAGATGGTAATATTGTCTTCTGTTGCATAAGCATCAATACTTGCTCCAATACTTTCAATAGCGTTCTCCAATTCTTCTGGTGTTTTGTTTTTGGTACCTTTTGTCATTAGTTGTGCCAAAAGGTTAGATACACCAACTTTATCTTTCTGTTCTAATAACAAACCGCCAGTAATTTGCATTTCGAACTGCACTAGTGGCACTTCGCTATTTTCAATGCCATAAACCTTAATGCCAGATTTTAACTCTTTTTTCCAGACTTGTGGGATATTCAATTCTGGACTTAGTCCGTAAGGTGGTTCTACGCTTCTATCAAAACTACTTGGTGTTTTTTCGTAAGTTGCAGCTATACTTGCATCGAATGTTTCTTCTGCACCTTCAATGATTTTTTCTTCTTTAATCTCGGCCAATTGTGAATTGTCCAATACTAAATTCTTTTGTCCTTTTGGAACGAAGCTGGTCGCTACAAAATTTTTATCCTTCATGTACTTGTTATATACAAGCATCACATCTTCTGCTGTAACAGCAAGTATATTCTTAACATCTTGATTAATAAAACCAGGATCTCCTGCAAAAATTTCGTATTGTGCTAACTGAAATCCTTTACCTAAAACACTAGACAAACCTTGGTAAAAATCGGTTTCTTGCCCTGCTTTTATGCGATTCAAGTCTTTTTCGGATATACCATTGAGTTCAAAATCTTTTAGTCCATCTTTTATGGCAGAAGCAACAGCGTTTAAATCAGTTTGATCAAATGCAGTTACTGATAATATTAGTTGTCCTGCTAACTCTGAGTTATATTGATAAAATGATACGTTATCAGTAAGCTTTTCGCCATCGATCAGAACTTTGTTTAATGGTGCTTTTTTACCATTGGATAAATAGTTTGTAAGCACACTTAAGGCATAAGAGTCTTTGTGGTATTCTGGCACACCTGGCCAAGCCATGGTTAATCGTGGTGCTCTGGCAAAGTTATCTTCGTAAAACAAGCGTTTGGTGGACTTTAAGTTTACAGGTTGCTTTTCTAGCTTAGGAATATCCTCACCTCTCGGAATTTCATCAAAATATTTTTTAACCCAAGCCTTGGTTTGTTCTACATCAATATCGCCTGCAATGGTAAGTGTTACGTTATTAGGGACATACCAACGTCTAAAAAATTCTTTGACGTCTTCTAAAGTCGCATTTTGTAAATCTTCAAGAGAGCCGATGACTTCCCAACTGTAAGGGTGACCTTCAGGATATAAATTGCTGTTGATCACAGCAAAATTATGGCCATATGGCTGGTTGTCCACACGTTGGCGTTTTTCGTTTTTAACCACTTGCTTTTCTTTAGCCAAAACAGGTTCCGTTACGGTGTTGATGAAGAAACCTAGTTTATCGGCTTCTGCCCAAATCATTTTTTCCAAGGCATCTTTGGGCACGGTTTGAAAGTAATTAGTTCTATCTCTGCTCGTAGAGCCATTGGCGCCAGAACCTCCAATTCGAGCACTCATTTGGTC
>JASBSA010000022.1 GCA_030149175.1 Winogradskyella sp. | reverse complement strand
TTCTTCTGGGTCGATAAAGTCTGTAAGTTCTGTCGCTGTTTCATTGTTTTCGTTTAAGTTGTCTGGTTCACAACTAACAATAAGACCTAAAATGGCAAATAGTAAAATTAACTTTTTCATTGTGTTAAAGTTTTAAGGTTAAAACACAAATTTAGTTATTAATACTCCGCTACATTAGCAATATCTTATTAGTTGTTAACGGGTTATCAAGTTTACAAACTTATAAAATTTATTTATTAAAATCCTATATATTAGGAATTTTTATTTTAAATTTGACGCATGAAAGATTTTAGCTTTAACAGATTTTTAAAAGACAATAAACTTACCGCAAAGGAATTAGTAAGAGTTACTGGCTACAATAAAAACACATTTACTAAATGGCAAGGCTTAAAAACTGATGCCAAAATTTCGCAAGATTTTATATTGTGTTTATTAAAGGAATATCCACACATTGATCTTTCAAAATATTTTCCAACTCACGCTGAAATAATAAAATTGGCTATTAATTAAGGGGGGAGGCAAAGTAGTGATATTTTTTTAAAATATAAAAACATTTTAACACTAAATATTACTATTTATGTCTAAATGTTTCATTTTTAGGATTAAATAACCTTAATTAATGTTTGACAAATGTTTAACAAAAACCTAATAAAAAACCCGTAACACTTTGGTTTTATGTGTGTTACGGATTTAAAAAGTGATCGCGACAGGATTCGAACCTGTGACCGTCTGCTTAGAAGGCAGATGCTCTATCCAGCTGAGCTACGCGACCGAATTAAAAGTCGGGGTGGCAGGATTCGAACCTGCGACCTCCGCGTCCCAAACGCGGCGCGATAACCGGGCTACGCTACACCCCGAAAATTGGTTATCAAATTGCGGAGAGACCGGGATTCGAACCCGGGCAACACTTACGCGTTGACAGATTAGCAATCTGCTCCATTACCACTCTGGCACCTCTCCAATAAACTTTATAAGAACGTTTCTTAAAATTGCGGATGCAAATGTAACTTATCATATTAATTATCGCAACAATTTTTTTGAGTTTTTTAATTCAAACGAGCTAATGTTTTGAAAGCGTATAGAATATAATTAATTTTATTGCATATGTCAAAATATTCTAAAGATAGAGCCTTTACCAATTATGTTCATACAAACCTTGCTATACCCTTAATCTACACTCCTTTAAATTGGTCAGAAGTAAAATTAAAAAAGGATTACTCAAAATATATAGACATGATGGATGGTATTGATTATGTTTTTCGAAAAGGTAGCACCATCATGAGTGTTCAGGAAAGGTTTAGAGAAAAGAAATATCAAGATTTTACAGATTTTACAATTAGATATCGAAGAGATTCAAATAGAATTAAAGATCGGCATGAATCAGAATATTATAAAATGAAGGCACACTATTTCACTTATGGAATAATTGACAGTGCTAAGAACGAGGCTGAGAAAGCGTCGTCGTTTATAAAGTATGCAATAATTGATTTAAAAAAAGTGTATCAGAAGTTAGATGAAGAGAAAATCTATATTTCTGATAATGGCAAAAATAAATGTAAAATAGTTGAAGGAAATCGATTAGAGTGTCCTGTAAAGTATAACTCAGACGGTTCTTCATCTTTTTTTCCAATAGATATTTCGTATTTAGTGCAGATTTGGGGGCATGATATGCTCGTTGCACAAAATGGTTTTCTATAAAATTAATTTTAACGAATTTTTACTATAAAAACTCTAACTTTTTCAATAGCTTCGTTAGGCTATGTCTTCTGAAAAACAACTTATAAAATTCACAAAAAAGGGAATATACTGTCCACAAGGAAAATTCTATTTAGATCCATGGTATCCTGTTGATTACGCCATAATTTCTCATGGACACGCTGATCACGCAAGATGGGGAATGAAACGCTATCTATGTACGGATAATTCCAAGACTATTTTACAACATCGTTTAGGTGCAGATATTAAGATTGAGAGTATTCCCTATAAACAGAGTATAACTATAAATGGTGTAAAAATTAGTTTTCATCCTGCTGGTCATGTTATTGGCTCTGCTCAGATTAGGTTAGAATATAAAGGTTATGTTGTGGTTTTTACAGGCGACTATAAAACACAACCTGATTTTATCACTACACCTTTTGAATCTGTAAAGTGTAATACTTTTATCACTGAAAGCACTTTTGGTTTACCAATTTACAATTGGAAAAAAGAGGAAATACTACAACAAGAATTACACAATTGGGTAAAAACCAATCAGTCTAATAATAGAACCTCTGTATTTTTAGGTTATTCTTTAGGTAAAGCACAACGATTACTCTCACTTTTGGAAGGCTATGATGATATTTTTTTACATCGATCCATTTACAATACTAATGAAGCTATATTAAATTCAGGTATTACATTGCCTAATGCAAACTTATGGTCAGCAGATCTTAATAAAAAAACACTACAGAATAAAATTATTATAGCACCACCGGCAATTTTAGGATCACGTATGTTGAAGCGTTTACCAAATCCTGCTACTGCAGTCTGTTCTGGTTGGATGCAAGTTAGAGGAAACAGACGTTGGCAAGCCGTAGATGCGGGTTTTGCCGTTAGTGATCATGCAGATTGGAATGGTTTAATTTCTGCAGTAAAAGCCTCAGAAGCAGAGCAAGTTTATGTTACTCATGGTTCTCAGGCTGTGTTTTCAAAATATTTGAATGAAATAGGAATAAAGGCTAACGAGCTTATTACTGAATATGGTGACGAGGCACTTGCAAAAGCTGAAACCGAAACCGAAAAAGCTACAGCCGAATGAAGTTATTTTCAGAATTAATAAGTGCTATAGAAATCACTAACAAAACTAATGCTAAGATTGAAGCTTTAGTTCAATATTTTAAAATAGCACCAGATAAAGATAAACTTTGGCTAATTGCACTATTTACGGGTAAAAGACCACCAAGACCAGTAAAAACATCACTCATGAAAACTTGGTGTATGGAAATTACTAATTTGCCAGAATGGTTATTTTTAGAAAGTTACAGTACTGTAGGAGATTTAGGAGAAACCATAGCATTGTTGCTGCCAGAACCAAGTCATACGTTAGATTTATCCCTACATGAATGGATGACAAAATTAAAAGCACTAAAGTCAAAACCTGAAACAAATAAAAAAGCTTTTGTGCTCGATGCTTGGTCTGGATTAGAACAACAGGAGCGACTTATTTTTAATAAGTTAATTGGTGGAAGTTTTAGAATTGGTGTTTCAAAAAAGACTTTAGTAAATGCCCTAGCTAAACTTACCAATATCGATGCCAATCAGTTAATGCATAGTATTATTGGTAAATGGGAGGTTGATTCTATCACTTTTGATGAGTTGATAAAAGGAAGCCATATCAACTATGATAATTCAAAACCGTATCCATTTTGTTTGGCTTATTCCTTAGAAAAAGAATTGCTAGAATTAGGCGAGCCTAATGAATGGATAGTTGAACAAAAATGGGATGGCATAAGAGGTCAGATTGTTAAGCGAAATAATGAAATTTACATTTGGTCTCGCGGCGAAGAATTGGTGACGAAACAGTTTCCTGAGTTAGTAGATGCCATTAGTAATTTCAAAGATGATTTTGTAATTGACGGTGAAATCCTAGCCATGAAAGATAACGATGTCTTGTTATTCAATGATTTGCAAAAACGTCTTAATCGAAAAAACGTTACCAATAAGCTTTTAGAAGAAGTGCCAATAGGCTTTTATGCTTATGACATTTTAGAGTTTGATGGAAAAGATATTAGAGGACAATCATTTGAACAAAGACGTATGCAACTGGAATCAATCTTTAATTCCGTTTCTTTACCAGAGCATATTAAATTGTCTTTTTTGGTAGAATTTAATGAATGGAAAGAATTACACGACATCAGAAATAATTCTAGAGCCATAAATAGCGAAGGTTTAATGTTAAAACAGAAGAGATCACCTTACCATACTGGTCGTAAAAAAGGCGATTGGTGGAAATGGAAAGTAGATCCATTAACGATTGATGCAGTTATGATTTATGCTCAAAAGGGTAGTGGACGGCGAAGTTCAAAATATACGGATTACACCTTTGCTGTAAAAAAGGATGATGCTTTAGTGACGGTAGCCAAAGCCTATTCTGGTTTAACCGATAAAGAAATCACAGAGATTTCACAATGGGTAAATAAAAATGCTATCGAAAAATTTGGTCCTGTAAGAACTGTTAAACCTCACTTGGTGTTTGAGATTGCTTTTGAGGGTATTGCACTTAGCAACCGCCATAAATCTGGAGTCGCACTTAGGTTTCCAAGAATTAACAGATGGCGAAAGGACAAACCAGTCGATGAAATAGATACTATTGAAACTGTTAAACAACTAATTACAGCACCTTGAGTCAGTTTAGAGATAGCGATGGTTTACGAATTATAAATAATTGGATGGCAGAAAAAGGTCATGCACCCTTTCCTTTTCAATTACAAACGTGGCAACGTTATTCCAACGGTTATTCTGGTATGGTTGTAGCACCAACAGGTTTTGGTAAAACCTTTTCGGTATTCTTAGCTGTTGTTATTGATTATCTTAATCACCCAGAAGATTATCCCAAAGGTTTAAAATTGCTCTGGATTAGTCCATTACGTTCTTTGGCTAAAGACTTGGCTAAAGCCATGAGCGAGGCTGTAGAAGAAATAGGTTTAGATTGGTCTGTGCAAGTTAGAAATGGCGATACGCCAACAGCAGTAAGGCGCAAGCAAGAACGTTTAATGCCAGATGTTTTGCTCACCACACCAGAAACCATGCATTTGTTGTTTTCTCAAAAAAAGAATTCGAGATGGTTTAAATATGTTAAATGTGTGGCTATAGATGAGTGGCACGAACTAATAGGAAATAAACGTGGTATACTCACGGAGTTGGCCATATCGCAATTAAGATATTATTCGCCAAAGCTCAGGATTTGGGGAATTACAGCAACTATAGGAAATCTTGAGGAAGCTAAAAATGTGCTTCTACCTTATCCAGATTTAAAAGTCACGCAAGTTACTGCCAAGCAGAAAAAGAAGTTAGACATCATTTCGGTATTGCCAGATGAGATTGAAGTTTTACCGTGGGCTGGCCATCTGGGTGCCAATATGGTAGATAAGATACTTCCCATTATCGCCTCTAATACAACAACCTTAATTTTTACAAATACAAGAGGACAAGCAGAGTTGTGGTATCAACTCTTGTTGAATGCCCAACCAGATTTAGCTGGACTCTTAGCCATCCATCATGGGTCTATAGATAAGAAACTTAGAAATTGGATTGAGGATAATATCGCTTCTGGCTATTTAAAGGCTGTTGTTTGTACCTCGTCCTTGGATTTGGGTGTCGATTTTAAACCTGTGGATTGTGTGATTCAAATCGGTTCGGTAAAAGGTATAGCTCGGTTCATGCAGCGTGCAGGACGCAGCGGTCATTCACCCTTTGAACGCTCTAAAATTTACTTCGTTCCTACCCATTCTCTAGAATTGGTAGAAGTTTCAGCTTTAAAAGAAGCGATTAAAAATAAGCAGGTAGAAGCGCGTGATCCTATGGTACTAACCTTTGACGTATTGGTACAATTCATGGTCACCTTGGCAGTTGGTGAAGGGTTTGATGCCGATAGATTATTTAAGCAAATCCAACAAGTCCATGCGTTTCAATACATGACTAAAGATGATTGGTTGTGGTGTCTTCAATTTATTACCCAAGGTGGTCAAACGCTGAAATCCTATGAAGAATTTCATAAAGTCATTTTAGATGAAGATGGTAAATACAAGGTAAAAAGTAGGCGCATAAGTATGTTGCATCGCATGAATATTGGTGCTATTGTGAGCGAAGCCCATATGATGGTTAAGTTCATCTCTGGTGGATATATTGGAATGATTGAAGAATTTTTTATTTCAAAATTAAAACCTGGCGATAGCTTCATTCTCGCCGGTCGAATTTTAGAATTGGTACAAATTAAGGATATGACTGCGCTTGTGAGAAAGAGTAAAGCTAAAAAAGCTGTGTCGCCAAGTTGGCTCGGTGGTCGACTGCCTTTAACCTCGCACTTAAGTCATTTTTTAAGATTGCAATTATCACATGCTTTAGAACCAAGCCGATTAGAAAAGGAACTACGGTTTTTAAATCCTTTGGTGAGTCGTCAACATGAGCATTCCCATATCCCAAAAGTTGATGAATTTTTAGTGGAACTGATTGAAACCAAGGATGGCCATCATTTATTCATGTATCCTTTTGAAGGCCGTTTGGTGCACGAAGTATTTTCGGCATTGATGGCATATCGCATTAGTAAATTAAAGCAGATAACATTTACCATTGCCATGAACGATTACGGTTTTGAGCTACTTAGCGACCAACCTATTCCTGTAGATGATACTAATATTAAAGACTTATTGAGTAAAGAAAATTTGATGGATGATGTTATTGCGAGTATTAACGCTTCTGAAATGGCATCGCGAAAGTTCAGAGATATTGCCGTTATTGCTGGGTTAGTGGTGCAATCGCAACCAGGAACTCGTAAGAATAATAAGAGTTTACAGTCTTCATCTGGATTGATATTTAGGGTTTTAGAAGATTATGAGCCAGATAATTTATTGCTGAGACAGGCATATACAGAAGTATTTAATCAGCAATTAGAAGAGGTAAGATTACAGGAAGCTTTCGACCGAATTTCAAAAAGTAAAATTATAGTTAAATATGCCAAGTCGTTTACACCATTAAGTTTTCCATTAAAGGTAGATAGCCTCAGAGGCACCATGAGCAACGAAAATTTGGATAAACGTATTCAACGCATTAAAGAACAGGCTTTTAAAATAAAATAATTGAATATCGTAAAGGAAAATATCACAATAGAAGAACAGGTTCTTACATTGACAAATCAACGTGCTGTTTACTGGAAAAATCAAGAAACTTTGATTTTGTCCGATATTCATATTGGGAAGACTGCTCATTTTCGTAAACATGGAATTGCTGTACCAGATCAGATACTTCAAGACGATTTAGATCGATTAAACCATCTTATTCAGCACTTTAGTGTTAAAAAGGTTTTAGTAGTTGGTGATTTGTTTCATGCTGAAAGAAATACAAATATTAAAACCTTTAAAATATGGTTGAATCAGTTTTCTGATGTAGAATGGATACTAATACAAGGCAATCACGATAAGAAATCCAATCATTTAATTAACGAATTAAATATAAGTGTGGTACGGGAGTTGACTATTGGTTCATTTACATTCATTCACGATAATCTCGAATTTAATGGTAATGGATTTACAATTTCTGGTCATACACATCCAGGTGTTGTCATCAAAGGTAAAGGGAAACAAAAATTGAAATTGCCCTGTTATCAGATTACTTCGCAACAATTTGTTTTGCCAGCATTTAGTCTCTTCACAGGGTTAAATACGAGAGACATACCTAAAGATGCAACTTGTTACGCTTTTACAGATTCTTCAATTTTTAAATTTTAGAGCATATTATAATTATTTTTTCATTCTTTATGTTGGTGGAAAAAAACAAATAATTAGTCCCACCGTCTTTAATTTTAAGCTTTTTTCTGATATCTTTTACGGATATTGGAAAATTTCGTGTAGTAACATTTGCTTTTTTTATACCTGTTTTAGAAAACTCTTTTTTGTTGAAGGGAATAACTTTTTCTATCTTGAAACGTCTACCTGGAAAATGGATTAATTCATCAGAGGTGTACACATGAGAGTGCTTGTGCAGTTTGAATACATTAAGAGTAGCGCTAACCGAATTGAAGGCACCAGCCTTTAAAATGGCAGAATTGGGTTCGTATAAATAGGTTAGAGGCTCAGAGTATTCTACTATTACATCAGATTCGTGTTTATGACTAAACTCGAAAATCTCATTTTCATTATTTGTAAGATTTACAGTTTTAATCTTAAAGTCCCCTTCAAAATCGCGTTCTAAAATCCAAAGAAGCTCTTTTACTTCATTGTTTACGCTAACAATATGAAGCTGTTTTACATGTTTTAAATCTTTTTTTGTTGCAGATATATCTAACAAAGGGGATGTTTTTACCATCACATTTTTGGCATATTTAAAAAACAACCCTTTAAAGGTTTTGATATTAGGTGTACAATCTGAAAGTAAAAAAACCTTGTTTTTAGAATCGTCTCGTCGAGATGGATCTATATAAACCCAGTCAAAAGGTTTGTCAATAGATTTTAAAGTATCAATTCCGTTTTCATTCAGACAATCAATATTTTTTGATTCAAGAACTTTATAATTATGTTTTACAATATCAGAAAGTTCTGAGTTTATTTCACAGTGCATAACCGTTTCAACCTTTTTTGAAAAATAGTAAGCATCGACTCCAAAGCCACCTGTAAGGTCTATTAAGGTTTTCCCAGCAACCAAATTGGCTTTATAGTTTGCTGTTATTTCTGACGAGG
This sequence comes from Winogradskyella sp., assembly GCA_030149175.1. Taxonomy (GTDB): domain Bacteria; phylum Bacteroidota; class Bacteroidia; order Flavobacteriales; family Flavobacteriaceae; genus Winogradskyella. The sequence goes on along the minus strand of JASBSA010000022.1, from coordinate 11,357 downwards.
TTTGCTCAATGTTTAGCTTGTTTGGATAATAAATGTTTTTGGCATTAAACCAAGTAGGAAGTTTTTTTTTGCAGCGTTTTTTGGCTTCAATCTGTTCTATTATAAGCTTTTGGTCTTTGGCAGCAAAAGGTATCCCTTTAAGTAATAAACCTGAAATGTCAGATTGTAATTTGGAATTTATAAACTCTTGAATTTCAGTATTTAATATGGTTTTGTTCAAATTGCAACTATAAGCCTTTAGTTAGTTTGTTCACAATCTTATGGCCAGATAAAAACTCTTTTAAAACCACTTTAATTGCTGTGTAAGCAGGTACAGCTACTATCATGCCAACTATACCGAATAAAATGCCTGCAATGATGATAATTAAAAAGATCTCTAGCGGGTGTGACTTAACACTTTTAGAGAAAATAAAAGGTTGGCTAAAAAAGTTATCGACCAATTGCGCAATAATAAAACCAATCATTACGTAGGTGGTTTTTGGCAATATAACCTCGCTAAAACTTTCGCCTAAGTTACTAGACATGCTTAGTATAAGCATAAGAAAACCACTAACTAAAGGCCCGACGTAAGGCACTAAATTTATAAGAGCACACAAGAAAGCGATAACCATAGCATTATCTATATCAAATATGAGTAGAACAACAGTATAAATAACAAAGAGGATGGAAATCTGAAAAATAAGACCAACAAAGTAGCGAGATAACAAGTCTTTTATCTTATTCCATGAGCGTCTAGAGCGTGTTTCATTTCCGTCTGGTACAAAGGTCATAATGCTCTCTTCAAAAAGTTTGCTATCCTTCAAAAAGAAAAATGAAATAAATAAAACCGAAAATAACCCTATGCTAAAACTGCCCAATCCGCTAACCAAACTATTAAAGAAGTTAGGAATTAATGAAAAATCTAGTTTTGATAAAATGTTAGAGTCTTTTATGGACTCTTGTACATCGATGTTGTTAAATTCAAAATAGGTTACAATCTGTTGGTACAGATTATCTAAATTACGTTCAAGTTGTTCAAAATCTAAAAGTGCTAGGTTTTTACCTTGATCTGTTATCAAGGGAATAAACATACCAATCAAACCTGCTAACAATCCGATAAACAACAACATAGTAACAACTACGGCAATGGTATTATTGAATTTTAACCTTCGTCTTAGAAACAAAACAATTGGTCTTCCTACCAAAGAAATAACAGCAGCAATAGCTATGTAAACTATTACAGATTGTATTTTGTATAGAAAAAACAAAATCAACCCTATGCTTAAGAGAATTCCTAAAGCTCTTAAGATACCATTTGCAATGATTTTTGAATTTTGGTTCATATTTCAAAGATGCTGAAATAAATTCAGCAAGGCAAATTTAAGAATTAAGTTGTTTGGTAAACTCGTAAAGTGCAATGCTGGTAGCTTGAGAAACGTTCATACTGCTATTGTTACCATACATATTGATATGGATAACAGCATCGCATTGTTTTAAAACAAATTCTGAAACCCCAAAGTTTTCATCACCAAGAATTAAGACTATTGGTTTGTTGTCTTGTAGTTTAAAAGTGGTTAGTTCAGTGCTGTTTTCGGTAATCTCTAAAGCAATAATGTGATGTGTTTCTTTTAGCTGAAGAATAACATCTTCAATCTTTCCTTCAACTTTATGGTTTACATATTTTTCGGTAGAACGTGATGTTTTGGTCATGCGTCTTCCAATAGGAATATTGTCTCCGCAAAAAATGAGTTTTTCAATATTAAAAGCATCTGCAATGCGAAATAGACTACCAATATTAGGTGCATTTGTAATATTGTCGCAGATGAGAGTTATTGGATGCTTTTGCTTTTTAAAGTTAGAGGTGTAGTGGGTGAGTTGCATAGTTAGACTCTAGAAGTTAGACTTGAGATAAGAGAGATTTTATTTTGTGAAATAAATAGTCTCATATCTAGAGACTATTATCTCATTTCTAATTCTCAAAAGCATATTTCAAAATATTAGCTCCCATTTTAAGTGCTTTTTCACGTACATCTTCAGGATCATTATGTACTTCTGGGTCTTCCCATCCATCGCCTAAATCACTTTCAAAGGTAAAGAGTAGGACTAATCTATCTTCATGAAAAATTCCGAAAGCTTGTGGTGCTTTACCATCATGCTCATGGATTTTTGGCAAACCATTAGCGAACTCAAAAGCCGAATTGAATATTTTGTGATTTTTTGGTATTTCTTTCAATTCGTTATTAGGAAAAACCTTTTTCAATTCTTTGGTGATGTATGGTTCCATACCGTAGTTGTCGTCTATGTGTAGAAAACCACCTGAGATAAGATATTTTCTCAAATTTTCTGCGTCGTCGTCACTAAAAAACACATTGCCATGACCTGTCATGTGCAAAAAAGGATATTGAAAAATATCTGTGCTTCCAACTTCAACCGTTTGTATATTCTCATTAATATTGGTATCAATATTGTCATTACAAAATTTCACCAAATTGGGTAGTGCAGTTGGGTTGCTATACCAGTCGCCACCACCTTTGTATTTTAGTACAGCTACGTCTTGCGCAAATAGGGCAAGAGTAAAAAGTGAAAAGTAAAAAGTAATTAAGAATCTCATAATCAAAATTTTGTTGTCATTCCGCACCTGATGCAGAATCAATTTTATGCATAGATTCCTGCCTTCGCAGGAATGACAAAAAACATTATTCATTTACAAAAGCCACAGAGTGGCAAGCTACAATGGCAGCAGTTTCGGTTCGTAAGCGCGTGTTACCCAAAGTTACTGGAATAAATCCAGCATCCAAAGCCATTTCGATTTCTTTAACGCTAAAATCACCTTCAGGACCAATTAGTAATACAGTGTCTTTATTGGTTTTTAACTGCGACTTTAGTGATTTTTTATCAGTCTCTTCACAATGTGCTATAAACTTAGCTGCTGAAAAAGATGTGTTTAAAAAATCTCTGAAAGAAATAGGCTCATTTAATTTCGGTAAATAGCACTGCAAAGATTGTTTCATAGCCGACTGAATAATTTTTTCAAAGCGCTCTAGCTTTACAACTTTACGTTCGCTATTATCACAAATTATTGGTGTAATTTCTTCAATGCCAATTTCTGTTGCTTTTTCCAAAAACCACTCGTATCTGTCGTTCATTTTGGTTGGCGCAACAGCCAAATGCAAGTTAAAAAGACGCTTTGGTTGTAAGTTTTGAGATAAGATATTTACCGAACAATGTTTGGCATCTGCCAATGTAAGTTCTGCAGTAAATAACAAACCTTTGCCATTGGTTATATGCAATTGGTCTCCAACTTTTTTACGAAGTACTTTTACGATGTGTCGGCTTTCGTCTTTATCAAAACTAAACGTAGTGTCTCCTTCGGATATATTGGGATTGTAGAATAATTGCATTAATCTATAGTTTCTGAGTATTGTAAAACGGTGATTTCTTCAATGGTTTTAGAGTCGTGAGTTTTTAGAACAACATAATACCAGTTTCTGTCTTCAATATCTAAAGTGAAAATTTCATTGGTGTCATGGTCTTTTACTGCATCTTCAAACATTGGATGCATTTCTCCTTCCGGAAACCATCCTAGGTCACCACCTCGTTTTGCGTTTAAGTCCATGGAGTGTAACTGCGCTAACTTATTGAATTTATAACCTTGTTGGTGTTGAGAAATAATCTTTTCACGTTTTTCATTGATTTCTTCTAAGTCTATTTTGTTACCATCAAAAAAGATATAGCTAACTCTTTGGTGCAAGGTTTTTTGTTTATCAATAACCTTATAGTGAGTCGTTTTATAGTCGCCTTTTACAACTTTTTTACCTCCTTTAGAAAGTTTGAAAAGCTCATCTGCCAAGCGTGTTTTGTGTTTTTCTTTATTAAACGTAAAGACTTTACTTTTATTAGATTTTTTATGAGCTTTAGCAAAGGTTTTAGCCTCTTCAATAGTACTAATAGAATCGAGTTCAGTTTCTAAACCCTCTTGAGAAAAACTTAAAAAAGGAATGTAGAGTAGAAGAAAAATTAACTGTTTCATTGTGTAATTGATTTAGTTTAGCCTGGGACACTTACAAAACAACTAAATTTTAAAATGTATTTAAAGCTCTACACTATCTGTTATCAACAGATGTTTTAACAATTTAGGTCTTATTAAGTAAAATACTTGATAAGACTAATAATTATATTGAAAATAATAAGCAGTTGAGCCAGCAGTCCAATCAAAGTAATAACAGCAATTAATAATTGAAAATTTTGAGTATCATCAAAAAGAGGAAAGTTAGAAGGCGGATAAAGTAATTCCAACAAATAACTACAAATAAAGTACAAGGGAATAATTATTATGCTTGTCGAGGTGTGTAATTGGGTTAAGGGTTTAACTAGCTTGATATTCATTTTTTGAAAAAGCCAATAGATAAATCCTAAGAAACTATAGATAATTGCTAAGAGTTGAAGAATATGAGAATTGTGAATTACAAAATATGTATCATGAACATTAATATCTAACACCGCATCTTCAAAGTTTAACCAATAGATACTTAAGGCAATTAATACTATTCCAGTGATCCAGAAATAATAATAAACATTTTGTTTGAGTAGCTTCATATCTTTAACCGAGCAGTAGCCATAACATCAAAATCTGAAAAGTCCTTTTCCAAATATTTTAGATATCCAACAATAGCAATCATTGCAGCATTGTCTGTGGTATATTCAAATTTTGGAATGTAAGTGATCCAACCATGTTTCTTTTCTGCATCTTTAAGCGCTTTTCTAATGCCAGAATTTGCAGAAACTCCACCACCAATAGCAATGTGTTTAATGCCAGTTTGCTTTAGGGCAAGTTTTAATTTATCCATCAAAATACCAACAATAGTATATTGAATAGACGCGCAAATATCGTTTAAATTCTCTTCAACAAAATTTGGATTGGCTTTAGTTTCGCGTTGCACAAAGTAAAGAATAGCTGTTTTTAAACCTGAAAAACTAAAGTTAAGACCATCTACTTTGGGTTTGGTAAATTTATAAGCTTTAGGGTTTCCTAATTGCGCTCGTCTGTCTATTTCTGGACCTGCAGGATAACCAAGACCTAGTATTTTTCCACTTTTATCATAGGCTTCTCCAACTGCATCATCTATGGTTTCGCCGAGGACTCCCATCTCAAAATAACTGGTCACTTTTACAATTTGTGTATGACCACCAGAAATGGTCATTGCCAAAAATGGAAAAGGTGGTTTTTGGTGTCCTTCTTCTTTAATAAAATGGGCTAAAATATGCGCTTGCATGTGGTTAACATCAATAAGAGGAATATCTAAACCAAAAGCTAGAGATTTTGCAAACGAAGTGCCTACAAGTAATGAACCCATTAAACCTGGTCCGCGCGTAAAAGCAATTGCACTTAATTGGTCCTTAGAAATACCAGCACGCTCGATAGCTTGATTAACTACGGGAACAATGTTTTGTTGGTGTGCTCTAGAAGCCAATTCTGGAACTACGCCACCATATTCGGTATGAATTTTTTGGTCAGCAACAACATTGCTTAAAATTTCATCGTTACATAGTACAGCAGCAGAAGTATCATCACAAGAAGATTCAATGCCTAGGATATAAATATTTTCTTTTTTCATTAACTAAAAAGGGCACAATAATTGTTAATTTTACGGAATATAGTCTAAGACTCCACTTGCCAACGTATTACAAGTGCAAATGTAGTGAAGATTTCATCAACAATTTATAATTAATCCATATCAAAAGAGTACTCAAAATAATAGGTAAAATAGCAGGTATCATTCTGCTCTTGTTTCTTATTGTATTTTTAATTCTGGGTATTCCTGCTGTTCAAACCAAACTTGGTAAATACGCTACGCAAAAGCTAAACGAGGACTTTAAAACTAATATAAATATTGGCAAAGTTGGACTTCAGCTTAATGGTGATATCGAGTTAAAAGAAATCCTAATTAGAGATTACAAAAAAGATACGCTTATTAGCATTGGTGAGTTAAATAGCTCTATAATAAGTTTCAAAAATCTTTACAATGGTAAGTTTAATTTAGGTGATATAGATATACAAGATCTACTGTTTAACCTAAAAACCTATAAAGGTGAGGAAGACACAAATCTTGATGTGTTTGTAGATAAGTTTGAAGATGACAACCCTAGGCAAGGCCCAAGTAGTTTTTTGTTTTCTTCAAGTGATCTGTCTATAGAGAACGGTATTTTTAAACTAATAGACGAGAATCTAGAAACACCAAGGGTTTTTGAATTTACCGAGCTAAATGCAAATACAACTAATTTTTTAATTAATGGTCCAGACGTTAGTTCACGTATCAATAAATTTAGTTTTAAAGACAGTAGAGGCATAACTATAGAAAATTTAAAAGCTAACTTTGAATATACCTTAGATCATATGAATTTTAATGATTTAAGTATAGAAACTGAAAAATCTGAATTATTAGGTAATTTAAGGTTTGATTACAAAAGAGAAGATTTAAGATACTTTACAGATAAGGTAAACGTTACTGCTAGTTTTAAAGACTCTGAAATATCGCTTACAGAACTGAATGTGTTTTTTGATGAATTTGGTGTAAATCAGCGTGCTAATTTTAATGCAGACTTATCAGGAACCTTAAATAATCTTGAAGCTAAAAACTTAAATGTCAGTACCACCAGAAATACAAGAATAATAGGTGATATTACGTTTAAAAACCTTTTTGCCAAAGAAGACGATACATTTGCTCTAGATGGCAGGTTTGAAAATTTAGCATCAAACTATAATGATTTAACGGCTTTGTTACCTAGAATTCTTGGTAATTCCATCCCAACGGTTTTATCTAAGGTTGGTAATTTTAAGATTACAGGAACCTCACAATTAACTACTAAGAAAATTAATGCTGATATAGCAATCAATACAGATTTAGGTTTCATAAAATCGGATTTAGAACTTACCGAAATCGATGATATTGACAGATCAAGCTATATAGGTAACGTTGTTTTTGATGAATTTGATATTGGTAAGCTCATTAACGATCCCAAAACCAAATTTGTGTCTGCAAACCTAGATGTAGATGGTAAAGGATTTACAATGAATAATTTACGATCAGATATAAAAGGAGATGTTTTTAGCTTAGAATACAACAATTATACATATAAAGGTATTTCTGTTTTGGGAGATTTAGGTAATAAAATCTTCAACGGTAAATTGGTAGCAAATGATCCTAACCTTCAATTGAATTTTAATGGTTTAGTAGATTTTGTAGAAGAAAAAAAGAAGTTCGATTTCGATGCCAATGTTGATTACGCCAACCTAAAGGTGCTTAATTTTGTGACTAGAGATAGTATTTCAGAGTTTAGAGGTTTAGTAAGTATAACTGCTACAGGTTCTACTTTAGACGATGTAAGTGGTGCTGTTAATATCAAAAATACAACATACAAAAACCAAGATAGTGAGTATGGTTTTGAGGATTTTGACATTGTATCTTCTTTTAAGGAAAATGAACGTACTATAACTATAAACTCACCAGACATCATTAATGGAAACATAAAGGGCCAATTTAAGACTGAAGATATTTTTAAGCTAATTGAAAACTCAGTTGGTAGTATTTACACTAATTATGTGCCTTTTGAAGTTGAAGAAGGACAGTATATTGATTTTAAATTCAATATATATTCAAAAATTGCTACTGTGTTTTTTAAGGATTTGTTTTTAGGTAAAAATACCTTTATTGAAGGACGAATTGAAACAGACGCAAAAGGTTTTGACCTTACATTTAACTCACCAGAGATTAAGTTTAAGGATTACTTTGCTAATAATATTAATCTTACCGTAGATAATAGTAACCCGCTTTACAATACATTTATAGAAGTAGATTCGCTAAGTGCAGGTGTTTATAATGCATCAGATTTTACCCTCATAAATGTAACCAAAAGAGATACACTTCTTGTTAAAACTGAATTTAAAGGTGGTAAAAACAATAGGGATGCGTTTAATCTAAATCTGTTTTACACAATTGATGAAGGCAATAAGTCTGTTATAGGTTTTAGAAAATCTGATGTATTATTCAAGGGTTACGAATGGTTTATAAACTCAGAAAAAAATAGTTTCAATAAAATAAGATTTGACAGAACGCTTTCTGCTTTTGATATTTTTCCAATTACAATTAATCAAGGTAATGAGGTTATAGAATTTTCAGGAATAATTAGTGATAGTATCAATAAAAATCTCAGAGTTGATTTCAAGGATGTTGAATTGGTAAAGATAACCCCAAGAATAGATAGTTTAGATGTAGCTGGTGTGGTAAATGGAAAGGTAGACCTTGTACAACAAAGCGGCACGTACTTGCCAAAATCTAACTTAGAGATAAGTAATCTTTTTGTAAACGACTATGACCTAGGTAATCTAACAGCAGACGTAGAAGGGAATAATTCTATTACAAATTATAAAGTTGATGTTTCTTTGGTTAATGATAACCTCACATCATTTTTAGCAAAAGGAACTATAGATGTCACAGAGAATAGACCAACAATCAATTTAGACGTTGCTTTTGAAGAGTTTCTCTTAGACCCTTTAAATCCGCTTGGAGAAGGTGTTATAAGCAATATAAGAGGTTTGGTTTCAGGTGAGGCTAGAGTTACAGGAAGCTTAAACAAACCTAGAATAGACGGAGAATTATTGTTGGATAGGGCAGGTCTATCAATTCCCTATCTAAATGTAGATTATGGGTTTGATTTCGATTCTAAAGTATCATTAAGAAATCAGAGATTTATATTTAATAACGTGGCCATGACAGACTCAAAGTATTTTTCTCAGGGCTACTTAAACGGCTATATAGAGCACAATAATTTTTCAGATTGGGAATTGGGCTTAGACTTGAGTACAGACCGTTTATTGGTTTTAAATACGGAAGAATCTGAAGACGAGCTGTACTACGGAACTGCTTTTGTATCTGGTGAAGCTAGCATTAGTGGTCCAACAGATCAGTTAATCATAGATGTAGAAGGAAGTACAGCATCTGGTACAGTATTTAATATTCCATTAAATGATTCCGAGAGTTTTGGTGATAACTCTTACATCCACTTTTTAAGCCCAGAAGAAAAGAAAGCTAGACTTAACGGAGAAGTTACTGAGGCAATAGAAGTTAAGGGTTTAGAGCTTATTTTTGACTTGGATGTAAACCCAAATGCCACGATAGAAATAGTTATAGATAAAGAGGCAGGAAGTACTATAAAAGGGAAAGGTGAAGGTAACTTAGGTTTTTTTATTAACACAAACGGCACCTTTAATATGTGGGGAGATTTTACGGTTTACGAAGGTGTGTATAACTTTAAGTATAGTGGTTTGGTGGAGAAAAAGTTTGAAGTAGAACAGGGTGGAACTATTGTTTGGGAAGGTGATCCTATGGGAGCAGAGATTAATCTTAAAGCTATTTATAAAACTACAGCTAATCCCTCAGTGCTATTAGATAACCCTATAACACAAAGGATTCCGGTTGAGGTTGATATTTTCTTAACTGGTGATTTAGAGCAGCCGCAACCCGATTTTGACTTACGTTTCCCAAATGTATCCTCAACCGTTAAATCAGAGCTAGATTATAGGTTGTCTTCAAAAGACGAAAGAAACAATCAGGCATTAACGCTCTTAGGTACTGGAGGTTTTTCAAATGGCATACGAGGAGTTAATTTTACAGGAACCATTTCAGAACGTTTATCGGGTATCGTAAATAATATACTTGGAGGTGGAAATGAGAATTTAAATGTTGGTATAGATGTTGAATTAGGCGAAAATACACCAGATCTACAGACTGACAATAGGTTTGGTTTAACGCTTCAAACAAAAATATCAGAAAAGGTTTTAGTAAATGGTAAGGTAGGTGTGCCATTTGGAAGCGCACAGCAAACGACTATTACAGGCGATGTTCAAATAGATTGGTTACTAAATGACGATGGGACACTCCGAGCTAAGGTATTCAATAGAGAAAATACCATTAGAAATTTTGGTGAGGAAATTGGATACACTCAAGGTATTGGTATGTCTTACAGTGTAGAATTTGATACTTTTAAAGAATTATTAGATATTATTTTTTCTGGTAAAAATCGTAGAGACAAAAAAAATACCACTGAAGAAAAAGAGGATAAAAATGATGAAAATAACTTTATGCCAGAGTATATGTCAATGAAGAAAAAGAAGACAAAATCTAAGTCTTAACCTCACTTTTTTAAATTTTATTAAAATACTTATTAACGAAAACGTTTGAATTGATTTTCGTAACATTTTTTTATGACAATAGTCACATTATTCCGTGTATTGTTTATTAATTTTACTGTATTGAACAAAGAATAATATGCTACATACAATAAAAAAAGTTGCTGTTTTAACATCTGGAGGAGATGCTCCGGGCATGAATGCAGCTATCAGATCTGTGGTAAGAACTTGTGTGTTTCACGGATTAGAATGTTATGGTGTTTACAGAGGTTATCAAGGGATGATTGAGGGTGATTTCGAAAAAATGGATGCACGTAGTGTAAAGGGTATCATCAATAAGGGTGGAACCATGCTAAAATCTGCCCGTTCTCAAGAATTTAGGACTAAAGAAGGAAGACAAAAAGCCTATGATGCCTTAAGAAAAGCAGAAATAGATGCTTTTGTTGTTATAGGAGGAGACGGTAGTTTCACAGGAGCTATGGTTTTTAATCAAGAGTTTGGTTTTCCGGTAATGGGTATTCCTGGTACTATAGATAATGATATTTTTGGTACAACTCACACATTAGGGTATGATACGGCTTTAAACACAGTTGTTGAAGCTATCGATAAGATTAGAGATACAGCGAGTTCTCATAACAGATTATTTTTTGTTGAAGTTATGGGAAGAGACGTTGGGCATATTGCTTTGAATGTTGGTGTAGGTGCAGGTGCAGAAGAAATCTTAATACCTGAAGAAGATTTAGGTTTAGATAGGTTATTAGAGTCTTTACGACGAAGTAAACAATCGGGTAAGTCCTCGAGTGTAGTGGTTGTTGCGGAAGGTGATAAAATAGGTAAAAATGTTTTTGAGCTTAAAGATTATGTTGAAGAGCATATGTCGGAGTACGAAGTTCGTGTTTCTGTTTTAGGACATATGCAACGAGGTGGAAGTCCTTCATGTTTCGACCGTGTTTTAGCAAGTAGAATGGGTGTAAAAGCAGTAGAAAGTCTTATCACTGGAAAAAGTAATTATATGGTTGGCCTTAAGAACGATATTATGGATTTAACGCCATTTGACCAAGCAGTAAAAGGAAAATCAAAAATTAACATGGAACTACTTAGAGTTTCAGATATAATGACAATTTAAAAACAAGAGAAAAATGTCAAACTTAAAATTAGGAATTAACGGATTCGGAAGAATAGGAAGAATAGT
>JASBSA010000009.1 GCA_030149175.1 Winogradskyella sp. | reverse complement strand
ATCTTGAATTGGATTTAATGTTATTTCCTGTTTTTTTAGCTGCACCAGAAACGGATTCCGATACATTTTTTGCAACATCACCTACGGTTTCGGATACACTCTCAAACCCATCCTTGATTTTTTTTTCAATGTTGCTGATGTTTACAGGCTCTCCGGTCATAGTTAGTTTATCAGCTGTAGTCACAGCTTCAGGGACCAACACCCAGAACAATATATAAATTAATATAAATGTTCCCCCAGAACCCAAACAAAGCAATACCCAAAGTAATCGTACCCAAACGGCGTCAATACCCAAATAATGGCCTAAACCTGAAGCTACACCACCTATATAAGAATTGTCGGTATCTCTAAAAAGTTTTTTACTTGAAGTTGATCTGCTTCTTGAAGTAGATTTTGGTTCGTCGTCAAAAATCTCATCATCCACCAAATAGTCTTCTGGTTGCCCCATAATGGCAATGACTTCGTCTACCAATTTTGATGAAATGACTTGTTTCTCGTTTTGTACACGTTCGCTAAAAAGTTCGGCAATACGAGCTTCAATGTCTGAAATGATTTCAGAACGACCTTGAGAGTCTGTAAATGAACGTTTTATAGCCTCTAGATAGCGCTGTAATTTTAAGTATGCATCTTCATCTATATGAAAAAATATACCGGCTAAATTTATGTTGACTGTTTTATTCATTTTTATTTTGTTTTTTGTCTTGTTACTAGATTAACTGCATTTTGTAATTCACTCCAGGTGATGTTTAACTCGTTTAGAAACAGTTTTCCTGTTTCAGTTAGGCCATAATATTTTCTTGGTGGCCCCGAGGTTGATTCTTCCCAACGATAGTTGAGCAATCCTGCGTTTTTAAGTCTTGTCAATAAAGGATAAATGGTACCCTCAACAACAAGCAGTTTTGCGTCCTTTAAGGATTCTAAAATTTCTGCAACATAGGCATCATCGTCTTTTAGGACTGATAATATGCAGTATTCCAATACTCCTTTACGCATTTGTGCTTTTGTGTTTTCTATCTTCATGTGATGAGGTTCTTAAATTTGATTAAACTGTTCATTTTTTGATTGATTATTGATGATGATTTATTTTAAAAAAGTGATAGTCAAAGGATATTTGTAATCTAAACCGTCTCTAGCAGATAAACTTGCTCTAACAATAAGTGCCAACTCAACTATAAAACCGATAATAGCTAAAGCACCAAGTCCACCTCCTATATATAGTAGAGGAGAAGGTTCTCCTAAACTAATATGAAAATCATGGAATCCATGAAAATCGATGACATCTAATCTTCTAAAAAATTTAAAGATGAAAAACGGAACACTAATAGTGCCTATAATTATGGCATAAAGCAAAACGCTAATCTGAAAGTTAATAGCCTGCTTTCCGTGTTTATCTACAAAATCTGATTTGTCCTTGTTAGCAGCCCAAAGTACTATTGGCCCAATAAAGTTTCCAAAAGGAATTATAAATCTTGAAAATGTTGAAAGATGTATAAATGTGGCTAAATTTTTATGATGATTGTCTACCATTTTAAAAGTATATAATAGTTTCTTATACAAATATATGTCTAAAAGAAGGTATTATGTTACGCATAGTACTTAAAATTAACATTTTTTTAACAATAAATGCTAATTTATTTTTGGCTAATTTTGAAGAAATTAAAGTTTATGGATTACAGAAATCATTATAAGTCAATCGTGTTCTTTCTTTTCTTTCTATTTATAGTTTTCGTGCCTATAGATAAGCTTAACATGACTGGAAATTTTGTTAACATGAAGCCTTATATGGTTTTTGCTAGCTTAATCATTTGTGTATTGTTTTTTCTCCAAGAATTAAAAAAGAACAAAGAATAGTACATCAATTTCACTTATTAAAATATGAATATATCGCCTTCTAAACTCAATACCTTTTTAATGTTTAAACTACCTGCAGCATATTTTACAGGAGTAAGAACAAAATCTTTAGATGATACCACTTGCGTAGTCACCGTAAAACACCGTTGGATAAATCAAAATCCATTCAACTCAATGTTTTGGGCAGTGCAAGGTATGGCTGCTGAGTTAACCACAGGTGCATTAGTAATGACAAAAATTAAAGCAAGTGGTAAGAAGATATCTATGTTAGTGGCTAATAATAACGCTACGTTTACAAAAAAGGCTACAGGAAGAATTACCTTTACATGTAAGGAAGGTCATAAAATAGACGATGCTATTGCAAAAACTATTAAAACAGGTGAAGGACAAACCGTTTGGCTTAGTGCTAAAGGAGTTGATTCAGATGGAGTAGAAGTATCTTCGTTTAATTTTGAGTGGACGCTAAAAGTGAAATCATAGTGTCATTGCGACCACAGTGAAACAATCTTATTAAAATGTAACAAAATGTTATTTTAAACAACATATAACTGTCAATCAAAAACAAAAAAACATTATGGAAAGATTACCAGATTTTACAGACAGAAATGCTCACGAAATAGATTACCGTATCTATGGAGAAGAAATGCAATATGTAGAAATAGAATTAGATCCACAGGAAGCAGTTATCGCTGAATCAGGAAGTTTTATGATGATGGACGATGGTATTAAAATGGATACTATTTTTGGTGATGGCTCTCAAAAAGACAAAGGGTTTTTAGGTAAAATATTAGGAGCAGGAAAACGAATCCTTACAGGCGAAAGCTTGTTTATGACTGCTTTTTATAACGACCTTACAGGAAAACGCAATGTATCATTTGCATCACCATATCCAGGAAAAATTATACCAATAGATTTAACAGAATATCGAGGGAAGTTCATTTGCCAAAAAGATGCGTTTTTATGTGCAGCTAAGGGAGTAAGTGTTGGTATTGAGTTTTCTAAAAAGCTGGGTAGAGGTTTATTTGGTGGCGAAGGCTTTATTATGCAAAAATTAGAAGGAGATGGTATGGCATTTGTGCATGCTGGTGGCACTATGGCAGAAAAGACTTTACAACCAGGTGAAACCTTACGAGTAGATACAGGCTGTATTATCGGTTTTACCCAAGATGTAGATTACGATATTGAATTTGTAGGTGGAATAAAGAATTCAATCTTTGGAGGAGAAGGTCTGTTCTTTGCCAAATTAAGAGGACCAGGAAAAGTATACATACAGTCCTTACCATTTAGCAGATTAGCAGATCGAGTTATAGCATCAGCACCCAAAGCTGGTGGTAAAAGTAGAGGAGAAGGAAGTATCCTAGGTGGTTTAGGTGATTTATTGGATGGTGATAATCGGTTTTAAACTATAATTAGTAAGAAAATTTGACAAAAGGTTGTGTTTTTAACGCAACCTTTTTTGGTTTTTTATATCTTGTAAATAGCTATTAATCAAATTACGAACTATGAAAACCTATTATCTATCAATTCTTCTATTATGCTTTTTTAAAATAAGTAGTTCTCAGAATGTTAATATACCAGATACAAACTTTAAAAGTTTTCTGTTAAACCATGACCCTATAATAGATACTAATGGTGATGGTGAAATACAGGTTGCTGAGGCAGAACTTGTAACGGAAATTAATGTTAGCTCAACAAGTATTTCTTCAATCCAAGGTTTGGAGGCTTTTGTTAATCTTATAGAATTAGAACTGAGTAATTTTTCGTATTACAACAACGATTTGGTTATTGAAAATTTACCAAACCTATTTTCATTAAGTCTATCTAGTTTTTCTGCTTCGAGTGTTGGTTTAATTAACCTTCCAAGTTTAAATGAAGTAAATATAAGTAATAATAGTAATGAAAGTTTTAATACACTAGGTTTTAATAATTGTAGTAATGTTGAGACTTTAATTTTGGCAGACACTTTTTATCTTTCAAACTTGAACCTAAGTAATCTTGTAAATTTAAGAACTTTTCACGCTTATGGTTTAAATTCTCCTGCATTAGGAATAACTCAGTTAGATTTAAGTGGTAATGTAAACTTAGAGGAGATTAGCCTTACAGCAACATTAATTACTGATTTAGACTTTAGTAATCAACCCAATTTACAAACTATAGGAATCTATTGGCAGAGTTTAAATAGTATAAATCTTTCTAATAACCAAAATCTGAATTCAATATCATTAGATATTGGTGGTCTTACCACATTAGACCTTAGTCAAAACCCTAACATAGATCATTTGGAATTCTACCAGGCAAATATTGAATATTTGAATTTAAAAAACGGGAACGTTCCTAGCTACTTCTCAATTAGTTCTTCATCTAATATTGATTATATATGCGCAGATGAAGAGGAGTTAAGTCAACTTCAAAATTTTTTAATGAGTAATCCAAATACGGTTGTCAATAGTTATTGCTCATTTACACCAGGTGGTGAATACTATATTATTGAAGGCGAAAGCAGAGTAGATGCCAATACCAATGGTTGTGATGTTGGTGATAATTTTTACCCAAACATAAAATTAGAACTTACAGATGGCACCAATGCCGGAACGTATTTAGCAGATACTTCAGGTAGTTATAGCGTTCCAGTTTCAGAGGGTATGCACACAATGACTCCTGTTTTAGAAAACCCTGATTACTTTACAGTATCACCTACATCATCAATAATTACGTTTCCAGATGCTGGTGGTTCATACGTTCAAGATTTTTGTTTGTCACCAAATGGTATACATAATGATGTTGAGGTTGTAATAGTGCCAACATCTGGAGCGGTTCCTGGTTTTGATTCTTATTATACTATCCTTTATAGAAATAAAGGAAACATTGAATTAAACGGTACTGTTAGTTTAGATTTTGAAGATGATTATATGGACTTTATTTCAGCTTTACCAGCTGAGACTATAAGCAGTATTGGTAATTTACAATGGAATTATAGCAATTTACAACCTTTTGAAACTAGAGCAATAGAAGTAGTATTTAATCTCAATACACCAACAGATATAACCTTTCCTTTAAATGATGGTGATGTATTAGATTTTGATATAAGTATAGATCCTATAGTAAATGATGAAACAATAAGTGATAATACTTTTAGTCTCAAAGAAATTGTAGTAAATTCATATGATCCAAATGATGTTACATGCTTAGAAGGTTTGGCAATATTACCAGAGCATGTTGGCGAATATGTACATTACAGGATTAGATTTGAAAACCTTGGTACAGCTAATGCGACTAATATTGTGGTAAAAGATGTTGTTGATACCACTAAGTTTGATGTGCCGTCTCTTATTCCTCTACATGCAAGTCATAACTATACCACACGCATTAGAGAAGGAAATGTTGTTGAGTTTATTTTTGAAGGTATTAATTTGCCTTTTGATGATGCTAATAATGATGGTTATTTAGTTTTTAAAATCAAAACTTTAGAAACACTTCAACTTGGTGATACCTTTACCAATCAGGCAGAAATTTATTTCGATTTTAATTTTCCTGTTATAACAAATATGTACTCAACATCAGTTCAGGAAAACTTGAGTGTTAATGATTTTGAACTGAATGATGTGGTATTGTTCCCTAATCCAGTAAACAATCAGCTGTATATTAAATCAAATTTGAACATTGACACCATTAAAATTTTTGATATTAATGGTAGGTTAATTCAAAACAAAACAATGAATGATTCAAATGTTCAAAATGAGGTATCTGTTTCGGCTCTAAAATCTGGAGTTTACTTTATAGAAGTATATTCAAACGGACAAAAAGAGGTTCTTAGATTTATAAAGAAATAGTGTTATTTGTTGTTAGTCAGTATTTTATGTCGTAAGAAATTCCTTTTAATGAATTAAACTTTCAACGAGTAATTTCAACTTTTAACATAATAAGCTGTTAAACTTTACGAATTTGGTTTTAGTAAACACGATTTTTTTCTATCTTAGGGAATGAATTGAAACAATAGCCTATAGAGAAAAACTACTTTTTTGTTAAACCTAAAACTTAAAATTACCTATGGCGAGAGCAATGTTTGAGTACACCAAAACTGTACTTAAAAAGGTTAGTTTTGATGCGACATTATTCTGTAAGGAAGTGGAAAAAGCAGTTAAACGATTACTGCCTCACGAACTAGAAGAATTACGAATATTTATTCAGTCCCTAATCAATCAGAACCCAGATTTAAATCAATGTTTAATTTATTTAAAAGCATAAAAAAAAAGCGACTCACGAGTCGCTTTTTTTATTTCGCTAAAGGGCTGATAATTTCAACATTACTAAAGGCAATAGCACCTCTTATAACCGAAGAAATTAAATCGTGCATAGCGTTAATAATTTGCATTTTTAGTTCGCTCTTATGGTAAATTAAGCTTACCTCTCTTGCAGGTGATGGCTCAACAAAATGTTTTAAGTTGCTATTATATTTGTCACTAATATCTTGTGTGTGTAAATAAGGTAAGAGCGTCATTCCCATACCCTCATTAGAGAGTTTTATTAAAGTTTCAATACTGCCACTTTCGAGTTGAAAGTGCTCATCGTCTTGGTCTTTAAAAGCTTTACACAGATTAAGAACACCTTCTCTAAAACAATGACCATCTTCAAGCAGTAACATATCTTCAATTTCAAGATCTGAAACTTCAATTTTCTT
>JASBSA010000005.1 GCA_030149175.1 Winogradskyella sp. | reverse complement strand
CTTTAATGATAAAATAATCCAGAACCTCAAACATTCCAGCAACAAAAAAACCAAGAGCAACTATGGTTACAAAAATCAGAGCTAAAGAATTTTTGTTTATAGGAAAGAGTTTCATATACCAGTATAATTGCTTGGTGATATTGCTTTTAATTCAGATTTTATCGCATCAGAAACCTTTAATGTATCAATAAATTCTGAAATGGATGTTTTAGTAATCGCTTCGTTGGTTCTTGTTAAGCCTTTTAAAGCTTCATACGGATTAGGATAGCCTTCACGACGCAATATAGTTTGTATTGCCTCTGCAACAACAGCCCAATTGTTTTCTAAGTCTTGTTCAAATTTAGAAGCATTAAGAAGTAATTTTCCTAATCCTTTTAATGTAGACTTAAAACCAATAATTGTATGTCCGAAAGGGACACCAACATTTCTTAAAACTGTGCTGTCTGTCAGATCGCGCTGTAATCTAGAGATTGGTAATTTTGCAGCAAGATGTTCAAAAATGGCATTAGCAATGCCTAAGTTACCTTCACTGTTTTCAAAATCTATTGGGTTTACTTTGTGTGGCATAGCAGAACTACCAACTTCGCCTTTTTTAATTTTTTGTTTAAAGTAATCCATAGATACATAGGTCCAGATATCTCTATCTAAATCTATGATTATTGTATTGATGCGCTTTAAAGCATCAAACAATGCAGCCATATGGTCGTAGTGCTCTATTTGTGTAGTTGGAAACGAGTGTTGTAAGCCTAGTTTTTCTTGTACAAATGATGTTCCAAAAGCTTTCCAGTCAATATTAGGATAAGCTACTTTGTGTGCATTAAAGTTACCTGTAGCACCACCAAACTTAGCAGCACTCGGCACATCATTTA
Source organism: Winogradskyella sp. (assembly GCA_030149175.1). Taxonomy (GTDB): domain Bacteria; phylum Bacteroidota; class Bacteroidia; order Flavobacteriales; family Flavobacteriaceae; genus Winogradskyella. The sequence goes on along the minus strand of JASBSA010000005.1, from coordinate 12,946 downwards.
AAAGATTGAATTGTTCTTTTAATCGTACTACAAAAACATCAATTTCTTTGCCTAATCGAGTAGGGGAAGCAGGCTGTCCATGTGTTCTAGCTAACATTGGTACAGCTTTCCACTCTTCAGCTAACTCTTCAATTTTGTTAAGAAGTATGTTATATTCAGGAACATAAACATCGTTCATAGCTTCCTTAATGCTTAGCGGAATAGCTGTGTTGTTAATGTCTTGAGACGTCAACCCAAAATGAATAAATTCCTTATGGTCAGATAAATCTAAAGCATCAAACTTTTCTTTTATAAAATATTCAACCGCTTTAACATCGTGGTTGGTTACTTTTTCAATTTCTTTAATGGCAGCGGCATCAACAGCAGTAAAGTTTTTGTAAATGCCTCTTAAGTCCTCAAAAACACTTGTGGAAACTGATTCTAACTGAGGTAATGGTAATTCGCAAAGTGCAATAAAGTATTCAATCTCTACAAGAACGCGATATTTTATTAAAGCCTCTTCAGAAAAATAATTACCTAAAGCGTCTACTTTAGATCTGTATCTACCATCTATTGGTGAAATTGCGCTAAGTGCTGTAAGTGCCATTTAAGTCGGTTTTTAAGAAGCATCAAAGATAGTGAAGTAAGTTGAAAAGTGTAAAGTAAGTAGTGTAAAGTTTGAAAGGAATAGAACCTAAATACTTTGCACTTTTTACTTCGTATTTAATTTATTTATTTTTTTCAGAATATGCCTTGCCCTAGCCTTAAATCCTGAGCTTTGTATCTGAAAATCACGTTCTAGTATTATGGCAAGTTCAGGATGAATCCAATCATACTCTGTACCCAATAGGTATAGCGAATTCATAGAATAGGCTTTGGGTGCAATTTTTTCATCGTTAATCATCCAATCAAAACAAGCCTCAATAATTTTTTCTTTGTGTGATTCGCTGAGATGCTGTTTTATTTTGGTATCAGAATTTCCGTAGTAAGCAGTTGTTAGATATTCACAGATTTTTGCCATAGGTCGTACCGCAGGATCTAGATGTACTCTGAAAACGTTTTGTGTAAATATATCCAGATGAGGTATAATAGCTTCAAGGTTTTCGCCACACATAAACTCAAATACCCAAGCGGCTCTACACGAAATTTTATCATCAACATCAAATAAAATTTCTATTAGTGGTTTTGCAAGTTCAGGTTGGCCTAAAACTAAGTTAGCATAATATAATCGCTTTTCACGAGAGTGATTCACATAATTTAATTCCTTGTAAAGTTGGTCTTTTGTCAAAACGTTTCTTATTTTTAACGCTTCTAAATTAGTTAAAAAACCATGATAAAAAAATTGATTAAAAGAATAGGTCTTGTTTTGCTGATTGCATTGATAATAGCTCAATTCTTTGGACCAGAAAAAAACGATGGAGATATAGCTTCGGTTGAAGCCTTTATTGCTGATACAAATCCACCTGAAGATGTACAAATGATAATGAAGAGTGCTTGTTTTGATTGCCATAGCGATCATACACGTTATCCTTGGTACAACAATATCACACCAGTAAACTATTGGTTGGCCGACCATGTGAAGGATGGTAAAAAGCACTTTAATGCTTCCAAGTGGAGTGACTATTCCGATAAGAAAAAAGACCATAAACTTGAAGAACTTGCCGAAGAAGTCGAAGAAGGCCATATGCCTTTGCCTAGCTACACCTGGACGCACAGTGATGCTAAGCTTAGCAAGGAACAGATTGAAGCTGTAGAGGCTTGGGTGAAAACCGCTAGAATTAAATATGCCTTTTTAAAAGACCCGCAATAACTAAAAAACCGTCAGTTCGAGTGATTTTCTCTTAGATTGATCACGTTATACTGAGCTTGTCGAAGTGTAGTCGAAATCGATGAAAATTGTATCGAGAACGAGGCTTTTTTATGACAAAAAAACTCTTAATTATCGGATTCGTTTGGCCAGAGCCCAAAAGTTCTGCTGCTGGTAGCCGAATGTTGCAGTTAATTGAGCAATTTTTAAGACAAGATTTTGAAATTACGTTTGCCTGTGCTGCCAAAATTTCTGATAATACTTACGATGTATCTCAACTAGGTGTAAATACGCAAGGTATAGTACTCAATGACGCTTCTTTTGATGACTTTATAAATCAATTACAACCCAATGTTGTGCTTTTTGATCGTTTTATGGTAGAAGAGCAATACGGATGGCGTGTAGCAGAGCAATGCCCTAATGCTATGCGCATTTTAGATACTGAAGATTTTCATGGTTTAAGAAAGGCTAGGGAATTGGCTTTAAAAGAAGAAATTGATATTACAGTTGAGCATTTACAAAACGATACTACTAAACGTGAAATTGCCAGTATTTACCGTTGTGATTTAAGCCTAATAATTTCAGAAGCCGAAATAGACATTTTAACCCAACAATTTAAGATCGACCAAAGCTTACTCTATTATCTCCCTTTTTTGTTAGAGCCAATAAAAGAAGAAACAATAAACCGTTTACCAACTTTTGAAGAACGCCAACATTTTATAACCATTGGTAACTTTTTGCATCCACCAAACTATGATGCGGTGTTATATCTAAAGCAAAGCATTTGGCCATTAATAAGACAACAATTACCAAAAGCAGAGCTACATATTTATGGTGCATACGAATCTCAGAAAGTGACACAATACCATAATGAAAAAGAAGGATTTTTAATTAAAGGATTTACAGAAGATGTGAATGAGGTAATGCAACAAGCAAAAGTATGTTTAGCACCATTGCGTTTTGGTGCAGGACTAAAGGGTAAGCTTATTGATGCTATGCAAAATGGAACACCTTGCATTATGTCTAGCATTGCGGCTGAAGGTATGTTTGGAAAACTAGAACCCAATGGTTTTACAGAAGACAACCCAGAAGCTTTTGCCCAAAAAGCAGTAGAACTTTATGCGAGTGCTGAAGTCTGGAAGGACAATCAAAATAACGGTTTTAAGGTTTTGAATACACGTTTTTATAAAACCAATTTTGAAAAAGCGTTTACACAAAAAATAAAAGACTTATACACAGATTTAAAAACCCATCGCCAAATCAATTTTATTGGTAATATGCTACAACAACAAACTTTACAAAGCACTAAGTATTTAAGTAAATGGATTGAGGAAAAGAATAAGTGATTTGCTTAGTCTATTCTTATCCAGTTTTGTGTATAATTAATTCCACCTTCGCTAAAATTAATCGCAAGATTTACTTCAGACTCATTTATAGAGAAATCAAAAATAAATTCATCATTATTATCATAAATAAATAAGATTGTCTGATTATTGGTGTCTACTTCAAACGTACCATTATTTACCAGTCCTTGGGTATCTGTGTAGGACAAATTTCCTTTGTAATCAGTTATATTGTTGTCTGGCTCAAATTCTAAAAACTCACAACATCTTGGTAACATATCAGATATGGTACCATTCATTATTTCATCAGTTATTTCCCAACGTCCAAAAATACCAGTAGTTTCAAGACTATCTAAAGGTGCTGGATCGTCACTTTCACATTGAAAAGCCATTAAAAATGGAATAAACAAAAGCACAATGAGATTTTTTTTCATGACATTTAATTTTTAATGCAATTTAAAATTAAAACTCCTATTAAATATTTTTTTTTATTTTATCTAAATGTTAAGAAATCAGCTATTATTATAAGATCTCTACTCAATGTCCTCAGAATTTATTTGGTATAAATACCTAAAAGATCTTTTTGAAGGTTCACTGCCAATCCAGTAATCATTAATATTATAGATATTCTTTCCAGTATCAATTTCTTTATAAATTTTCAAAATAGCTTCGGTTGAATTTCTAATAACTATAGAATCATAGTCAACTAATGAGGGTTCTAAAAATGTATTACCAATATCAAAACCTTCTTGAAACAGAACAGTTTCATTAGGTAGGATTAGTAATGATTTATTTAAAGTTTCATCGAATGAAATAAAATCTATTGTAAGATTTTGAGAGGTTAGATTTTCAATATTAGCTTCCATATCAGAAACTGGATCGCAGTTTAAGAACAGAGTGAAGATTAGTAAAAATTTCGCATATTTTTTCATAACAGTATTTATTTTTCCTTAGATACTAAAATTGCTAAATGGTTGCGTCAAAAAACTTAAATAAAACTTTTTTCTCTTAAAAACTTGCTTAAAATCAAAATGTAAAATATATTTGTCATATAGTAAAAATAATTTTACTAATTATAAAATATATTTGTCAGTCATGAATACAGAAAAGTTAATCGATTGCGAGCGCACTCGTCTTTTAAAAATTACAAAGTTTAGGTTGCCACATCAGTTTATGGTAATTGGTATAGTAGTAGCTGCAATATCTATAGTTATGATGTTTGTTAGAGCATCAGTTATGGATGGAGATACTGATTGGTTGAAACTCTTGCTTCAAAAAACATTACTTGTTGGTATGTTGGTAATGTCAGTCTCTAAAGATAAAATTGAGGATGAAATGACCATTAGTTTAAGAGCACAATCTTATGCTATTGCCTTTATTGTTGGTGTGGTCTATGCATTGGTTATGCCTTATGTTGAGTTTGGGGTGTCTAATGTGGTTAATTCTGGTGGTGAAGTGTATAAAGATTTGGGAGATTTTCAAGTATTGTTATTTATGCTTATGATTCAACTTATGTTTTACCACACTCTAAAACGCTACAGATAATGGAAAACACTATTAAAGTCGAGCGCGCTATTCTTAATCTAACTCAGGGAGATTTAGCAGAAAAAATAGGTGTGTCTCGCCAAACTATAAACTCTATTGAAGCCAATCGTTATGTGCCATCTACAGTTTTGGCGTTAAAACTATCTAAAGTGTTTAATAAACCCGTGAATGACTTTTTTAAGTTGAGTGAGGATGATTAATTTAAGCGTCAGTTCGGGAGAGGTTATTTAAATGTATAGAATCTGAAACGAGTTCAGATTGACAAAACTAAAACAGGTAGGTAGCTTCATTGCACAAAATATATACTTTGAGTTTTCAAAAGCTTATTTTAAAATCTCGAGGATATCTTTCATACCTTCTGTTGCTGGTTTTGCAATTACATTAATATTCTGATTGCGAACCACAGCGGGTTTTGGGTCTATGTAATAAATAATCGTGTCTGGCTGCACATAGTTAATTAGACTAGCTGCAGGATATACCTGCATACTTGTACCAATAATTAAAAGGATATCTGCAGCATAACAAATTTTAATAGCGATATCCATCATGGGTACATCTTCACCAAACCAAACGATATGTGGTCGAAGCTGATACCCTTTTTCACAAGTATCACCCAAATTAATGTCTTCTGACCATAGTTTAATATCTCTTGGGTTTCCTGTGCTTCGTACTTTTCTAAGTTCACCATGAAAATGTACAATATCAGTACTCCCAGCACGCTCGTGCAGGTCATCTACGTTTTGAGTTATTACGGTAACCTTGTGGTTAGCTTCAAGTAGAGCAATATCTTTATGGGCTTGGTTGGGTTGAACTTCCTTTAGCTGCCTGCGTCTTTGGTTATAAAAATCTAATACCAACTCTGGGTTTTGTCTAAAGCCTTCTGGTGAAGCCACTTTCATTACATCATGGCCTTCCCAAAGTCCGTCATGATCTCTAAAAGTTTTAACACCACTTTCGGCACTCATACCAGCACCTGTTAATACAACAATGTGTTTCATTTCTGTATTTAAGATTTAGATTTCCAGTCTTTATATGTCTTAGATCTAACAAAGGCTTCTAACTGATTAGATCCATCAGGTTCTTTCTCTTCAAAGAATTGGATTAGCTCGTTTTTATCATAGCCATCATCAACTAGGTTTTGTGCAATGGCTAGTGTTTCCTCAAAGCGATTCTGATAACTAAGACTTATCATTTCGCCAATATATGCAGAAAAACTAGCCGGATAATTAACCTTGATATAGTTATAGTATTTCTCTGCATTAATAAAATCTTCTTGTAGCATGTAGGCATGGGCTTTCATGAGGTTTAGAAAATCATCATTAGTTTCAAACATTAGTTTATCTAAGTAGATATGAACCATTTTGTAATTTTCCTTTAAGAAATAGTAGTCTATCAGTTTTAAGTACAAAGTGGGATCATCTGGATATAATTTTGCAAACTCACTAAGAATATCTTCATAGATCTTATCATCATATGAAGACGCAATTAACGCTTTAATCAAAAGGAAAAACTTTTCATTCTTCATTGGTCCGGTGATGCCGTCGACCATTTCATATGCTTGCCTAACCTTTCCCTCTTGAAGTAATTTTTGCGCATTCATTACTTTAAACATACTATTTAGAGTGCTGCCCTTAGAGTTGAACGTGTTATTCTTTTCATCTTCTAAGGACATTTTAAAAATGCGGTTTAAGGTTTCAGAAAGGTGTTCGCCAGAGAGATAAATATATATGTCGTTAACTTTTATATCCTTGCCATCTGAGCAAACTTTATAATCATGATAGTTTATACCAGTTTCTTCAGAATATATTCTAAAGGTAAAATAATATGCCTTTTCTACAATATTATACCTATAGTTGATGAGATTGTAGTATGCGCCGTTTTCAATCTCATTAATAATTTTTAGTGCCAATTTATTTCCTGCGTCTCCAACACCATCTAAAAATCCTCTTATGTATGGGTCATTAGAGCTAAAATCAATATTGCTTATTAGCTTTACCTTAAAAGATTCAGTATCAAAATATTCATTAAATCCATCAGTACTCAAATCGTGGAACGAAGCTTCTATTTCTTGGGCAATTGCAGAAATTTTTTCGTCATTTTCTTTAGATTCTTTCAATAATTCACAAGAACAAATAGATTTGTCCTGAAAAGCGATTACAAACTGAAAAATTAAAAGAAACAGAATGGTATTAAGGTATTTTAGCTTCATAGTAGTATCTTATTAGTCAATAAATATAATCTTTTTATGAACGAAACAAAGCTTCTGGAGTATTTAGAATCCTACCTTACAGAAAATCGAAGAGACCGTTTTAAAAAAGTGCTGGCACAGCGTACAAAACATTTTACTGTGGCTACAGAAGATGTATATCAGTTGCATAATACCAGTGCTGTTATTCGCTCTTGTGATGTGTTTGGTATACAGGAAGTTAATATTGTAGAAGAGGTAAACTCTAAACGTATAGATAGAGAAATAGCCATGGGAGCACAAAAATGGGTAGATCTTAACCGTTATCATACGACTAAATCGTGTATTGAAGATTTAAAGGCTCAAGGCTATCAGATTGTAGCAACAAGTCCACATGCAGAAGATTGCGACCTTATTGATTTTGATATTTCTAAGCCATCATGTTTCTTTTTTGGGCGCGAAACCGAAGGCTTATCCCAAAATGTATTAGATGAGGCCGATTGTTTTTTAAAAATACCAATGGTAGGCTTTACCGAGAGTTTAAATATTTCGGTTTCTGCGGCAATCATTCTTCAGCATGTCACTTCCAGGTTACGTAAATCTGATATTAAATGGCAATTGAGCGAAGAAGAATACATGGAAAAATGCTTCGATTGGATTAAAAAGACCTTAAAAGATTACGATGCCATTGTGGAAAGATACTATCGTATAAATAGTTAAGCTTTATCTTTTTTCTTGTTTTTACGTTCTTTACTACGTTGAATAACCTTGTATTCCTCGTAACATTCGCTAATAGCATCAAGAATTTGAAGATCGTTTGCAGTATTTATAAAGTCTTTGGAGTAGTTACATTGGTTAACGATTTCATCCAAATCGTACTTGGTAACCTGTAATAAAACCATTAGCATTTCCCTGTCAAAACGCTTGGCTAACTGGTTTCTAATCTCGTCGTCTTCCTTAATCTTTTTAAGCTTATGCATTTCGTTTGGCTTTTTACCAAACATATTGTAAAGAAAATCAGCAGGATTAAAAATAGCTCCCAAAACCTTAGTGGCTATGTTAGGTTTGCCTCCTTCATAGGCTTTTCCATACAAACCAGAAATACGATACTGGTTATTATTTCTAATAGGTACTTGCTTCATATCTACCTCTAAATAACCTGTAAGTTCTAGAGATTTTACGGTAACTTCTTCTAATGCTAAGGCCAATTCGGTCATTACAATTTCGGTGTTACCAAATTTTAACCAGTCATTGGTAACCCTTACTTTAAGAGACTTATAACCTAGATACGATAGGTGAAGTGTATCATTAACTTTTGCTTTAATTTCAAATTTACCTTCATCATCTGTTGCTGTACCAACAACCTGATTAATATTCACAATATTAACTTCACTTAAAGCTTCCTGATTCGTAGAACTTTTTATCGTTCCCTTTACCGTTTCTGGTGTCTTTGTGGCAGTACTATCTTGACTATAGCCATAAACTGTAGTGAAGCATAAGAATATAAATAGTAGGTATCGCATAGTGTTAAATACTTTGTAAAGGTAATAAACAAAAAGGATTTTGCTATTTTAAGTAAAAGATTTGACTAAATATTAACAGAAAAAACACCTGTATATTTTAAGGTAGCTAGCACATATTCATTATCTTAGGGGATTATAGATCTTTCTTTTTTGCTACTTATTTTAGATGTTTTGAATAAAAGAACTTTAATTAACATATGTACTATCTTCATCTTTGCTGTTTTGAGAGCGCAAGGTGAGGCTACATACTGGTATTTTGGTGAAAATGCAGGATTGGATTTTAGTAGTGGTGCACCTCAATTAAATTTAGATGGGCAATTGAGTACTAACGAAGGCTGCGGCACGATTTCGGATGCCAATGGACAATTGCTTTTTTATACAGATGGAATTAGTGTGTGGGATAGAGGTCATAATCAAATGCCAAATGGTTTTGGTCTTTTGGGTGATCCCTCAAGTACACAATCTGGTGTCATTATACCAAGGCCAGGATTCTCTAATTTGTATTTTATTTTTACAGTAGACAATTCTGCTGGTGATAACGGTTTTAGGTATTCTGTAGTGGATATGAACCTCAATAATGGTTTTGGAGATATTACCTCTGAAAAAAACATTGAACTCGCCACACCTACTACTGAGAAAATTACTGCAGTTAAACATGCAAATGGTTTTGATTATTGGGTAGTTACCCACGAGTGGAATTCTAATAATTTTCTGGCATACCAAATTACATCTTTGGGTATTAATGAAAACCCAGTGGTATCTTCGGTTGGTACTTTTCATGGGAATTTAAATACAGCTGAGATTAATGCTAGTATTGCAAATACGATAGGATATTTAAAAATATCACCTAATGGCAAACGATTAGTTAGCGCCAAGTTTGGTGGTGAGAACAGTAATGTTGAACTTTTTAATTTTGATGATATTTCAGGTGTAGTATCTAACCCTATTTTAATTGAAAATTATTTCTATGAAGCATCTGCAGATTCTGGTGCCTATGGTGTGGAATTCTCTCCAGATGGAAACATTCTCTACGTTACTGATAATGATTTTGATTTCAATTTAAATATACCAAGTACGCGATTACACCAATTCGATATCAGATTATCAAATGCAGAGGATATTATTAATTCTGCTACTGTATTATATGATGGAAACGATAAATTAGGTGCCTTGCAGTTGGCAATTGATGGTAAGATATATGTAAGTAATGACGATAAAACCGCTCTCGACGTTATTAATAATCCTAATGTATTAGGCTTAGGTTCAGATTATCAATCTGGAGTAGTCGATTTGGGTGGCAGATCTGCTGCTTTAGGATTACCTCCATTTGTTCAATCATTTTTCAATACAACATTTAATACCAATGGTACTTGTTTGGGTGGTGAAACAGAATTTCAATTAAATTCAGATGTCGCTGTAAGCTCTATCCTTTGGGATTTTGATGATGGTACAACTTCTGACCTTCTAAGTCCAACACATGTCTATGCACATCCAGGTATATATTCGGTAACTGTTGAGACAATTATTGCAAACCAAACCATAACACTTACTGATGAAGTCGTTATTTTTGAAGTGCCTGTTGCATATGAAGCAAGCGACTATCTGCTCTGCGAAAATTTAAGTAATAGTGGCTTTACCAATTTTGATCTTACTACAAAAGTTTCTGAAATCCTTGGAAATCAAGATAGTCAAAACTTTACAGTCCTCTTTTTTGATTCTGAAGCTGACGCTATCAATGGCACCAATCCAGTAGATTATAACTATGGTACATCAAGTTCACAAACCATTTATGCTCGTATCCAGAATACGTTTAATTCTAATTGTTTTGACATTACGTCATTTGAATTGATTATTCTAGAATCTCCTGATATAGTTGAAAATGAAACACTTTATTTCTGCCTTAATGAGTCTTTGGTGCTTACTGCAGAATCTGGTTTTGATAGTTATATTTGGTCCACAGGAGAGACCACGTCTTCTATAGAAATTGATGCTGCAGGTACTTACACGGTAGATGTTATAAGAAGCTATCCAATGGCTCCTGAAATTTCATGTGGTAAAACAAAAACATTCACTATTATTCCTTCTGAAAAGGCTTCTATTGTTTCAGTTGAAATTGAAGAATGGAGCGGGCGAAATGGTATTAAGGTTGTTGTTGAAGGATTAGGTGACTATGAGTTTTCATTGGATAATATAAACTATCAGAGCAATAATTATTTTGATGATTTAAATTATGGAGATTTTGTTATATACGTTAGAGATAAAAATGGCTGTGGTATAGTTACTGAAGATGTATTTATACTCGATTACCCTAAATTTTTCACACCAAATAGTGACGACTACAATCCATTATGGCAAATTAAGTTTCCTGACACTGAGAGAGATAATATAATTTTTATCTATGATAGATATGGCAAGAAATTAAAAGTACTTAATGCAACATCCCAAGGATGGGATGGAACATATAAAGGAAATCTAATGCCAGCTTCTGATTATTGGTTTGTATTAAAACGTCTCAGTAAAAATAAAACCTACACTGGCCATTTTAGTCTGAGACGTTAAAAACCTTTATTTTCTTCTAGATCGACGTGGTCTGTCCGATGCAGAACGTCTTCCCTTTTTGGAACGGTCTGAGCGTCTTCCGCCTTGGAATCCAGAATCGTTACTACGTCTAGATCGTTTTTCACCTCTTGGTCTATCGTTGCCTTTACGTTTACCACGACCTCTATCGCGTTTACCGCCTCCACCACGGCCTTTATTGTCGCTGACTTCTACATTCACGAAGCGCCCATTGTATTTAAAGTCTGTAAAAAATGCCAAGACTTTTTCTTCGTTTTCTTTTTCGGTGTTAAAGAATGAAAAACTGTCTTTAACATCTACTTTAAATACATCATCTTTACCGAGTTCTAAAACCTCTTTCAAGAAATCTTTTAAAGACATCCAATCATAACCATCTTTTCGACCTACATTAATAAAATAGCGCGTATCATTACCAGTACTCATTCTACCACCATCGCTGCTATTAGAGTCAGAAACCGCAAGGTCTTTAGAGTTTTTGTAATAATTGAAGAAACGCGTAAACTCAACTGAGAAAAACTTCTTGATCAATTCCTCTTTTTCGGTGTCCTCAAACAATTCGTTGATGCTGTCTAAATATTTGTCAATTTCGTGATTAACCTTAGTATTGTGAATTTTGTTCGCTAAGCTCATCAGTTGCACTTCGCAGATTTCCATACCAGACGGAATTTCCTTTTTCTCAAACTGCTTTTTAATGATACGCTCAATACTTTTAATCTTACGCACTTCACTTTTCGCTACAATCACCATAGATACACCTGTTTTACCAGCACGTCCTGTACGACCAGAACGGTGCGTATAGGTTTCTATCTCGTCTGGTAATTGGTAGTTGATGACGTGTGTAATATCATCCACATCAATCCCTCTTGCTGCCACATCCGTCGCAACTAGCATTTGGATTTGATTGTTTCTAAAGGATTTCATAACCAAGTCACGCTGATTCTGACTTAAATCGCCATGTAAGGCACCAGCATTATAGCCATCCTCAATCAATTTTTCTGCGATTTTTTGGGTATCGCGTTTGGTTCTACAGAATACCACCGAAAAAATATCAGGATTGGCATCTGCCAAACGCTTTAAGGCCAAATAACGGTCACGACCATTCACCACATAATATTCGTGGGACACATTGCTGGTACTTTCGTTTTTATTACCTACTGTTATTTCAAGAGGCTCGTACATGAATTTTTTGGCAATCGTAGCTACTTCTTTTGGCATGGTTGCCGAAAACAGCCACGTGCTCTTATCCATTGGTGTATGTGACAAGATATCCGTAATATCTTCGTAAAAGCCCATGTTGAGCATCTCATCGGCTTCGTCCAAAACGCTGTATTGAATTTTGGAAATGTCCACCAGATTACGGCTAATCATATCCTTCATACGGCCTGGTGTGGCCACCACGATTTGTGCTCCTTTTTTAATTTGTTTGGCTTGTTCGGTAACACTGGCGCCACCATAAATCGCCACCACATTTAAGCCCTTACAATATTTACCATAGAGTTTGAGCTCATTGGTAATTTGCAAACAGAGTTCTCTGGTAGGCGAGAGGATAAGCCCTTGTGTAGTTCTGCTGTTAATATCAATTTTTTGAAGCATCGGAAAGCCAAAAGCGGCAGTTTTCCCTGTACCGGTTTGAGCTAAGGCCACGAGGTCGCGCTCTTCTTCTAATAATACCGGAATTGCTTTTTGTTGAATTTCGCTAGGGGTTTCAAATCCTAGATCTGAAATAGCGTCTAATAGGTCTTTGTTAAGACCAAGGTTTTGGAATGTTTCCATTGTTGTTGTTACTGTATGCGATAAATTAATGCAGTGTTACATTAGAAGCGTATCGACATACTTAAACCTAAACTTCTGGTAACACACCTCGCTCTGAGGTCTTCACGGTTATTTTTAGCTGCCGTGAATTTTGGTTCTACGTTGCTAAAGCTTTTTAGAACGAGCGCAAAGATAGTCTTTTATTTGGATTGGCAATGCGGTGTTGCGCTTATCG
>JASBSA010000156.1 GCA_030149175.1 Winogradskyella sp. | reverse complement strand
TATGGCGAAGAATTTCTATGCGTTGGGTGATGCATTCCAAGCCAATTATATTTTAGAAAGCGTGATTTCTAATTTCCCAGAGTTTGATGATGTGGTACAAGAAGCACAGCAAGAACTTAACAAGATTAAAACCGAAGAAGCTAAAACAAATTCATCAATCGAAACCGACGATAACTAAATTCCTGCGCAGGCAGGAATCTCAAAATCAGATTTCCAAAACCAATATTTTAGCCATGAAAAGCTTTAAGAATTACATATCATTTTTAATCCTATTAACAGCAATGTTTTCTTTCATGTCTTGTGAAGATGACAATAATAATCAACAAGACGAAGATGTATTTGCTGGTTGTTGTTCTGAAGATCCAGCATTTGGGACTAACATCGATAATTTAGATCAATCTGAGGGAGGTGTGATTTCAGTTTCTAGTATAGTAACACCAAATAATGATGCAATAAACGATTTTTTCGGAATTAGTAATATTGAGAATTACTCTAATCATATGGTTGCAATTTTTAACGCTGATGATGAACTAGTATTTGAAACTACAAATTACACTGGTAGTTTTGGTAATACAGGAAATTTATTCCCTAATGGAGAGCAAACAGAATTTGGGATAACAACATATCCAGATGGTACATATAAGTACATTATTATAATTGAAGACGAACAAACATTTTACAAATCGGGTTATTTCTGTTTGTACTCAGGCAACCCTCCAATTCCTCTGGAAGAACAAAACTTTAGTGAGTGTTTAGAGGCAGGTGAGTTTGATCCAATAGTAGTAGGTTAATAAAAAAAGATTCAATCAAAACATTAAATATGAAAATCAAGTTTTTAATTTTTATAATCACCATATCAAACAGTGTATCAATAGTAGCTCAAGAACGAGCAAAAGATACTATTGATGATCAGGTAGTCAATGTGGTAACACCATATAAGCCTACCATTTCAGATGCTTTTAAAATTAAGGATACACCAAAGTTGCAAGACTCTAATTTGGTAAAGAAAAAAGCCGTGAAGTATAATATTTTTTCTATTCCTGTAGCCTCAACCTTTACACCAGCTAAGGGTAAAGCTGCTAATGTAGATAAGGCAAAAGCAGTAAAGTTATACGATAATTATGCGTCACTTGGTGTTGGGTCATACACTACTATTCTAGGAGAAGTGTACCTAAACCATGAGTTAAGTAATACGGAAAATGTTGGAGGTTATTTTAGTCATCATTCATCACAAGGTGGAATACAAGATTTGTTATTAGATGACGATTTTTCAAACACTCATTTAAACGCACATTACTCTCAAAAACTAAGCGATTTGTCCTGGAAAATTGATGGTGGTTTTGATTTAATGACTTATAACTGGTATGGTTTGCCACAGAATTTCTTTGGACAAACGGAAGCAGATCTAATAGATCCAAGTCACACGTTTAATAGTTTTTATTTAGGTGGAAAAATTAATTTTGATGATGCTATTATCAATGATGGTAGTGTGCGTTTTAGACGTTTTGGTGATAATCAAGCTTCTGGTGAAAACCGTTTTGTAGCTAAAGCGGGATTTGATATTCCTATACAAGGTGAGGCAATTAATACAGAACTTTATGTAGATTATATTGGTGGTAGTTTTGATATGGATTACAATGATACAGGTGAGATGAACTACGGTAATGTTACTGTTGGTTTATCGCCATCCTATCAATTAACACAAGATGATTTAACGGTAAATCTCGGTGTAAGTTTAGTATATCTCAACGACACTGAGTTTAGCGACAACAAGTTCTTTATTTATCCAAATATTGATGCGTCTTACCGTCTAGTAGAAGAAATTTTAATTGCCTATGGAGGAATAACAGGACAATTGCAACAAAACTCTTACTATGATTTTGCCACAGAGAATCCGTTTGTGTCTCCAACGTTGTTTATAGCACCAACAGACCAGCGATATCATGGGTTTTTAGGTTTAAAAGGAAGGTTGTCTAATAGTGTTAGCTATAACGTAAAAGGAAATTATTATGCTGAGGAAAATAAAGCACTTTTTAAAGCGAACGACGCTAGAGGAGATGCTTCAAAAGATTACCAATATGGTAATTCATTTGCTGTAGTGTATGATGACATAACAACCTTTTCTGTTGCTGGTGAATTAAATATTGATGTGAATAGAAACTTTACACTTGGTTTTAAAGGAGAGTATTTTAACTACAACATGGATAATGAGGCAGAAGCTTGGAATTTACCAAATGTTACAGGATCGGTTTTTATGGATTTACAAATATCCGAGAAATGGTATGCTGGCGCAAGTGCTGTGTATGTTGGCGAAAGAAAAGACCAACAAGATTTGGTTGCTGTATTATTTCCACAAGACCCAAATCCTGTTATAACTTTGGATAGTTATTTTGATGCAAATGCACATCTAGGCTATAAAATAAACGACCAGTTATCTGTATTTGGAAAAGTTAATAATATCCTTAATCAAGATTATCAACGTTACTTAAATTTCCCAGTACAAGGCATACAGGCATTAATAGGAGCTACATATCAATTTGATTTCTAAAATTCCTTTGAAAGAAGAAATCTTTTATTGTCATTCTGAACTTGTTTCAGAATCTCTACAGATGCTCAATCAAGTTCAGAATGACAGTTATTCATGAATAATCCTCGCTAAGTAATCAAAATGCTCGCCATCCATAACTTTTTCGCATTTAAGGCCTACGGTTTGGCAAGCTGTGTTTAGTGTTTTAAAATCAAGGTAGAGCCACTTTATAGGTATTTCTTCTTCACCTTTATAGCTAAAGAAGTAATCAAGTTCGCCAAGGTAATTGCTCTTTAAATCTAACCAAGTACCTCCATCTTCATCTTCGTACATATAGGAAATATCAGATGAGTCGATTAAAATTTGTCCGTTTGGTTTCAATAAAGATTTTAGATGTTTAAGATATTTAGCAACCTGAATTATTTCTTGAAAAATACCTGTACCATTCATTAAAAGTAGAATGGTATCAAACGTATCTGTTTCTTCTAAAAGTGCTATGTGTTCAGCATTGTTTAGGCCTCGTAGGTTACAAACTTCAATGGCACCTTTAGAACTATCAATCGCTTTTACATTAAACCCTTTTTCTTGTAGCCAGAGCGCGTGGTTACCAGCGCCACAACCAACATCCAGAATTTTGCCTTTACTAAGTTGTAAAGCTTTTTGCTCTAGTTTTGGCATTTCAGAATAAGTTCTAAATAAATAGGGGAGTGGTAATTCGTCTTTATCGGATATGTTGGTCCATGTGATGATATCTTCAGAATACTTACCATTCTGATAGTCTAATAAGGCTTTTCCAAAAATATCTTTAGTCATAGTTTTTTGTTATGCTGTATTTGATTCAGCATCTCATTCTGTTTATCTTTACAATATGCAAAACCAAATCAATAATCTGCCAAAGCTTGCCAAAGATAAGCATAAGGAAAACAAAACCTTCTTTGCTAAACTTAGAAAAAAGCCACCAAAACAGTTAGATTATATTATGCAAGAGTTGCATGAGGAAGAGTTTGAGCGTACGGATTGCTTGCAATGTGCCAACTGCTGTAAAACTACTGGACCTTTGTTTACGGATAAAGATATACAGCGTATTGCTAAATTCTTTAAAATGAAAGAACAGCAGTTTATTGAGCAGTATTTGCACATAGATGAAGATAACGATTATGTGTTGCAATCTGTGCCTTGTACCTTTTTGGATGGAGAAAACTATTGTTCAATTTATGAGGTTAGGCCAAAAGCATGTAGAGAATTTCCGCATACAGATCGTAAAAAGTTCCAACAAATTTCTAATTTAACCTTAAAGAATGTAGCGATTTGTCCTGCAGCTTATAACATCGTTGAGGAAATGAAAAAACAAATAAAACTATAATAATAGCTTCGGAATAATTTTTGATAGCCCATAATGGACATTCAATATGTAATGTTTGGTCTCTAAAAAATGATTTAAAAATTAAACTAAGATGAAAAGCGTTCTACTTAAATTATTACTTGTCGCCTTAATGGTAAATACTGCCTCTGCGCAACAGTGGATGAAAAATCTAGAAGTTGCACAAGCCTTGGCAATAGTGCAAAATAAAATGGTGCTAATGGTTTGGGAGGAAACTACAAGCTATCAATATCCTGTAATAGTAAAAGATAATAATGGTAGAACAATATTTATAAATAATTTGTATGAAGATGAACAAGTAAGTCCTTTAATCTGGGAACACTTTGTGCCTGTAATAGTATCGGAATATCGCTATGCAGAATTATACGAAAAGATTAAAGATAAACGAAGTCAGAAATACTTGGACAAGTTTAATGACGATAGTATAAAAATAATGGATGTTAATGGCAATATTCTCAACGTAGATTACTTAACAGATGACTTACAGAATATAACAACTTTAATAGAACGTTACTCTTTAAATACATCGTTTATAACTCAAGAGCTTCAGGATTACAAGAAGGATAAAAATTTCTATTCGGCTTATTTTTTAGCTTCTAAATATTTAGATCTAAGCATGTACGCCAAACCACAAACAAGAAACGATATTATTGAGTTGTCTAATATCTATATTCAGGAGGCAGAAATACTTATAAACGATGAAGAACAGAACCAGCGCAAAGACTTGCAACAACGTTGTGAGTTTTTAAAACTTCAAGAATACCTACTCTTAGAACGTCCAAAAAAAGTTATTAGACAATTAAAAAAAATAGATGATGAAGAGATTGCTGAAAGTAATAAGCCTTTCGTAGCCTTTTTATATTATACAGCTTATATGAGCGCGGACAAACCTGAAGAAGCAGAGAAATGGAAATCTCAAATTTCTTCTGTAAATTTGAAAAAAGCACAATTGATTATAAATCTAAACAGGTAGTCTTTTGGAAACGATTATTAACTATTTTGAGACTATTCCGTCGTCTCACAGAAGTATTATTTTAATAGGTGGACTGACGTTTTTTTGGTTGTTGGAGGGAGGTTTGCCTTTATTCAAATTTAAATACAATAAGTGGCAGCATGCGTTGCCCAATCTATTTTTTACATTAACAACAATCATTGTAAATTTCACATTAGCATCGTTGCTATATTGGTCGTCAAGTTGGGTTGTAGAGCATAATTTTGGTATTATTAACTGGCTTTTGCCAGATTCCAAACCCTTGTGGCTCTACGCATTTCTGGGTGTCTTGTTATTAGACTTTTTTGGTGCGTATTTAGCACATTTCGTAGAGCATAAGGTGAAACCGCTTTGGATGGTGCATTTGGTACACCACACAGACCACAAAGTAGATACGACTACGGCAAACAGGCATCATCCTATTGAGAGTGTAATTCGTTTTGCATTTACCTTGTTTGGTGTTTTTGCAGTAGGTACACCATTTGCTTTGGTAATGTTATACCAGGCTATGTCCTTGATTTTTACACAGTTTACGCATGCTAATATCAAATTACCTAAAGGTCTGGATAAAGCCTTAAGTTACTTTATCATATCACCAGATATGCATAAAATTCACCACCATTACAGATTACCTTATACCGATTCTAACTATGGCAACATCTTCAGTATTTGGGATCGTTTACTAGGGACTTATATGTACATGGATAGGGAGAAATTGGTATATGGAGTTGATGTTTTTCCAGATGAGGTAAAGAATGGCCAAATAGGTGAATTGCTAAAACAACCTTTTCAGAAATATGAAAAACCGACACTTTCTTCAGATGTGGAAGAGTAATATTGTAATTGTTTTAGTTTGTACTTTGATGAGCTGCAATTCCGAAAAACAATTAGATATACAAGGTCACAGAGGTTGTAGAGGCTTGTATCCAGAGAACTCCATACCAGCTTTTGAAAAAGCCATTGCGTTAGGAGTAACTACCTTAGAATTAGATATTGCCATTACAAAAGATAAAAAAGTGGTAGTATCTCACGAGCCTTTTATGAGTAGAACGATTTGTTTTAATCCAAAAGGAGATGAGATTTCTGAAGACATGGATAAGAAGCACAATCTCTATCAAATGACGCATGGAGAGATTAAACAATTTGATTGTGGCACAAAGCTTCATCCTACATATCCAGGCCAAAAGAAATTAAAGACCTACAAGCCACTTTTATCCGAAGTTTTTGAATTGGCAAAGGTTAAAAATCCTGATGTTAAGTTTAATATTGAAATTAAATCTAAGCCTGAGTATTATGGTATTTATACTCCTCAGCCAGATGAATATGTAAAGATAGTCTTGGGTGAAATTGAAGAAAGTGGATTTTTCTCTAATGTGAATTTGCAGTCATTTGATTTGGTGATATTAGAAGAAATAAAGAAACAATCTCCAAACATACCAGTCGCACTTTTGGTAGATGAAGATGAAACTATAGCAACAAAGCTTGAAAAACTATCTTACAAACCAGAAATAATAAGTCCATATTTTAGACTATTAAATTCAGAAATTATTAATGAATATCATTCTCAAGATTATCTAATTATTCCTTGGACGGTCAATGAAGAACAAGACATGGTTAAAATGCTGAGGTGGAATGTAGATGGCATTATTACCGACTATCCGAACAGACTTTTGGAGATTTGTTCCAATAAACGTTATTAACATCTTATCAACAAAAAATAGTAATTCCTCTAATTTCTGTGTAGTTGATGGATTTTTTATCTCTTCATTCAATTATCCGTTTATGTTTGTGATGGATTAATTAATTAAATACTGTTGAGCTAATAAACATAGTCTAATGTAAAGCTTTGCTGTAGTGAAAAATATAATCCGAATCCTCCTCATTGTTGTCCTCGTTTTTTTATTGAGTTTTACACTAAGGGCTCAAGAACAATACGCTAAACTAGAACCAAACAGAAATATTCAAGCCAAGGGATTAATTCATAAGTTGAATGAAACCAAGGATACTTTGATTCTTCAAAGTGACAAAAAAATTAATTATCTCTATTCTATTAATAAAGACTACGGAAGAGATTTTGATGTCTATGTAGATACTACATTTTATAAATTTCCATTAAACAAATTACCAAAAGGTAAGCACGTTCTGGTTGCTGTGCAATCGCCAAAACGAATAGTTTTTGTCGTCAAAATCTTAAAAGAAATTCCAAAGCAAGAGCCTGTAGAACTATCATCAGAAACTATTGTCGCTACCGAATCTAAAAAAGTGGTGTTAACTGAAAATGATTAATCTTATTTGTCATTCCTGCGCAGGCAGGAATCCATTTTTAGTCATAGATTAAATATTTAGCTCTAATTGCTTTAAAGCTTTCTAAATCCTCTTGCCAACTTACTTTAATGTCTTCTTCACTTATACCAGACTCTATTTGCTGTTGTAGTTTTTCCGTGCCAGCATGTTTGGTGAAATTTGCAGTATTAAAAACTTTACTTTTGTCTGTAGCATTATTGTAAGCATCAATCACATACTTCAATGTAAAATACCTTTCAGCTTTAACTTCAGACAAATCTTTACCATAGCACAAAACACCTTTGTGTTTAGGATATTTTGAGCCAAAATTGGGTTGTGGAGTATATGAAAAACTGTAATGTAATGAATCTAAAAATGGTGCACCATAACGTTGAAATTGAAACTCAGTACCACGGCCAGCATTGATGTTTGTACCTTCAAACAAGCCTAAACTAGGATACAATGTAATAGATTGATCATTAGGTAAATTAGGCGAAGGTCTTATTGGTAAACTATAGGTTTTTTCATGGTTATAGTGTTTCATCTCAACAACAGTAATCTCACATTTAGCACTGTCTTTTAACCAGCCTTCACCATTAATCATTTTTGCATATTCGCCAATCGTCATGCCGTGCACTAAAGGAATGGTATGCATGCCCAAAAAGCTACTGTGCTCTTTTTCTAATGTAGGGCCATCAACATAATTTCCATTAGGATTAGGACGATCTAATATGAGTAATGGTATATTATTTTCAGCACACGCTTCCATTACATAATGCAAAGTAGAGATGTAGGTATAAAAACGCACACCAACATCCTGAATATCAAAAACCATAATATCTAAATCTTCGAGTTGTTCAGCTGTTGGTTTTTTGTGTTTGCCATGTAGTGAAAAAATAGGCAACTGTGTTTTTACATCCACACCATCTTTTACATTTTCACCAGCATCAGCTGTACCTCTAAACCCATGCTCTGGAGAGAATACTTTTTTAATGTTGATGTTTAATGTTAATAGAGAATCTACCAAATGAGCATAGTCTGTCACTTCTTCTCTCTTCTCTCTTCTCTCTTGTCTAATATCTTTAGTCTCTTTAAAAATAACACTCGTCTGATTAGAAACAATACCAACACGTTTCCCTTTTAATAATGGTAAGTAAACTTCAGTTCGGTTGGCACCAACAATAATTTTTTTATCATCGTTCTTTTCTGTCGCACTGAGCGCAGTCGAAGTGTCTTCTGTCTTCTCACTTCTAGCTTCTAGCTTTTCACTGTTACCTTTTCCAGCACAAGAAATCACTACCAAGACAAATAATAAAACTGTATTTTTGAAAACCTTAAAACGCATAAAAAGAAGATTTGAATTT
>JASBSA010000152.1 GCA_030149175.1 Winogradskyella sp. | reverse complement strand
ACTTCATCTAAAGTTTTGCTCCCATCCACAATATGTCCTAAATGAATCGTATGAGTAGATTGGTTTCCTAAGTTTTTACCAGAAACAGATCTAAACGATGCAGAAGCTATTTCAATAGCATCTTTACCAGATAATCGTATAACGGCTATAGCTCCACTACCAGAAGGTGTTGCCAAAGCTACAATGGTATCATTATGCATAGTTCTTTGCTTTGATGCAAAAGTATTGCAAAATATGGGATTGTTAAAAGGTTAAGAATGCTATTTAAGATTTAATTCACAATGAATTCTTAGAATAATTAGCCTATGTTATTATATTTGCCAATGCATAATTTGAAAATAGAAAAAATGAAAAAAGTACTAATAGTATTGGTAATAACGCTTTTACTAGCAAGTTGTAGTCAAGACAAAGGCAAAGAGTATATGATTAATGGTAA
Organism: Winogradskyella sp.; assembly: GCA_030149175.1. Classification (GTDB taxonomy): domain Bacteria; phylum Bacteroidota; class Bacteroidia; order Flavobacteriales; family Flavobacteriaceae; genus Winogradskyella. The sequence continues at coordinate 28,826 of JASBSA010000152.1, read as the reverse complement.
TGCTGAAGGTATACATAATGGTATCAGGGTTCGTCTCGCTAAAATAGATGAAAAAGGACAGCAGATTATAAAAGACTCTGCCATTGTAATGGATGGAAAGTTTTCTATTAAAGGGTCTGTTGAAGAACCTAGCGTTTATTTTTTATCAGCTGATGGAAGTCCTGGTAACGTAGTGTTTATGTTAGAAAATAGTGATATAGATATTGACTTTAACAAAGAGACACCAATGGAATCTAAAGTTACAGGTTCTGAATCTAACAAAAGTTATGAAGCGTTTCAAAATGGCATGCTAGAGTTTAGAGAAGAGGGTGATGCGATAATGTCTGAGTTTAGAGAACTTGGAGAAGAGCCAGCACCTCAAAAAAGAGATTCTATAAGAAAAGTAATGGAAGACTTAAGACAACGCCAGGCCGCTTATCCATTAAAGTTCGTACAAGAAAACAATGACAGTTATTTTAGCCTTAATCTCATTCAATTAGAATCTAGTAGAGCTGGCTTTGATATTGTAAAATACAAAGAAGCATATGAAGGCTTTCCCAAAGACCTAAAAGAGTCTAAAAGAGGACAAATTGTTAAACAAAAGTTAGATGAGTTATATAAGCAATATGAGAAAACAGCGTATCTCGAAGTCGGTAAGATAGCACCTAACTTTGAGTCTCAAACTCCTGATGGAAAGCTTGTAAATCTTAATGATCTAAAAGGAAAAGTTACCATCATCGACTTTTGGGCAGCATGGTGTGGCCCTTGCCGAAGAGAAAACCCAAATGTTGTTAAAGCTTATGAACAATATCATGACAAAGGCTTAGAAATTATTGGTGTATCATTAGATGGTGCTCCAAACCAAAAAGACCCTAAAAAGGCATGGCTAGATGCTATTGAAAAAGATGGATTAGAGTGGAACCATGTATCTAGCTTAATGTACTTTAATGATCCTGTAGCTAAGCAATATAACATAACCTCTATACCTGCTACTTATATATTAGATGAAGAAGGTAAAATTGTAGCAAAAAATTTAAGAGGTTTTGCTTTAGAACGCAAGTTAAGAGAGTTGCTAGGTAACCCATAAATTAATTAGAGAAGACCAAATAAAGTTAAAAAGCCTGCGATTGCAGGCTTTTTTAATGTAGCTTACCTGTTTTATATAGCACAAAAAGAATAATAATCGGAATAGCCAACAAGCCAATATGAGCCAAGTCAGTTTTAAACAAACTAGGCATCAAAATCAAAGTTACTGCATAACCACCTACCGCTCCACCAAAATGAGCATCATGTCCAATATTCCCTACCCTATTTTTCATACCGTAGATAGAGTATAGCAAGTAGCCTACCCCAAACACGTAACCTGGTATCGGAACAGGAATAAAAAACATATATAAACTCATACTTGGATCTAATAAAATCGCAGAATACAAGACTCCTGTAACTGCACCACTGGCACCAACAGCATTATACCAAAATTCTTCCTTATGAAAATATAGAGATAATAAATTACCGAAAACTAAACTCGCTACATAAATGATTAAGAAGTTATATGTTCCTAGTGGTTGTATTACATAGCTTGCAAAAAAATAAAGTGTTATCATATTAAACAACAGATGAGTTGTATCAACATGCAAAAACCCAGAACTAAACATTCTTATTTGCTCGCCACGTCTTATACTACCTACATTAAACTTATATTTTTCAAAGAACAAACGGTCATCAAAACCTTTTAAGGACATGATGACATTAGCCGCAATAATTGCTATAGTAACAGGATCTAAATTGTGCATAAGAATATCTATTGAGCCAAATATAATATATTTGCGATTCAATACGAACTCGCTTTTATGCAACTTATTGCCTACATCATTATTTATCCTATTCTTTGGCTAGTTTCTATATTACCATTTAGATTACTCTATGCCTTATCAGATGTTTTATACTTTTTTCTTTACAAAGTCTTTGGCTACAGAACATCTACCGTTAAAGCCAATCTAAAGTTAGTGTTTCCTGAAAAGTCAGATAAGGAGATTAAAGACATCACTACTAAGTTTTATCATCATTTATGTGATATGATTGTAGAGTCTATAAAATCTATGACCATTTCTGAAACTGAAATGAAAAAACGTTACCAATTCACCAATGTAGAATTGATAAATGACTTAGGAAAAAAACAGCGCAGTATTGTTTTGATGTGTGCCCATTATGGTAGTTGGGAGTGGATTTTCATACTTCAAACCTATATACAACACAAAGGATATGCAGTTTATAAACGCTTAAGAAACAAGCACTTCGATAAACTTGTTAAAAGGATAAGAGCTAAGTACAACTCGCATTTAATTACAACCAAAGAGACATTTACCGTTTTGGCAGAATCTAAGAAAAAGGGAGAACTTACCATTAATGGATTTGCTTCAGACCAATCACCTAAAGTCAATAAAGCCTTCCATTGGAATGAGTTTATGGGCATTAAAGTGCCTATGCATACAGGTGCCGAGTTACTTGCCAAAAAAATGGATATGGCTGTGGTATTTTTTAGTGTGAAACGCATAAAGCGTGGGTATTACGAAACAAGATTTAAAACTATTACAGAAAACCCTAGGGATTTTAAAGATTACGATATCACCGATATGTTTTTTAAACTTGTAGAACAACAAATTTATGAAGCACCTCAATATTACCTGTGGACTCACAAGCGCTGGAAACACAGAGATAAAGTGCCCGAAAATTTCAAATAATAATTGCTTAATCTAAATTAAACCAACTATCAACATTGGTTGCACTACAAGGTTTATTAACTAAAGACTTATGAATAAACTCATTATTGCATTTTGAATACTCATAATCTTTGGCCCAATCCTCATGATATTTAGCTAGTGCTATAATACTATCGCAAACGTATTCAATGTCTTTATTGGTAGTGGTTGGGTGAATAGACATACGAATCCATCCAGGTTTACGCACCAAATCTCCAATAGAAATTTCATCGGTCAACTCTTTTGAGGTTTGTTGATCAACATGCAATAAGAAATGGCCATAAGTACCAGCGCAACTACAGCCTCCTCGAGTCTGTATGCCGAATCGGTCATTCAATAATTTTACACCAAGGTTATAGTGCAAATCATCTATATAAAACGAAATAACTCCCAAACGATCTTGATGCTGACCAGCAAGGATATTGATATTAGAAATGGGTTGAAGCTTCTTGAAAATGATATCGATAAGTTCGTGTTCGCGCATTAGGATATTCTGCACTCCCATCTGCTCTTTCAACTTAATTGATAGTGCTGTTTTTATGGTTTGAAGAAATCCAGGTGTACCACCATCTTCCCTATCTTCAATATTATCAATGTATTTGTGTTCTCCCCAAGGGTTTGTCCAGCTAACGGTTCCACCTCCAGGACAATCTGGAACCATATTATGATATAGTTGTTTGTTGAAAACCAATACGCCCGAAGTGCCTGGTCCACCTAAAAACTTATGTGGTGAAAAGAAAATCGCATCAAGCTGTTCGTCCTTATCTTCAGGATGCATATTTATGTCTACATAAGGTGCAGAACAAGCAAAATCTACAAAACAAACTCCACCATGTTGGTGCATGAGTTTAGCAACTTTGTGATATGGTGTTTGTATGCCTGTAACATTAGAACCGCCAACAATAGAACATATTTTTAGAGTTCTGTCCTTATATTGATGCAGTAAAACCTCTAAATTCTTTAAACTAAATAAACCATCCTCATCAGGTGGCACAACTTCTACTTTTGCCATAGTTTCCAGCCACGAGGTTTGGTTAGAGTGATGCTCCATGTGAGAAACAAAAACCACAGGGCGCATTTCATCAGGAACGGTTGTATAATCTCTTAGGTTTTCAGGAATTTTCAATCCTAAAATACGCTGAAACTTATTAACGACACCTGTCATTCCATTTCCAGTGACAATAAGTACATCATCCTCATTAGCATTGACATGGTCTTTAATAATGTGTTTGGCTTTGTGATAAGCCTTGGTCATGGCAGTACCAGAAACGGTGGTTTCGGTATGTGTATTGGCTACAAAGGGTCCAAATTCATTGACGAGTTTCTCTTCAATAGGTCTGTATAAGCGCCCAGAAGCTGTCCAATCGGTGTAGATAATTCTCTGTTCTCCAAAAGGTGAGACAAAGGTTTGATCCTGACCAATAATATGTTTCCTAAATTGCTCAAAATAGGCTTCAAGCGTTGTCATATTTTGTGTTGCTGTTTCAGAAATCATATTCAAATTTACTAAATATTAGCGACAGCTTTAATTTCAGCAATAAAACGGTCTGCCAAATCATCTGCAGCTTCTTGCGATTGTGCTTCGGTGTAAATACGAATTATAGGTTCAGTATTGCTTTTTCTTAGGTGTACCCAACTATCTGCAAAATCTATCTTTACTCCATCAATAGTTGTTAATTTTTCATGGTTGTAGTTAGATTCCATGGTACTCAGAATAGCATCAACATCTAAACTAGGTGTAAGCTCAATCTTCTTTTTACTCATGTAATAGTTTGGATAAGTGGCTCTTAAAGCGCTAACAGCTATTTTCTTTTCCGCCAAAAGACTTAAAAACAAAGCCACACCAACTAAGGCATCGCGTCCGTAATGCAATTCTGGATAGATAATACCTCCATTTCCTTCACCGCCAATCACAACATTGTTTTTCTTCATTAATTCTACCACATTCACCTCTCCTACGGCACTGGCTTCGTACATACCGCCATGCTTTTCGGTAATATCGCGTAATGCTCTTGTAGAACTCATATTACTTACGGTATTCCCTGGGTTTTTACTCAATACATAATCTGCACAAGCGACTAAAGTATATTCCTCCCCAAACATCTCGCCTTTTTCATCCATAAACGCCAAACGATCCACATCAGGATCTACCACAATACCAAAATCGGCATGCTCTTTTAAAACGGCTTTTGCTAAATCACCCAAGTGTTCCTTTAAAGGTTCTGGATTATGCGGAAAATGACCTGTTGGCTCGCAATATAATTTCACAGCTTCAACACCTAAACGTTCCAATAATAAAGGAATAGCAATACCTCCTGTAGAATTAACACCATCTACTACGACTTTAAAATTGGCAGCTTCAATGGCTTTTTTATTTATTAATGGCAATGCTAAAACTTCATCAATATGCAAATCGATGTAAGCATCATTTTTAGTAATCTTACCCAAATCGTCAACCTTAGCAAACGTCATGTTATTCGAGGACGCAATATCCAAAATCTTTTTGCCTTCTTCACCGTTTAGAAATTCCCCTTTATGATTCAGTAATTTTAAGGCATTCCATTGTTTTGGATTGTGACTTGCTGTTAAAATAATACCACCATCGGCATGTTCCATAGGTACGGCAACTTCAACAGTTGGTGTGGTCGACAAGCCTAAATCTATAACGTGAATTCCCATACCTACCAAAGTATTCATCACTAAACTCTGAATCATTTCACCAGAAATACGTGCGTCTCTACCAACAACAACTCTGTAATGTTCTTTGTTGCGTTGTTGCTTAATCCAAGTCCCATAAGCCGCTGCAAATTTTACTGCGTCAATGGGAGTTAAGTTATCTTCAACTTTTCCTCCAATGGTGCCACGAATTCCTGAAATAGATTTGATTAAAGTCATATATTTTTGATTTTGAGCAAATATAAGATGTTAATCCTATTTTGTTATTACGAATTTGTAAATTCGACCTATGAATTTTCTCGCTCACATATATCTTTCTGGCAATGATACACTAGTAACTATAGGTAATTTTGTTGCCGATGGCATTAGAGGAAACAAATACAAATTATATCCAGAAAAAGTTCAAGCTGGTATCTTGTTGCACAGGGCTATTGATACATTTACCGATGCGCATCCTATTTTTAGACAAAGTACAAAACGTTTACATGAAAATTATGGGCATTACAGTGGAGTCATCGTCGATATTTTTTACGATCATTTTTTGGCAAAAAACTGGAAAGACTACTCAAATACTCCCTTAGCAAAATATGTAGATGATTTTTATCAGACTTTAAATGAAAATTTTGACATTTTACCAAGCCGATTCAAACACCTCACACCAATTATGATAGAGGGCAACTGGCTACTAAGCTATGCTACAGTTGATGGTATACAACTCGTTTTAAATGGCATGAACAGACGCACAAAAGGTAAATCTAAAATGAATGAAGCCACGAATGAGCTCAGAGTATTCTATTCAGAATTTGAAGAAGAATTCACAGCATTTTTTAAAGAACTTATAGACTTTAGTAAAATCAAGCTAACCGAAATTGAAAAGCAGTTCAGTATATGAAGCATACAATAAGCATCCTACTCTTAATTTTCATCTTAATTGGATGTAAACAAGAGCCTAGTAAAAATCAACCTAAAACCATAAAAAAAGGGACTATTGCTGAAAAAGCAATGGTAGTGAGCGCCAGAAAAGAAGCTTCAGAAATCGGTGTTCAAATCTTAAAACAAGGTGGTAATGCTTTTGATGCTATGATGGCAACCGAAATGGCACTTGCAGTGGTCTATCCTTATGCTGGCAACCTTGGAGGAGGTGGGTTTTTGGTTTATAGACTAGCGGATGGCAGTAAAGGTGCTTTAGATTATAGAGAAAAAGCTCCTTTGGCCTCTAACAAAGACATGTATCTTGATGAAAATGGCAATGTTATAAAAAATCTTAGCACAGTTGGTAGCATGGCTGTGGGCGTGCCAGGAACTATTGCCGGAATTTTTGAAGCCCAACGCAAATTCGGAAAACTTGATGTAAAAACCATTTTAAAACCTGTTATAGCATTAGCACAGAATGGTTATGCGGTTACTAGAAAACAAGCTAAGCGTTTTAATGCTTATGATAGTATTTTTTTAGCCGTAAATAAAAAACAAATCCTTTTTAATAAGAATATTAAAGCTGGAGATACAATCAAAAATATAGCTCTAGCTAATACATTAACGCGAATTTCGGAACTAGGAAGAGATGAATTTTACAATGGTGAAACAGCAAACATTTTAATCGATTATTTAAACGCTAATGGTAGCATCATTACTCTTGAAGATTTGGCTAAATACGAAGCCAAATGGCGAACACCAATCACTTTTCAATATAACGACTTAACCATCACGTCCATGTCGCCTCCATCATCTGGCGGAATTTGTTTAGGACAAATAATGAAGATGATAGAACCTTTCGATTTGAATGATTACGGCCACAACTCATTAAAAGCCATTCAGGTGATGGTCGAAGCAGAAAAACGCGCGTATGCTGACCGTAGTTATTATTTAGGCGATCCTGATTTTGTGGATATTCCAACAGAGACGCTATTGAGCGATGTATATCTTGAAAAACGAATGGATAACTTTTCGTTTCAAAAACCTACACCCTCTAATGAAATATCTTATGGTGAAATTATAGGGTATGAAAGTGACGAAACTACCCACTACTCTATTGTAGATCAATACGGTAACGCCATAGCTGTTACCACAACATTAAATGGTGCTTATGGCTCAAAATTATATGTTGAGGAACTAGGGTTTTTTCTCAATAATGAAATGGACGACTTTAGCAGCAAACCAGGAGTACCAAACACATATGGTCTCATCGGTGCTGAAGCCAATAGTATTGCACCAGAAAAACGAATGTTAAGTGCTATGACGCCAACCATTGTAGAGAAAGAAGGCGAACTTTACATGACGCTTGGCACACCTGGCGGATCAACGATTATTACTTCGGTATTGCAGACCATTATCAATGTGCATGAATTTGGCTTCTCCATGCAAAGTGCTGTAGATGCTCCGCGCTTTCATCATCAATGGTTACCAGATGAAATTAGAATGGAACCCAATGCTTTCGATAAAAACCTCATCAAGCAATTAGAACGATTAGGCTACACTATCAACCAAACCCGATCACCTATCATTGGTAAAGTTGATGGAATTTTAGTACAAAAAGATGGTACACTAGAAGGCGGTGCAGATCACAGAGGTGATGATGCCGCTGTTGGGTTTTAACATTGTTTTAAAAAATACAATTCAACTATGTCTTATCTTTAGCTTCACCAAGTTAAAACTAACCTACCTCATTAAATCAACCAAACATGAAAAATTATATTGCATTTGCAGTACTTTGTGCTTCTCTATTCTCATTTTCGCAAGGGACACAACTCTTAAGACAACCAACATTACATGGAGACGATGTCGTTTTTGTGTATGCCAACGATTTATGGAAGGCATCAATACAAGGAGGAACAGCCATCAGATTAACCAGTGATGAAGGCTATGAGTCTAACCCACATTTCTCTAATGATGGTAAGCTAATTGCTTTTACAGCGCAATACGATGGTAATGTAGATGTGTTTGTAATGCCATCTGAAGGTGGAGAACCTAAACGCCTCACTTACCATCCTGATGGTGATTTTGTGCAAGGATGGACACCAGATGGCAAAGTACTATTTCGCTCAGGTCGTGAAGCACAACCAACCATGACTAACAAATTTTTTACAGTGTCTACTGATGGAGGTTTACCAGAAGCTTTGGATATTCCGAGAGCGGCTTATGGTGAAATGTCACCAGAGGGCACACACCTTGCATATACGCCAATTACAGGCTGGGATGCCGAATGGCGAAACTATCGTGGTGGACAAGCAATGCCTATTTGGGTCGTGAATCTCAAGACCAAAGATTTAGTAAGAACATCACAACCAACTAAAGAGCGTCATTTAGATCCTGTTTGGTTAAACGGTTTGGTCTATTTTATGTCCGAACGCTATTATACCATGAATATCTGGTCATTTAATCCTTCAACCAAAGAAGAAAAGCAAGTCACCTTTCATAAAAAATTTGATGTAAAAAGTTTGGATGCCAGTAACGATAAAATCGTGTATGAACAAGGTGGATATCTACATCTTTACAATCCTTCAACAGGAAAGACGTCCCAATTAAATATTGAAGTTAAAGCAGACCTCAACTTCTACAGAACAAAATGGGACGATGTCTCTGCAAGACAACTCATAAACCCAAATATTTCTCCTACTGGTAAGCGTGTCGTATTCGAACATCGTGGTGAAATCTTCACCGTACCTAAGGAAAACGGAACTTGGATCAACATCACTAACTCTCCTGGTGTGGCAGATCGTAACCCAATATGGTCTCCTAAGGGCAATAAGATTGCATGGTTTTCAGATAAAAGTGGAGAATATCAATTAATGCTGGCAGATCAAAATGGTCAAAATGCTGAAGCTATCGCACTACCAAATCCAACGTTTTACTTTCAACCCGATTGGTCTCCAGATGGTAAACACATTGCCTATACGGACACACATTATAATATCTGGGTGATAAACCTAGAAACTAAAAAAACAAAAAAAGTAGACACAGATAGATATGCACATCCTAACCGTTCTATGAATCCGGTGTGGTCGCCAGATAGTAAATGGATTGCATACGCCAAGCAACAAGACAGTCATTTTAAAGCTATTTTTGCTTATAATATTGACACTAACAAAACCATCCAAATAACAGATCCTATTGCAGATGCCATAACACCGGTTTGGGATGCTTCTGGCAAATACCTTTATACATTAGCTAGCACCAACTACGGATTACAGAGTGGTTGGCTAGATATGAGCAACTATGATCCTGCGGCAAACCTAACCCGAAGTTTATATGCCGTAGTTCTAAGCAAAGAAGATAAAGCACCTAATCTTCCTAAAAGCGATATGGAAGATGTTAAAAAAGAAGAAAACGATAATGAAAAAGACGACAAAAAAGACGATAAAAAATCCTCTGATGAGGTTACGGTAACCATAGATGAAGATGGTATTTTTGACCGAGCAGTCGCCTTAAATTTACCGGATAGAAATTATGTGGCATTATTAAAAGGGCCAAAGCACAATGTCTTTGTGGCAGAGGCCATTCCTAATGCCAGAGGGCTTAAAGTACATTCTTATGATGTTGAAAAAGAGAAAGCAACAGACTTTGCTGATGGTGTTTCCCAAATGGTGGCATCCGACGATAGAAAATCCATTCTCTTATCTCAAAATGGCAGTTGGGTGTTAACAGGCACTTCTGCTCCACCAAAACCAGGAAAGGATAACCTAAAGATAAATATCAAAATAAAACTCGACCCTAAAGCTGAAGCACATCAAATTTTTAAGGAAGGTTGGCGCTACATGCGAGACTTCCTGTACGTAGATAATGTGCATGGCGCACCTTGGGACGATGTTTACCAATGGTATGCACCATGGATAGATCATGTACGCCATAGAACAGACTTAAACTATGTGGTTGATATTATGAGTGGTGAAGTTGCTGTGGGACACTCTTACGTATCTGGTGGTGATTTCCCAGATGTAGATCGTGTGCCTGTTGGTCTTTTGGGTTGCGACTTAGAAAAGGTTAACGGCAACTTTAAGATTTCAAAAATATATACTGGTGAACGTTGGAATCCTAACATAGATGCTCCCCTTGCAAAACCTGGCATTGATGTCAATGAAGGGGATTACATTTTAGCCATTAATGGAAAACGTTTAGATAACAATACCAACCCTTACGAATTATTAGAGCAAACAGCTGGCAGAGAAATTAATATCACTGTAAATTCAAAGCCAAGCATTACTGATGCAAAAACTATTTTAGTAAAACCAGTAAGTAACGAACGTGGTTTAAGAAGTATAGAATGGATAGAAAGTAACAGACGCAAAGTCGATAAACTTTCTAATGGAAAACTGGCTTATGTCTATGTACCTAACACTGGTGGTGGTGGGTTTACCTCATTCAACAGGTATTACTTCTCCCAACAAGATAAAAAAGGAGTGGTCATAGACGAACGTAATAATGGAGGTGGCTCTGCTGCCGATTACATGATAGATATTATGTCTCGCGAATTATTTGGTTATTTTAATAGTAAAGCTGGCGACAAACGTCCATGGACAACACCTATTGCGGGTATTTGGGGACCTAAAGTAATGCTCATTAACGAACGCGCTGGCTCTGGTGGTGACTTACTGCCATACATGTTCAAAATGAAAAATATAGGGCCTTTAATTGGTACCAGAACTTGGGGTGGACTCGTAGGAACTTGGGATACACCACGCTTTATTGATGGTGGTCGTATGGTAGCACCTCGTGGTGGTTTCTATGATGTTGATGGTGAATGGGCCGTAGAAGGTGAAGGTGTAGCACCAGATATTGAAGTCATTCAGCACCCTAAAGAAACATCTAAAGGAAATGATCCTCAACTGGAACGTGCAGTGCAAGAGGCTATGAAGTTGTTAAAAGGTAATGAATTTGAACCAAAACCAGAACCTAAGGCACCTGTGCGTTGGAAACGACCGCAAGGGTATAAGAATGATAACTAATGAACTTCAAAAATGTTATCCTGAACACCTGTCTGCCGACAGGCAGGTGTTTCAGGATCTCATAGACTTTGTATAAATGATGCAAAAATACGACCTTGTTATACTAACAGATCATAGGTATGCCTACCCTTCAAAAATAGATGATTACACTAAAAACATCATTGTAGAAGATGCCCTAGTGGTCAATGCTCTAGGAAAACTGGGCTTAAAAGTTATTCGCCTAGCATGGAGCGATCCAGATTTCGATTGGTCTTCTACCAAAGCTGTACTATTTAGAACGACTTGGGATTATTTTGATAATTTCCCCGTGTTTTCAACATGGCTCAATAGTGTTTCTAAGGTCACAACACTTTATAATTCAGAGGCTATTATACGTTGGAATTTAGACAAACATTATCTACAAGACCTCAAAACAAAAGGTGTTCATATTGCTGAAACCTTATTTGTAGAGAAAGGTGACCAACGTACACTCGAAGACTTGCATAAAGAAACAGGCTGGACGGAAACCGTATTGAAACCCTGCGTATCTGGTGCAGCAAGACATACCTATAAATTAAATCCAGAAAACAGAGCCAATCACCAAGGTATATATGAAACACTTATTGCCAACGAAGCCATGATGCTTCAACCCTTTCAAAAAAACATTGTAACCGAGGGCGAAATCTCAATGATGGTATTTAACGGTAAGTTTACGCATGCTATTCTAAAGAAAGCTAAAGCAGGTGATTTTAGAGTGCAAGATGACTTTGGTGGAAGCGTCCACGATTACCAACCTAGTGAGGATGAAATTGAATTTGCTGAACATGTTGTAAAAGCCTGTAAAGAATTGCCTTTATATGCAAGGGTAGATATCTTTAAAGACAATAATAATCGTATGGCATTAGCAGAACTAGAACTTGTGGAACCAGAACTATGGTTTAGACATCATCCTAATGCTGCCATGATTTTGGCTGAAGCAATTAAAGATAACTTTTAGGCTTCACATAGTAAGTCAAAGAATTGTTTATAGATAAAAAATAGTTGAGATGCTGAACTAAATTCAGCATGACAATATCATGAATGATTTCACCATAAAATCACTATGGTTTTGAACATATCATTTAATTAATACGTCAGTTAGAGTAATTTTGAATCATGAAAAATTGTATCGAGAACTTTTGATTACTTTTCAATACAAATTTTATTAAAACGTAAGTTGAGAAAACCCAATAACATGGTAAAACAAAATAAAACAAAACGCATTCTTAAGATCATTGGAGGCATTATCATTTTCCTCACGCTTCCTACACTCCTCTTCTTTGGATTCATGTACCTAAAATACAATGAAGAGTTACCAACTGGTCAACAAGGTACAGAAGCTGACCAGTTAGCCACTAGTATGCTAAATGCCCTAAACGAGGAAGCCTATCTTAATACCGATTATCTCGAATGGACTTTTAAGGGCAGGCATCATTACAAATGGTATAAAACAGACCAAACTTGCGAAGTCTCATGGGATGGCATGACCGTTATTTTAGATTTTGGAAATCCAAACAACTCCAAAGTATTTGCTGGTGACCAAGAATACAATGGTAACGAAAAACAAGAGTATATTAATAAAGCACAGAACTACTTTAATAACGATTCCTTTTGGCTGGTTGCTCCTTACAAAGTGTTTGATAAAGGAACGGAGCGCAGACTCGTTACCACCAAAGAGGGTAAAAAAGCCTTACTCGTTACCTATACCAAAGGTGGTAGCACACCTGGTGATTCCTATTTATGGCATTTAGACGAAAACAGTAAACCCAAAAGCTTTCAAATGTGGGTAGACATTTTACCCATTGATGGGCTTGAAGCCTCCTGGAACCATTGGACAACCACAGAAAGCGGAGCCAAATTACCAACAACCCATAAATTTTTAGTTTTTGAATTAGATATGGGAGAAGTGAAAGGACTTAAGTTTTAATCGATTAATACTGTTAGATAGTACTATCGAATTACTGAGGCTGAATACTACCTACTGCCCACTACGAACCACTAACTACTACTTAGACCGCTGCCCTACAAACTGTTGTGACTTTAGCTTAAACAAAACATTAAAACTGGTAAGACTACCGTAACTTCTAGTAATGTATTGTTGTAAGTCTATCTTTTCTTGTTCATCAAGATTGCTAGAGTTGATTTTCTGCTCCATCACGCGTAAGCGATCGCGTACCATGGTGATTTTATGAAAAAACGTATCTATTGGTAGTTCCTTACTTTGTAAGTTGGTATCACCTGGCTCTAGGATTAGCTTCCCTCCCTTCCACTTATCGGCAATGGAAACGACTTCAGAAACATCAGACCACTTTTTAAGTATCGCCTTTAGACTTTTTTCAACCTCATAAAAACTTACCGTATCAACATCATCTTCGGTAGCCTCGATGACTTCAAAGTCGTCATCGAGTTCCAGAGTTTCTAAACCTTTGTCTATAAACGTCACCCAATAGTGCTTGGAAGTGACATTGGTGACGACTCCTTTTCCATGTTCTGCATGATTGATGCGCGATCCTATTCCTAATAATTTCATTGTCTATTTTATTTTATTCTATTATTCATTCTGATAAAATTCGTCAATTCGAGTGGATTTTACGATTGAAAATGAGTAAAATCTGTATCGAGAATAGAATTTTTTATGCTTCAAAATCACTCGAACTGACGCTTGATTATAATTTTGAAATCAAAATGCAAGACTGGTTTAATATGTTATTTGAATAACAAGTATAGTAAATCTCTTTTAAATTTCTGTTCTATCTAAATGAATCTTACAACGGTGTCAACTAATTTTGATTTCAATCTAAAAACAACTACTTTTAAACATCCTCTTTTACTAACCTAATTAATAGCCGTATCCCGAAATACTAAACGATATGGACTACCACATTACCTTCTGGAATTTAGAAAACCTTTTTGATATTGAGCATTCGCCAAGACGTACCGAAAAACTTCAGCGCGCCATTGGTAGCGATGTTAAAGGTTGGGGACCTCATCAACTAGATCAGAAACTAGAACAACTCAACCGTATTATAGTACAAATGAATAATGGCAACGGCCCTGATATTCTTGGGGTGTGTGAGGTTGAAAATGCCCACGTACTCAACTTACTGATTGATAAAATGGGTGCTTTAAATCGTAATTATGCTTTGGTGCATGCCGATTCGGATGACCGTCGTGGTATTGATGTTGCCTTTATCTACGATGCTGACTTATTTACTATTGAAGAAGAGAACGGTGAACCTAAAGTTTTTGACCATTTTGTGTTACGCCGTACAGCAACACGAGATATTCTTCAGGTTAACTTTTTAACCAAGCATAGCCAAGGGCAACAACGTTTAGTCGTAATTGCCAACCACTGGCCGTCGCGTAGTGGTGGGCAGTATGAGTCTGAAGGTTACCGACAGATTGCTGGTGAAACGCTGAGTTACTTCCATCAACGTATACGAGAAATCCATGGCGATGAGACACCTGTACTGGCTATGGGAGACTTTAACGATGAGCCTTTTAACGAATCGCTAACACGCTTTGCCTTAGCTTTACGCAGTAGAGCGCGTGTGGTACGCGGTCGTATTCCTTATTTTTTAAACCTGATGTGGCCCTTGATGGACTATGGAACGGCTAGTTTTTATTTTGGAAATCAACCTAATATGCTCGATCAGTTTTTGGCCAACGAGAACATGCTAAAAAGCAACAGTACTATAAAAATAGTGCCAGATTCTGTAAGTATTGAACGTTTTCCTGAAATGGTGAA
Organism: Winogradskyella sp.; assembly: GCA_030149175.1. Taxonomy (GTDB): domain Bacteria; phylum Bacteroidota; class Bacteroidia; order Flavobacteriales; family Flavobacteriaceae; genus Winogradskyella. The sequence goes on along the minus strand of JASBSA010000152.1, from coordinate 13,707 downwards.
GCCTGGTGCTTATGGTGTGCCTATACATTATGGTGGTATGGGCAAAAAGATTGATGCTAATGGCTTTAGTGACCACTATCCTATTTCGGTGAAGCTTAGGGAATCTTAAGCCTAACTTTTATCGACCATAACACCGTGTTATAAATACTATGAATTGACTATTAATGCTCTTAAGGATAAACTTTGCATGTTCGTTACAATGCATTTCACTTAAAGTTTAACTGGCGTCCTTCCTTTTCTGCTTTTTTATCCATACCAGAGCCTACAGCCATGCCTATTACCATACCAAGAGGTATGCCTGTACCCAAAAAGGCCATATTACCCATGGTAGTACCAAAGGCAACTCCCATAGGGACACCAAAGATTGACATGCCCAGTACCATCCAAATCTTTTGATAATAGCCCTTAGGCACTAGCTTATGTTCTTTTTCAAGGTATTTAAGAATTGTGTTGTATGTAGAGAAAACAGCTTTGTATAACTTAGGGTCTGTAGTATCCTTAGCATTAAGCTCCCTTAGTTGATGGTTAATGTAGTCTATGGTAGTATCTGGCAACTTATGTTGTTGTAGTTCCGTTAGAAGCTGTTGCAAAGTGCTCAGCTTATCTTTTAACTTAGGACTAGGGTTTTGCTGTGCTTGATGCTTAATATCTATAAATGCCATAAGTGTTTGCTGTTGTTATACCTATAGGTGTCTTAACCAAGCATTTTGTTACACCTATTAAAACACTAATGTTGTCATAGGGTTATATAAACATAAAGGCATCATCGTCCTTAACGGTCTTGTTGGCGTCTTTGGCTTTTGGTGATACATCTCCCTTTGCTGGTGGTATAGTTGCGGTCTCTGACCTGGACTTTAGTAATCGTAATCTTAGTTTTTGTAATGAGTTCATAGCACTGGTGTTTGGTGTTACTAAAGATACGATGTAAAGAGCAGTTATAGATGTCTTAATCCATTAGATATTAAAGATTTAGCGTTTTGTTAACATTAGGGTGTTCTACTGCTGTTTTTACTACTTCTATTTTAATGTCTGGTTTGATATTTTCCTGTGAAAATTACACTTTTAATACCCGCATTACCCGAAGGAACCCCGAAGGAGACCCGAAGGAGAGCCGGAGGAGAGCCGAAGGAGCTCTTGATGTGGTTTGGAGGGTTTTTGTTGATGAAATTCTTGTTTATTGACGTTATTTGCTTCTCGATACAAATTTTTCTCATTGTTGTAGAAAGATTTAAACGAAATGACGGATTATGTCTTGATGATACTGTTTTATAGTAATGGTAATGTTGATGAGATTCCTTCGTCATGCTTCCTCGGAATGACAATGGTAATGTCATTGCGAGCGAGGGACGAGCGTGGCAATCTGTTTGTTGTTATTGTAATTATTTTTTTGTCATTCAGTGCCTGTCTGCCGATAGGCAGGCTTGACACGGAGTCTAGTATTGAACTTAAAGCTTTGTTGTCTATTTCTTTCTTTACGTTCATTTTGTCTTGACACAAAACGAACCAAAAAGTCAGAACGATTTATAGGAAGTTGCAAAGCACCATTCGCTGATGATTGGATATGATCTATTTTTATCTGTATTTTATGCTTCAATACTTTTTATGTAATCCTCTATATTATTTCTTGCTCATTACTTCTTAAAATCGTTGGCTTTCCGACGGTGTCGGAATTGCAAGTGCGATAGAATATAGATGTAACAATGGTAATGTCATTGCGAGCGAGGGACGAGCGTGGCAATCTGTTTGTTGATACCTATACCCTTCATGAGATTCCTTCGTCATGCTTCCTCGGAATGACAGTGGGAACTGCTTTGAATGATGATAGATGCTGAAATAAATTCAGCATGACAATAATAAAAGGGCTTCTTGATACATCCAGACGTTTGCTGTTGGGATGCTTGCTTCTCGATACAATTTGTTCGTGCCTCTCAAATCACTCGAAGTGACGAGATAATTACCTCTTGATACAAATTTTTCTCATTGTTGTAGAAAGATTTACACGAAATGACGGATTATGTCTTGATGATACTGTTTTATAGTAATGGTAATGTTGATGAGATTCCTTCGTCATGCTTCCTCGGAATGACAATGGGAATGTCATTGCGAGTGAGGGACGACCGTGGCAATCTGTTTGTTGAGACCTATATCCTTCAAGAGATTCCTTCGTCATGCTTCTTCGGAATGACAATGGTAATGTCATTGCGAGCGAGGGACGAGCGTGGCAATCTGTTTGTTGACACCCATACCCTTTATGAGATTCCTTCGTCATGCTTCCTCGGAATGACAGTGGTAGTGTTGAAGAGCATTCCTTCGCTGCACTCGGAATGACAATAGATGCTGTCGAAAATTCACTCGAAGTGACGAGAGAAGTATCATGTCTATTTCATTAATAATGTGGTACTTAACATTACTTTTTTGTACGAATTATCATTTTTATGATATTATTAGTTGGTATTCGGGTGTTGTTGCTAATATTTTAAAATGCTTATTTGTTTTTGGTATTTTATTGCAAAATCATCGGTGAAATGCATTTTTTATCGACAATATGATATTTTTAATCGATGAACGGTTAAAAAATAATTTTATATGTTTGACCCACAGCAGTTTAGCCAACGTATATGTGCTAACTGTAAAATCCGGATTTATAGTCTGCTGTATTCCCCTTAATTCCTTAACTATACCCCAGAACGAGTCTGGGTAAATTTTAACCAGATGTGCTTAGCATATATGCCATTGCTGAGCTATGTCCTAAATCATTTATATTATGGCAAGAAATAATTCATTTGTTAGATTGGAAGGTACCCTAGAGGGGTTGACCTTTTACAGAAAAGATGGTCAGAACTTTGTGAAAACAAAGAGTCAGGTAAGTAGAAACCGTATTATGCACTCGCCAGAGTACCAGCGTACTCGTGAGAACATGCAGGAGTTTGCAGGCGCAAACCGATGTGGTAAAAGTTTTAGAGAGAGTTTTGCTTCTATTCTTAGGGTTGTTGCAGACTCCCAAATTAGCAGCAGGGTAGCTGGTGCGATACGTCGACTGATGAACTCGGGTGCTGGTTTGCGTGGACAGCGTAATATAAACCTTGTTGATAATACGGAGTCTTTTATTGGTTTTAACTTTAATAAGTTTAAGCATTTTGATAGTCAGTTTAACGCACCTTCTACCGGACCAACCCTAAGTGCTGGTAAGGATAAAGTTACGTGGAATATACCCGATTTTGAAACCACAAATTACATTGATATCCCAACTGGTGCTACCCATTGTAAGTTGGTTTTAGCAGCTGGGTATGTGAGCAATTATGAGTGGGAACCTGCTACTAAGTTGTATGAGCCTGTTGAGGATACTCCGAATGGTGTTGGAGATATTGTATATAGCGATGCTATTGCCCTTGGTGGTATGGTTGGTGCTGCTACTGATTTGGTTGTTGATTTAACGGCCTATGCTCCTATACCTGTTACTACTGCGCTATATGGTGCCACTGGTATTGTATTTTACCAAGAGGTTAATGGTGATTTGTACGAGTTGGCGCAAGGCCATAGTATGAAAATTGCTGTTGCTGGGTAGGTAGATGTTTAGACGTTTAGAGCTTTAGATTATTAGAGTTTTAGATTCTTTAATTTGATCCCGTATGGTTTTGCTGTGCGGGATTTTTTTGGTTACGTTCATTTTTGATGCACCAAAAACGAACCAAAAAGTGCTTTGCTGTCAAAGGTATTTTTAATAGCACTACGGTGCTCTTAAAACCATAACCAAAATCCTAAATGGCTTCCAAGGCTTCAGCCATTTTTAACGGATTTTGTTTATATATACTGCTGACAGCAGTTTCCGACTTTGTCGGAATTACAAGATCATTTAATGATTTTGGTTTGTTGATGTAATGATGTTTTGTGACTATAACTGCTGTTGGCTTTTGGCTTTTGGCTTTTGGCTAACTTAGCTTATTTTAATTTGATATCCCGTATGGTTTTGCTGTGCGGGATTTTTTTAACCAAATGCATATTTACCATAACTCAATATAAAACCTCCGATGAATAAGGAATCACAAACTGTTGCAACATAATTCATCCAAAATGGTCTGAGGTCTTCGTAATCTAAATTAGCTGTATTCTCTAAATTGGACTTATTTTTGAGTCTGTACCATTGTAACTCTACATAATATCGAGGAATTGATACCATAAATACACCTATAATGCCCATTAAAATAACAGCAACTTGTATATTTTGATCCGTTGCATTTTCACCTAATGGTGACTGTATCCATATTATAATGTTAATTATATAAACCACTACCAAACCTTTAGCAAGTATATAAGCCTCTGTGAAAGCAGCTAGTTTTGTCTTTAGAGTCATAAAATCTAATTTCCCAATAGTCTGTTTTGTTTCTAGTGCTTTACCGACACCCATCATTATTTTATAAATAGACATGAAAAACGTTAAAGCTATTAATGTTATCATTAATAATGAATAATTAAGTAAGAAATAGTAAACACCTAACGACCCTAATTTATAATCTCCATTTTTATCTTCAGTAAAAAACCAATAGTATTTTACTTTACTATTGACTAAATCCCCTGTGCTTTCAAAGACCTTTTCTGTATTATTAGCTAGTTTCTCAATATCATTTATATAATTGGTAGTTAAAGCAAACGCAACTGATAAAATCAAAAACCCTAGAAAAATAGCTTTTAAATAACCAAATTTAGACCTTGGCTCTATGACTTCATTATCTATTTCAGTTTCATTATCTCTAAAGTCTTTGATATCACCCCATCCTTTTACAACAACTACAACTAGCCAACACGTAAGCCCTACATAAGTTGGACAGACCAATGTATATAATATTAAGTTCCAATAGTCTTTATAGAAATAAAGCATCTCAGGATTTTCAGAATCCGAAGGGAACAAAGTACCGTTAAAATATGTCCATATTACATTAATGACCAAACAAAAAACCAATGCCAAAACAAAACCTATAAAAAAAGCTTGTTTACCGCTTGTACCTGTAAATGATCTTTTGAGACTAATCGGAACCTTAGGTGCAGCTTCAATAAATACTAAACTTATTAACCACTTTATATTTCTGATAATTGGAAAGTGGCTAATATCCAAAAATTTTGAATACGTCCACACCTTGAAGTCTTTTGGATGTTTTTTGTTTGATTCCATATGAGTTGGTTATTAGTGTTTATTAATCCATTGTTCTATAGCTTTAAAAGCAACATCTCTATTCTTATCATTTACAATACTATGTTTCATTTCTTCATAATATATATAGTCTATTTCAGTAGATGTATTGCAATTATTGATTAGCTCTTTTATTTCTTTTTTAGAAGATAATACATCTTTGCCCCCTTGCATGATAAGAATGGGCATATTTAATTGGCATAACTGGTTGTATGATTTTTTTATAACCCTATTAGCTTGTATTAAATATCTAGGGCTAATAGCTCTAGTCCCCAAAGTATCTTTGGTATAAGCCCATTCTACAAAAATAGAATCATTGGAATACATATTAGGATCGTAATCTAACTTTACGGGTTGAGAAGGATTAAAGACATAAGCCTTAAGTAAATTTAGCACAGTACTAAATTTAACATCGTTGCTGCCGCTCGAAGTTACAAGGCTCGTTAAAATTAGTCCATCTACATTTTGAGGATGTAGTACCGAATACCAAATTGCTAATGAAGACCCTAAACTCTCACCTAATAAAATTATTTTTTTATCTGGCTGTCTTACACGAATATTTTGAATAAGTTGATGTACATCCTCTAATTGCAAACCTATATTTTTAACATCTCCCTTTTGCTTGGGCCAATGCCCAAACCCTCTTAAATCCATAGCTAAAGAAGCTATATTTTGCTCATCTAGAAAATTCTGTAAATATGAAAAAGAAACTGCATGAGCACCCAAACCATGCATCGCAATTACAATATACTTAGACGTGTCATTTTTGCGATAGTCTATAAAATTGTACGTACTATCTTGATAACAAAATATAGAATCCTTTACAATTCTTTGCACCAATGGCTTTTCTTTATAGATAGGGCGCTTAACAAATACCCCACAACTTACCAAGAATGTTAGAGTAACTATTATAAAAAGCCTAAAGCATATGTTATTTGCTTTACGTTGTTTCATATTATATACTTGGTGCTATTAAAAAATATCCCAACCTGCCATCAACATACACCTAATAGCACGCATGGTAAATTGAGCCAACATGCTCAATTTGTTTACTCCCAAACACCTTAGGATATCACGAATTTTTTGGCGTAGTTTAGAGTCTTTTGCTACCGTTTTACTACACTTTACAATTTGCCCAACAGTGGTAGATATGCCCGACTTTATAATACACCCAAATATAGGATCTACAGCAGGTATGCCTTTTATAATACGCTCTAATTCAGAGCTATCGTCCATTAACTTGCAGACCGCATCAAATGCTTGTGGCCCTTCGAGGTTTTCAAAATCATTTGGCAACGTATTTTGTTCATTTCTGTATGGCCTATCCTCTAAATTGATTTTAGCAACATCTTTTTCACCAAATCGTTTTATATAAATACAATTGTCGTTGGCATTGTACAATACTGTAAAGCTTTCCTCGGTTCTAAAGTTTTCCCTACGGTGATAATACCAACCTCTGATCTCAAACTCAATGGTATCATCTAATATTGATAAGGTATCAAAACCGAGTTCAATACTGCACTCATCGCCTGTTTTTGGATCTCTAAATCTTAGTGACTTTAAAGTTGCTTTCATATTATTTTTTGGTTGTTTTGTTTAATCCTTGCCTCTATACTGATAATTTTACTTCACTTTTATCTAATTCTACTGTTTATGTAAACCTCAAGAATTCTCAACAATCTCAATCTCTTCTTCTGTTAAGCCATACAACTCATAGACCATAGCATCTATTGCTGCATCGGTTTGGTTGATTTGGGCTTTTAGGTCTTGTGCTTTTTGTTTTTGCTCGTTAAAGTATTGCATCCATTCAGCTTCTTCGCTTAATGAGAGTTTGGTGTACGAGGTGTCATTGTCTTTGGCTACCTTTTTACGTGCTTTTTCTAATTCTTTTAGAAACTCACCAAAGTCTAAGTCGTGCCAGTTTTGTAGTTTTTTAGAAAATTTAGTAATGCTGAATTTCCCACTCAATAGCATTAAAAGACTACTACTCAATTCTGCAAATACTTTAGTTGTTTGAGAAAGAGTTTTTGCCTTTAAATCTAATTTTTTCCGAATATGAAATTGACCTTCAGGTATTGGAAATGATCCTAAATTATCTAAACTAATTTTGGCAAATACTTTGCCTTTAATGTCATGTAATAATCTATAGAACTTTGTAGCAGGGTTTGAGTTTATTATTGCCAATAAAGATTCTAATGTATAGTAATCTTCTTTTTGATAAATTCCGTGCACAAGAGTATCAAAATAAAAATTATCTTCATCAAGACTTCCAATCAGAGAATCACCTGTTTTTCTTACAAGAATCTTTTTGTTTTCAAATAGTTCTGGACTTCGTAAAGCAAAATCTATGCGATTTTGTTTTTTCATACCCTTTTTTGACTTCACTTCATCTAGGCTTATTCTGTCTCCTATATTTTCATCGTATATGACAAAATCACCACCCCAAACAATATTATATCGTGATATTTCTTTTCCCCAAGTAATTGGTTTATGAAACTCTGACTCTCTTTTATTAGAAATTAAAATATGCTTAATGTTTCCAGGATTCAATCCATTTTTTAATCTATAAAATTGTTTTAACTGTTTAAGTTTATATAATTTTTTTAATAAGGATTGTGAATTGCTTGAAATAACAGAAATTTCACAGTTAGGAACACTTAAAAAGAAATCTTGTGAAACATAATTCTCAATTATATTAAAATTAGAAAGAAAATTATCAGTTTTATCAGCACTAACTAACCGTAATTTATCATGTCTTTTATTCTTTTCTTTAATTGTAAATTTTAATAATAGACTGCTTCCTACATCTGCATCTTCAAATACTTCTTCCGTTATAGTATAAATCTCGTTTAGCTCTGTGACATTGATTAACTCTCTTCTAATATCTTCATAATATGTATTGAACAATAATGATTTTGGAATAATAAAATGTACAATGCCTCTATCAAATATTTGGAGCATTCTTTCAATAAAAAGAATGTAGAGGTTTGTTTTATATTTTGTAAGAGGAAAATGTTCGTTGTAATACTTTTGCGAATCCTTGTCAATCAAAATACCATAAGGCGGATTCCCAATAATGACATCAAAGCCAGGTTCCTTTTTTACAGATTGCTTCGCATTTGCGCGCAATGACGGGTTGAAGACTTCTGGAAATTCGGTTTCCCAATTAAAGGCCTTGTCTCCTGCAACCGTTGGGTCGTCTATTAAAGAGTTACCACATTTAATATTATTGTTTAATGCGGTGAGCTTTCTGCCTTTTTGTGCGGTACGCAACCACAATGATAGCTTGGCAATCTCTACACTTTCTTCATTGATATCTACACCAAACAGGTTGTTTTCTAAAATGGCGTTTTCTACATCGCTTAGTATTAAGGCATCTTTATTGTACTTGGCAGAGAGTTCGTCTATATAGGCATGCTCTGCTATTAAAAACTCTAAGGCTTGGTTTAAAAACGCCCCACTACCACAGGCTGGGTCGCAAATGGTGAGTTGCAACAGCCAATCTCTATAGGTTTGTAATGCTTTTAGTCTTTTTCTGCTTCGCTGTTTTGCGGGTTGGTAGGTCTCGTCTGATATATCTAGTTCTGCCTTTTTTTCTTCACACAGTTTGCCAACGGTATTATCTACAATGTATTTGGTAATGTATTTTGGTGTGTAGAAGACTCCGTCTTTTTTGCGCTTGGTTTTGCTTTGCTCGGTTGTAGTGCCTTGAATTTCGGCTTGTATCTCGTCGATGTCGTTTAACGAATGTTCAAAGATGTGCCCAAGGATATTAACGCTGACCTCGCTTTCAAAATCGTAGTTGCTTAAGTTTAGGGTATGTTTGTGTAGTAAATCGTCATTGATTGTAATGTGATCTAAAACATCGTCTGGTGCAAACAAGCCACCATTGTATGCAAAAATGTCGTGTTGTTGGCCTTTGTGGCCAGTGTTCATATACTCAAAGTACTTTTTAAACCGATTGTATAACGGGACGTAGGCGTCATACTTATCGCGTAAATCCGTCCATTGGTTAACGATGGAACGGATAGAGTTTGGTGGCAATAACAACCTGTCTTCTGCAAAAAAGATAAACAGAAAACGGTCTAGCAGTTTCTGTGTCTTTTTGAATAAGGTGAGTTTGTCGTATTCGGGATTTTCTTTTTGTATGGCATCAAAAATCTCGTTTCTAAACGATGCGTAATCTTTGTAGAGTTTTTTGGTAACGTTTTCCTCTTGGGTTAAGGATTCATCTTTAATCTTTTTGGGACTATCCTTTAACAGATAGTCTGATGATAGGCAGAGCCAAAGTATTTCAAAACGTTCTTTAGACAATTGAAACAGATTGAATTCTTCAAAGTCAACGGCATTGTCAATGTAAAAACGTAACTTCTCAAAATTGGAAGTAATAACGTAGTTACAACCTGGTTGGTTGTTTTTGTAGCCAAAGGCTTGGGTTTCTACTTTGCTTAAATCGGTGGTGTTTGTGCCTTTCAGTTCAATAACAGCTAGGGCTTTGTCTCCTTTTAGAATGGCGCCATCGGTTTTTTTAGAGCCTTTGATGTTCTTCAGTTCCGTGGTGAGGTTAAAATCTGGCGTTGGGTTTTTGGTATAGCCCAAAACGTCTACAAAAAGGTCTATCAGAAACTCTCCTTGGTATTGTTCTTCTTTATTATTGCGTATGTTTTCTTGAATGGTTGGATTGTGAAAATGGCTCGTAAAGCGCTCGTAAGCGTCATTGAGGTTTTGTTTATCTAATCCTTTTAAATATTTATTGAGTACAGAGTTTTGAAATAATGCCATAGTTTCTTAACGAAAAGTTTGTGCTTTTCGAAACACTTTAGTTTAAAACATTTGGGTCAACGAGAAATTAATTAAGGGGATTTAAAGATAGGAAAAGCATACATAATTTCCATACCAAATTGAGTACAAGTGTAGAAAACATTACTTTATATTTACGCTACCAAGTCGAAGTTTGCGAGTTATATCAAGAATGTGCAACTTGGCATAAAGCTAAAGTGTAGTACCTAACGGACTGTATCCGTATAAGGCAATGGCTTTAGCATAACCCAATGGTTTTTGGCTGGGGCAGGCTGCGTACATTGTATAAACCTGCAGATCCCAGCCTTTTTTTAGTTGTTTTTACTACCGCCAAACATTCTTTTGGTCATGGACTTAACATCGTCTATGGCTTTACCTTTTACCAACCACGATACGCCAAAGGGTATTACTGCTGTAGTCTCAAAAATATAAACGTAGTAATTATGGATAATAAACTCCTTAGTGATAAAGTGCTCAATGCCAATACATACAAGTATTAAGGCCACAGAAATGAATACGGCATTGCCACACCATTTGTACAATTTGTAATTACCATCGTCTGAGCCACGGGTAAATTTGTAGCGGGACATCCAGCCCATACACAAAATAAAGATACCAGCGGCAACCAAGTGAATGGTATTGGCAGTTTCGTCCATGTGCCCAAATAAGGGGTAATCCCTATCTGTACACAGTTTTTCAATCTCACCATTCATACTATCACCACACATGGTTGGCACCATTACAACAACCAAAGCGGCCAAGCCGCCAATGTTGGTGAGAACATCGTCACTGATCTTCTCAGTAGATGGGTCTATGGTATAGCCTTTATAGGATAATAAGAACAGTCCAAATGCCGAGAGAATGATAATGAAAAGTAATGACGATAAGGTGTCGTAATAATAATGGCTTATGGATGCCAAAACATCCCATTTTGCGACGGGCAAGGCTATGGGTAATGTTAAGCCCAATGTACCTATAAGCTTACGGATACGGTAATCTGAGTGTTGGAGGTTTTTTGTTTGCATGGTTTTAGCTATAATAGAGTATTACATTTCATTTAATAACCACAGTTACGTGATTACCTATTTGTTTTTTTTAGTCAAAGCAGATATATATTCAATGATTGGAATATCTAGTCCTACGTTGACAAAGCCATTATCTAGTTTTTTATCTACCAGTGGGCTTGCATAACCTACATTTAAGGATAAGCCGTTAAAAAATGTAATACCTAAACCAGCACCAAATATGGCATAGTTAAACCCATCCTCAGACTTTAAATCCACTAAATTGTACAACAACCCAGAACCATAAGCCATTACATATAAATCACTTAGCAAAGGTTCTTGTTGAGGTCTGTTCCACTTTCTTTTTTTATAGCCATAATAGTTAAAGGCCTCACCAGCTTCAAAACTGTGGGTGTATTTCCAATTCCAGATTTTCCATTTTAGCCCTAGTTTTTCTGAGGCAAAATACAAACCGTTGATGTCCTCGCCTTCTGATGACAATCCGTTGTTGTCTTCAAAAGAGGCATAATTAGTACCTATACTAAAAAAAGGTGTGACATAATTTAAAATACCTTTTCTTTTTATGGAACCGAAATTGGCATCAATTGCAGAAATAAGCGATGGTATATCTAAGTATAAATAGCCTTTTGCGTTATCTGGGTTCTCCTCAGCAGTTTCGGCCAGAATGGACAAGCCTTGGACTGATGTATATTCAATAAGGGTATTCTCTAACATAAACTCCAATATACTAGAGATAACATCATTATTTATGTATTGGTTACGTGCTAAGTCTATAAACTCCAAGAGAATAAACTTCATAGCATTATATTGGTCTTTGGTCATTGTGAAATCCTTGAACCTCGATTTTTCCAAATCTGTGTAGAAGTGATAAAGCTGAATAATTATATCTCCTTTATCTGCCATTAGGGTATTGATATCTTGTAGGTTTTGCTTGAATGTTGCAGGAACCGTTATCGATAACTCGGTCTCTATGCTTGAAAGTACATTGCTCACATCTTCTGAAGTGCCAGATATAAGTGCTTCTATTATAGCATTTAATTTAGTTTTTAGGTTATCGTCTTGTTTAATATAGTTAAAGACCTTTTCAAGATTTTCTAGATTTGCAATGAAGGCATCTATTTTATCTTTTAAAGTATTTCTTCTATTTAGCCACTCGTCTTTATTGGCGCCGTTATCTTCTTCTAAAGCTTTTAAATAGCTATTGTCATTAGTATACCAAGACTTGTAATATTTATTATTTTGTAAGGTTTCCTTAAAATTGAATTGCTTTAATAACTCGCTTTCATCATGCATCAAAATGTCCAAGCACATATCTATTCTGATATTAAATTCCTTAACCTTATCTACTGGTATGCTTGTACCACGTAGTCCCTCGAATTGCACCTTGGCATTTTCATTTAAATCCGTATCAGCAATTAATATAATGCCATAGACTACGGCAAATTCTGCCGAGCGTTCTATAATTTGTTTGGTCATTACCGTTTTATTTTTGCCACTGGTTAAGACATCCATAAGGTTGTATAGATAGTTATAGGTGGTAAAATTATTAAGGCGTTTGGTATATGAGCTTTTGTTAAATTGACGGATAATGGTATTTCTGAATACACGCTGTTTAACTTCTTCTTGTTTTTGCTGAATAAGCGAAGTTAATAGGTCTGTGTCTATATTCCCTTTTTGAATAAAGGATTCATTTCCTGTTAATTGTAGTCTGGGTCCTTGTGCATTAGTTATTAAAAAGGAACAGCAAGTAATTAGAAGAACGATAAAATTAATTTTCATAATCCGTATAGTTTAGTTGGTTAATACTCAAATTTAAAAGCATCCTCCATAGCACACCATACCCAATATTGGGTATATGGCTATACGATGCGGTCAACAACGAATTATGTAATCTACTACCGTTACAACAACGGCACTTAAGGAATTGAGAATAAGATATAAATTACCGACATAATTCTATCCATAATTAGATGAATGTTTTAAAAAACTCCATAAAGGGTTAAAAAAGTAGTTTTGTATCTTAGCAGAAAGCTAAAGCATGGACTTTAACGCAAATGAGACGTTACGGCTATAGCATTAGTCAAAACCCTTTGGTTTTTTGGCTGGGGCTAAGTACGCACATGGTGCCAGACTAGCATATCCCAGCCTTTTTTTGTTTTAGCTTATCGGTAACTAAACCGCTTGCGTATGCCTCCATTGGCACGGTGAATAATAACATCGGCATTATAGCGCTTGGCAAGGGTTTTGGCCTTGCGTATGGCCGTACCTTGCTTACGATGTTTAGAGGTAACCCGCTGGTTGCCCTCCCGACGTACTGCCCAACCATCTTGATAGGGCACAACATGTTGATGCCAGGTACGCTTGGGAGTGCTGTGATGTCCCAAAGCATTCAATATTGAGGATATCAGCTGCTGTATAGCGTCAACTAAGGTATTCTGTTTGGGCATTGTTGGTGTTTGCTATAAAAGTAAATATAGTAAAATAAACCATATCAGTACAGAGCACAACCAAAGTGTCAATGCGATACTGACGTTTACAGTCAGTAGTGGCAATCTGTTTATCGGTATTGTATTTTTTGTTATGTGTACTTTTTTGTGACCAAAAAAGCTACCAAAAAAGTCTTTTACTGTCGATAGGTATTTTTAATTGCACTTCCGTGCTCTTAAAACCATAACCAAAATCCTAAATGGCTTCCAA
>JASBSA010000150.1 GCA_030149175.1 Winogradskyella sp. | reverse complement strand
ACACGGGCAACAGCCGTCTTTCTACGGCCAATTTTGTGAATTACTTCCATTAGTTAAATTCGTTTAAATTAATTGTTTTTGGTTTTTGAGCTTCATGAGCATGCTCAGCACCAGCAACAACAGTTAAGTTTCTAAAAAGAGTAGCACCTAATTTGTTTTTAGGTAACATTCCTTTTACTGACTTTTCTACTAATCTGGTTGGGTCTTTCTCAAACATCTCAGTAGCAGTCAAGCTTCTTTGACCACCTGGATAACCTGTGTGACGGATATAACTTTTATCAGTCCATTTGTTACCAGTTAAGTTGATTTTTTCAGCGTTTACAACAATTACGTTGTCACCGCAATCAACGTGTGGCGTAAAGTTAGGCTTGTGCTTACCTCTTAAAAGTTTAGCTACTTTTGAGGCTAAGCGACCTAAAGTTTGTCCTTCAGCATCAACTAAAACCCACTCCTTGTTGACGGTAGCTTTGTTAGCGGAAACTGTTTTGTAGCTTAATGTATCCACACTAATTTGATTTATTATTGTGCACAAGGCACAAAAGATTAAACAATTCTCTTCCGAAAAAGAGTTTGCAAATTTACGACAAACAATTGGATTGGCAAATCTTGGTGAAGGTTTTTTTTAAGCTGAAAATCAGAGATGTTAGGCTCGGTTAAAAAATAGAATCAATCTAGAGGAACAACTAGGATGGGAATATTAGATTTTTTTACCAAACTTTCAGAAACACTTCCAAATAGTGCTTTATGAAAAAAGCCGTATGCTTCATGACCAATAATAATTAGATCAATATTCAATTTCTCTGTTTTTTTCAATATAGTTTCTACGGTACTACCTTGGATTAAAAGAGCTTCACATTCAATATTTTCTGTTGTCAATTTTTTAGCAAAATCTTGGAGTTTTTGATGCTCTTCTCGCAACTCACTAGCTCTATTATCTCTTATAAATTGAGGTCCTGCATCATAACCTACAAAATCAGGGTCTGGTGAGGCAACATGTATCAACCAAACTTTTGAATTAAAGGTTTTACCTATTTCAGTGGCTTTATCTAGTAAAAGCGTCTCATTTCCATTAAAATCTATTGGGAGTAATATATTTTTCATAACATTAAGCTTTATGGTAAACTAAATTATATCACTTAAGTTAAGGATTTTTTTGATTTTAAATAATGATAAACCTTAGCTTTTAGTTGCTCTAGTAAGTCTATCGTTTATGGATTTTCCTAAGCCATAATCAGGAAGACGTTCTGCAATAATAAGATCTAAGTCTTGTTGATCCAACTGATGTAAAGCATCATACAGTTTTGAAGCGGCTTCTTCAAGATTTTTACCTTCGGATAACACAATTTTGAAATGAATAGCATCATCATTCAAAATATCATTATAAGTTAAAAGCCCTATACGCAGATTTTTGTTTGCCTCAACAGCTTCTTTAAGATGACTTGTAAGAATGGTTTTGGTTTTTGGGGCATAATGACGTTCTAACATTCCTGGTGCATCAGGCGCAACTTCTTTTTTATTTTTAACTTCAATGGTTCCTACTACAGCTTCAATAGCTTCAATAGGAGTAGAGCCCAGCCTGTATATAATAGGTTCTCCATTTTCAAAACCAATAATTGTAGACTCAATGCCGCTTTTACAAGCTCCACCATCTAAAACCATTTTTATTTTATCCTTAAAATAGCTTTCTACGTGCTCAGCTTTTGTTGGGCTTATTCTATTGAAAGGGTTTGCGCTGGGTGCGGCAAGTGGAAAATCTAATTTGCCTAAAAGGTCTAAGGTAAGAGGGTGATTCGGAACTCTAACAGCAACTGTGTCTTTACCACCAGTAATTAAATCAGGAATTATAGATTTCTTTTTTAAAACCAATGTTATTGGTCCAGGCCAAAAAGCTTCAGCTAATAGTTTTGCTTTTTCAGGAATCGTTTCAACAATAGTGTCTAAATAATTTATGTTAGGAATATGAACAATTAAGGGATTAAAAAACGGACGCTCTTTAGTTTCAAAAATTGCTTTCACTGCTTTTTCTGAAAAGATGTTACCAGCTAAACCATAAACCGTTTCGGTTGGTATAGCAACAAGTTCTTCATTATTAAGAAGTTCTACGGCTTTTGATATATCTGTTGAAATGATGCTCATGATAACTTTCAAGATGCAAAATTACTTCAAAAAAGAGAATCTATAATATGAAGTTCATCGAATTCTCTACCACTAATTAACAATCTTTAGAACGAACGAATGCATTTTCTAACTACCTTTGTGCCGTTATGCAAGAAGAATTAAGACTTTCTAGTTGGTTGCCTACCACAAATAAAGAGGTAAAAATTCGCGGATGGGAATACCTAGATGTTATCCTGTTTAGCGGAGATGCCTATGTAGATCACCCAACGTTTGGTCCTGCAGTAATCGGACGTTTGTTAGAAAGTATGGGTTTGCGTGTGGCTATCGTACCGCAACCAAATGTTAACGATAATCTTCAGGATTTTGTTAAGTTGGGTAAGCCACGTTTATTCTTCGGTGTTACTGGCGGTTGCATGGATCCTATGATTAGCAACTATAACGCCAATAAAAAACGTCGCGATAAAGATGCCTACACGCCTAATGGCGAAATTGGTTTTAGACCAGATTATGCATCAACGGTTTACAGTAAAATTTTAAAAGAAAAATGGCCAGATACACCAGTTTTAATTGGTGGCATTGAAGGTTCATTACGTCGTGTCACACATTACGATTATTGGAGCGACCAGTTGATGCCAACCATTTTAGAAACCTCTAAAGCAGACATGTTGGTATACGGAATGGGAGAACAACCATTACGTGAAATTGTACGTTTGCTAGAACGAGGTGTACCTTTTGAAAGTATTAATACCGTAAACCAAACGGCAATTCTTATTAATGATGAAAACGATATCCCAAAAAACAAAAATTGGGAAGATGTTGAAATCGCGTCGCATGAAACCTGTTTAAAAGATAAAAAGGCTTACGCATCTAATTTTAAGATTATAGAACAAGAATCAAATAAGTTAGCTGCAAGACGAATTTTTCAGAAAGTAGGAAATAAGATGTTGATGATTAATCCGCCATATCCTACAATGACCGAGGAAGAAATTGATGCCTCTTTCGATTTACCTTACACGCGTTTACCGCATCCTAAATACAACAAACGTGGACCAATTCCTGCGTTCGAAATGATTAAATTTTCCATCAATATTCATCGTGGATGTTTTGGTGGTTGTAGCTTTTGTACCATTTCGGCACATCAAGGAAAATTTATTGCATCACGTAGTAAAGAATCCATTTTAAAGGAAGTTGATACGGTGGCGAATATGCCAGATTTCAAAGGGTATTTATCTGATATTGGTGGTCCAAGTGCAAACATGTACCAAATGAAAGGTAAAGTACAAGCCATTTGTGATAAATGTGTGGCACCAAGTTGTATTTCGCCAGTCATTTGTAGTAATTTAGATACCTCACATAAACCGTTAACCGAATTGTATCAAGCGGTTGATAGTCATCCGAAGGTAAAAAAATCGTTTATTGGCTCTGGAATTAGACATGATATGTTGGTGCCAGAATTTAATAAAAACGCTGATCCAAAAGAGTTAGACGCATATACTGAAGAAGTCATGACTAAGCACGTTTCTGGTCGACTTAAAGTAGCACCAGAACATACCAGTGACCCAGTATTAAAGTTAATGAGAAAACCGTCTTTTAGTTACTTCCATAAGTTTAAAGAACGTTTTGATAAAATCAATATTAAGAATAAACTAAACTTACAGTTAATTCCGTATTTTATCTCTAATCATCCTGCTTGCGAAGTTGAAGATATGGCAAATCTTGCTGCCGAAACTAAAGATATGGGCTTTCAATTAGAGCAAGTACAAGGCTTTACGCCAACACCAATGACGGTTGCAACAGTAATTTATTATAGTGGTTACCATCCGTACACACTTAAAAAAGTAAACACGCCAAAAACCAGAAAAGAAAAGGACGAACAACATCGTTTTTTCTTTTGGTATAAAGATGAAAATAAAGCTTGGATTAAAAACACGCTTAATAAATTAGGAAGACAAGATTTACTAAAAGTTTTGCTTCCAGAGAAAACCGAAAAATGGCGCAAAAATAAGCCAGGTAAACCAAAACATACCTTTAACGATGCGGTACCTTTTAATCAGCGAAAGGATAAGGTGAAGTATAAGAAGAAAAAACGTAAGTAATTTTTCTTGTTTTTATAATTTTTATTAGAAGCATAGTAATGTACTCTTTAGGAGACATTACTCTGCTGAATATTAAATCTTCATAAGGTAATTATTTAATGCGCTTCTAACCAGTTATCACCAAGACCAATTTCAACATCTAAAGGAACAGAAAGCTTAAACGCATTTTCCATTTCGGTTTTTATGAGTTTTGAAATGTCTTCTAGTTCTGGTTTGTATACATCGAATACCAATTCATCATGTACTTGTAGTAGCATTTTGGTTTTGTAGTTGCCAGCTTCTAATTTATTATAAATATTAATCATCGCTAGTTTGATGATGTCTGCAGCACTACCTTGAATAGGTGCATTTACTGCATTTCGTTCTGCTGCACCACGAACAACCGCATTTCTAGAATTGATATCTTTTAAATATCGGCGTCTGCCTAAAACCGTCTGCACATAACCATGATCACGCGCAAAATCGACTTGTTTGCTAATGTAGTTTTTAAGCTTTGGATAGGTTTCATAATACGTGTCAATTAGCTCTTTAGCTTCGCTACGCGATAAATCGGTTTGGTTACTTAAACCGAATGCCGAGACACCATAAATAATCCCGAAATTCACCGTTTTTGCATTGCTACGTTGCTCTCTAGTCACGTCTTCAATAGCAACATTAAATACTTTTGAAGCGGTTGATGCGTGAATATCTTCGCCATGTTTAAAGGCTTCAATCATCGTTTCTTCCTCGCTTAACGCTGCGATAATACGTAATTCAATTTGAGAATAATCGGCAGCTAATAAGGTGTAATCTTCGTTACGAGGCACAAACGCTTTTCGTACTTGTCTTCCACGTTCTGTACGAATAGGAATGTTCTGTAAATTAGGGTTATTACTACTTAAACGACCAGTTGCTGCAACAGTTTGCATATAGTCTGTGTGTACGCGACCAGTAGCTTCTTCAACTTGAAGCGGTAATGCATCTACATAGGTGCTTTTTAGTTTTGATAAACCTCTAAAATCAAGAATATTTTGGATTATTTCATGGTCTTTTGCTAAGTAACTCAACACGTCTTCTGCGGTAGAATATTGCCCAGTTTTGGTCTTTTTTGGCTTGTCTACCAATTTCATTTTTTCAAATAAAATAACACCTAATTGCTTAGGTGATGCAATGTTAAATTCTTCGCCAGCAGCTTCGTAAATGTTTTTTTCTAAATTGGCAATATCAGTATTTAATTGCTCTGATAAGCTATTTAAAAAGTCTTTGTCAAGGTTGATGCCTTCCAATTCCATCGCAGCTAAAACGCGTAGTAACGGGATTTCAATCTCATCAAACAATTTTTGTGTGTTGGCTTCGCCTAACTCTTTTTCAAAATGTTCTTTAAGTTGAAGTGTGATATCGGCATCTTCTACAGCATATTCGGTTTGTTTATCTAATGGAACATCTCGCATAGATAATTGATTTTTACCTTTTTTGCCAATCAAAGTTTCAATGGAAATAGGCGAGTAGTTTAGATATGTTTCTGATAGCACATCCATGTTGTGACGCATGTCTGGATTAATCAAATAGTGCGCTAACATGGTGTCGAATAAAGGTCCTTTAACTTCGATGTTATATTTAGCTAAAACCTTGATGTCGTATTTTAAATTCTGACCTATTTTCTGAATGTTTTCGGCTTCAAAAAACGGACGTAATTCTTCAATTAATTCTTGTGCTTCATCTTTGTTTTCAGGAAAAGGTAAGTAAAATCCTTTGCCAGTTTCCCAAGAAAACGCGATCCCAACCAATTCTGCAGTTAAGGGATTTAAGCCCGTAGTTTCGGTATCAAAACACACCGATGTTTGGTTAAGTAGGTTTTTTACAAACAGTTTAGTTGCCATTCCGCTTGCAACGCTTTGGTAAAAGTGACTTGTGTTTTCGGCAGTATTTCTTGTGAAAGAT
>JASBSA010000053.1 GCA_030149175.1 Winogradskyella sp. | reverse complement strand
CTTCAATCAAGGATTTGGTACAACGGAATATTTGGCTTCAGCTTTAATCGATATGAAAATTCATCTTGCTGATCCCGAGAATATCGACGTTGACCAATTTGAACGTGAGACTTTAGCCGAGCTCAACATGCCAGAAGAAATCCCAATGCGTCACAGAACGCCACATTTTGGACATGTGTTCTCCGGCGAAGGTTATGCAACAGCCTATTATGGTTATATGTGGGCAGATGTTTTAACAAGTGATGCCTCTGAAGCCTTTAAAGAAGCACCAGATGGTTTTTATGATAAGGACGTTGCCAAAAAGTTAGTGACCTATTTATTTGCGCCACGCAATGCTATGGATCCTGCTGAAGCTTACCGACTATTCAGAGGACGTGATGCTAAGATTGAAGCTTTAATGCGCGACAGAGGGTTTCCTGTTCCTAAGAATTAAGATGTTTTAAATATAGATTTAAAAGCCATCACTAATTGTGATGGCTTTTTATTTATAGTTATTGAGAAGAAGTACTATTATTTTTTTAAATTGTTCATTATAAACATATAAGTTGGATATACGTAATATGTATATCCATTTGTTACAAGCAAGCTAAACCAAACAATGAGCGAAAGTATATTATTTGAGATTTTAAAGAAATCAAAAGAGAACAAAGAAATTATCGGAATTTGGAAATATAATGAAGATGACGGATTTTGGGCTGGATATGTGAAAGATTATAATGAAGAATTAGTTACAATACAACACTATACTAAATATGGAAAATCGGACGGAATTATTATTGAGCGAATCGAAAACATAAAAAGTGTTGACTTTGACGATGATTACGCAAAAGCAATGCAATGTCTGATTGACTATTCATCGGAACTTGATAAAGACGAAAAATTTGAATTAGAATTAAACAATGACGAGGAATGGCAAACTGGAATATTAAAACAACTCGAAGGAACTGACCGAATTGCTCGCTTGGAAATTAATGGTTCTGATTATTTTTCTGGATTCATTACCAAACTATCTGAATCGGACTTGATTCTGCATTGCGTTGGAAAAATGGGAGAAGACGAAGGAACAGTAATTTACCGAATTGAGGATGTGACTGCTGTACGTGTTAATGACATTGAAAACCGGAAAAGAGTAATGCTGTTTAAATGGAGAAAAGCCAGCTTGTAACAATGTATAACCGAAATTACGGCGGATTCGACTACGTCCGAATCCACTCGGAATTGCTAACGTCAGTTCTTAACCGAAAATCATTAACTTTAAATCCGTAACTGACGGTTATACGAGACCGTTGGCAACAATTTGAGTATAATACACAAAAAAGAGTCAACCTATTTCAGTATAATACAAAATGACGAAATACATTCAAATTTTAATAATCTTTTTAACCTTTTCTGCTTGCGGACAAAATGTAACCGAAATGAAAACACCTGAAAATGCGAATGAAAAGTTTGCGGAATTTATAGCAAAGAAAAAGTTCGTATCTGAAAATCATTATCCAGGAATTGCGGACGAAAAAATGCGACCAATTTTTACGAAAAAAATCAATCAAGTTGCATCTGATTTTAAAACTGTTGCGGAATCTGATAAACCGACTGACAAAAAGTATCAAGAAAAAATAGGAATTGGACTTTCAAGGTTTGCGGAAATTTATATGGAATTGGACACAGAAGACCGAGAAAGGGTTTGCTCATATTTTGAGGAATTGATGGATATTGTCGAATTAGAAAGTTCAAATGGACAATTAAATGAGTTTATGTATGGATTTGACCCTAACAAACTGATTAAAAAAAATGAATAGTTCGGAAAAACTTTACGATTATCTTAATACAAGATTACCAAACGACATGAATTATGAAAGTTTATATAATTTGTACTATACATTGTTTTGTACTCTGGATATTTTGCCTGATAATTTAAAATCGTTAAAACTAACAAAAGAAACTTTAGCCAAAACATTTTCGAAATTATCATCGCAAAAAAATATTACTAATTTGGTATCTAATAATAACATAATAGACGAAAATTATTGGATTAAACAAATTGCAATTTCTATGAGAGAAGATAAATCACCGAATCACGAAAAAGCAAGAATATTAATCGGAATTAAATAAAAACTGTTGCCAACACCGTATATAATTTATTGCTAGTTCTAGCCTACTTATAAAAAAACTATTAATAATTACCAAACAATGCAAGACTATAAAATCCCAAACCAAACCAGAATCGGCCATGTACATCTAAAAGTAGCAGATCTTCAACGTTCGTTAGACTTTTATTGCAATCTTCTGGGTTTTGAACTCACCATGACATACGGAGAGGATGCTGCTTTTATTTCGGCTGGTGGTTACCATCATCATATTGGTCTTAATACCTGGTATTCTAAAAATGCACCAAAAACAGCAACAAAAAGTGTGGGTTTGTTTCACACGGCTATAGTCTATCCTACCAGAAAAGATTTAGCGATGATTGTAAATAGGTTGTTAGAAAAAAACTATCCGATAACAGGCAGTGCAGATCATGGTGTTTCTGAAGCTATTTATTTAGACGATCCCGACGGAAATGGCGTTGAACTCTATTGGGACAGGCCCAAGGAACTCTGGCCAAAAAAATCTGATGGGAATTTAGACATGTATACAAGACCACTAAATACTAAAGATTTACTTTCAGAACTTGAAAATTAAGTAGAAAATATAAAACTTACTGTTCTTCATCTTGCTTGTACAAACTCGGCAAACTCACCTTAAAACGTACCGCAATTAATCTGATAACAATAACCATAAAACCAGCTATAATAAAGAGGTAGTTCTCATCGTCTAAAAATTCTCTCAAGGCAAAATAAGTCAAACCACCAACAATACAAGCTGTGGCATAGATCTCCTTTCTAAAAATCACCGGAATTTCGTTACATAGAATATCTCTGGTAACACCACCAAAACAAGCGGTCATTGTACCAAGTGCTATACAAATTATTGGGTGTAATCCTGCTACTAAACCTGTTTCTATACCAACAACAGTGTAAAGCCCAATCCCAATAGTATCAAACAAAAAGAGAGAACGTCGTAGATGTTTAAGGTAATTTCTAAACACTATAGCAAAAACAGTTGAGGCAATAATAACGTAAACAAAGGTCATGTTTCTCATCCAAGATACAGGTTCTACTCCAACCATAATATCGCGCAATGTTCCGCCACCAACGGCCGTAACAAAAGCAATAATTAATACACCAAACGGATCCATACGTTTGTGCATCGCTACAAGCACACCAGAAATGGCAAAAGCTATGGTTCCTAATATATCTAAGGTTTGAAAAAACATTTGTTTTCATTCCTGTGCAGACAGGAATCTATCTTTAATAATTAAACTTACATCTCTTAACAGTATCTGTCATTCTGATTATTTGAAAATCTAAATCAACTAATACTCCTTTTTTTTAGAATCTGAACCTAGTTCAGGTTAACAGAACAATGACCACAAATAACTCTAAAAAGTTTGGTTATGCAAAACTTGCACTAGTGATACTTCGACACTTCGACAACGCTCAGTGCAGGCAAGCTCAGTATAAGCGATTCGCAAAAGTTTGTTCTTCAAACTTGGTTCTCTGAGATACTTCGACTACGCTCAGCATAAGCGATTCACACAAGTTTGTTCTTCAAACTTGGTTCTCTGCTTACATGCTTTGTGTATAGTAGTTGTAGTCTTTTAAAATAGTGTCGATAAATTGTATATCGTTTTGATTATAGTCTTTCAATTCAATAACCTCAATGATCTTCTGCCGCAACTTAATTAAAGTCTCATAATCTCTAGCTGCCTTAGCTCTTGTGTAGGTCTCTTTAATGATACGTGCATCGTTATCCGATAGTTTTATAACGTTTGGATATGTTGGTGTATAATCATCTTCCAACTCTTCTAAAATGGTATGGCTAATGTTTACATTATTCTTTAGCGTAATTACAGAAGTCCCTGCGGTCATATCTCCCAAACGCTGACTTTTTTTGCTGGTTGCAATAGTTATTAACGCTATAATACCAGATAACATGTTTAAATCTATAATCCTAAAGAACCATCGTACCAAATAATCGTATATGGAAGCTTGATAACCGTCTATCTTTACAACTTTAATCTTCATGATGCGTTTTCCAATGGTTTGTCCATCTAGGAATGTTTCAAAAATTAAGCTGTAAAACACTACTGGTAGATAAAAAGACACAATAACGGCTATAACAGACCACATATCCTTATCTACTAGCATATCATTTATCTCAAATACATTGAAAACAATCTGGTAAGTAACAACAACATAGGCGAGCTTAATTATAAGGTCTATGAGATACGCCAGGATGCGTTCTCCTACACTTGCGGCAACAAAATTTATATTAACGTTTTGTGTAGTATTTATTTGTAACTCTACCATTAATTATGTTAATTTGATTCTCTATGAGAGAAGTCGCATTTATCAAGCAAAATAAACAAAAATGGCTCAATTTTGAAAAAGCTATTTTTGGAAAACAACTCAAAAATCCAGATGAACTCGCTTCACTCTACATTCAGCTTGTTAATGATTTGTCTTATGCTCAAACCTATTATCCCAAAAGTAAGACAATTCTATATTTAAATAATCTTACAGCGAGAGCATTTCAAAAAATATATAAAACCAAACGTGAGGATACCAATAGATTTGTACACTTTTGGAAAACCGAAGTCCCTCTAATTGTTTACGAATACAGACGCTATGTATTTTACGCTTTTGTAATTGCCTTTAGTTTTATAGCTATTGGTGTACTTTCTGCAGCCTATGATGATGCTTTTGTTAGACTGATTTTAGGCGATGCTTATGTTAATGAAACTCTAGAAAATATTGAAGCTGGTGACCCTGTGGCCATTTATAAAAGCGGAAGTAATTGGGGAAGTTTTATTGGCATTACTCTAAACAACCTCTATGTTGGCATACAAGCCTTTTTGTATGGTGTGTTTGCCGGTTTGGGTACGGTATATGTTATGCTTCTTAACTTCATCATGGTAGGTTCTTTTCAGTATTTCTTTTATCAAGAGGGTGTTTTATGGGAAAGTGTAAGAGGGATTTGGATACATGGTTCTATGGAAATTTTTGCTATTGTTATTGAAGGTGCAGCAGGACTCATTCTGGGAGCTAGTATTCTATTTCCTAAAACATACTCTAGGCTTATCTCTTTTAAAATGGGAGTTAAAAACGGAGTAAAGATTTTAATAAGTACATTTCCTTTTACTGTTGCTGCTGGCTTTTTAGAGGGCTATGTTACTCGCTATTCTAACACAATGCCAAATTGGTTGAGTGTTGGTATTATTTTAAGCACCCTAAGTCTAATATCATTTTACTATTTAATTTATCCGTTTGTAGTAAACACTAAACTAAAAAAGGCCCATGCAACTTTATAAATCTAGAGGTTTTGGTGAGTTCTTTCAAGATACCTTTTCATTTTTAAAACAAAATGGTAAGCACCTCTACAAGAATTTTCTGATTATCAACGGCATATTTATTCTTATACTTTCGGTATTGGGATATTTCTTTGGTAAATTTTATACCGAAATTGTTTTTGGCGGCATTGCCAATAATCAGAATGCTATTGAAAACTACATCAACGAAAACGCAGAAATGTTTATATTGTTTTTTATTCTTTTTGTTACCATAGGCTTAATATCTGCTGTTATTTCGTATTCTTTTGTTCCTATTTATTTAAAACTATACGCCAAAAATGACGGTAAAAATTTTAATGCCTCTGATATTATAAATGAGTACAAAGCTAATATTGGCAGTATAATCATCTACTTAATCTGTTCTATTTTAGTTGCCGTACCGGTTTTGATTTTGGCAGGAGTAGTGAGTTTTGTTTTAGCAATTACTATTATCGGGTTTTTACTGCTGCCATTAGTTATAGGAGCTGTGAGTCTATTTTACCAAGGAACCTTAATGGAATATATTGAACGTAAAAAGAGTATTTGGGCTAGCTTTGGTTATTCGTGGACGTTAATGTCCTCTAAATTTTGGGCTGCCATTGGTTGTGTTGGCTTATTTTTCTTAATGAGCTATATAGTTCAGAATATTATCGTAATGATACCTTATTTTATTTTTATCGTAGATATGATTACTAATATAGATTCTGGTACGGTAGCAACCTCTCAGGAAATAAGTAAATCTGCAACGGTTATGGTGGTGCTTATATTCTTTCTCTCGTATGTACTCGGTTTGTTTTTAAACATCATTGTACAAGTAAATCAAGGTGTAGTATTCTACAGCCTTAAAGAGGATATGGAAAACATAAATACTAAAAGTGATATAGACCTTATAGGATCTGGTGAGTAAGTTAAAGTATCTATATATAATTTTTTTATTCTTCGGAATTACTTTGAACTCAAATGGTTTGGCTTCGCCAGAAATATTGAGTAACGTAATGCAAGATTCGGTATATGAAGATGTAGAACCTATTGAAAAACGCAGTTACCAAGATTTAAAAGACAAATATTCTGGCAACGATTTTATCTACGAGCGTACTTCTAATAATGACGGTTGGTGGACACGTTTTAAGCAATGGTTATCTGATTTTTTTAAAAACCTATTTGATATTAATACAGATGCCAAGGCGGCAAATCTCACAGATATTGTTTTAAAGATATTCTACGTCGTTATTTTTATTTTGGTGGTATTCTTTATTGTAAAAGCCATTATAAACAAAGAAGGAAAATGGGTTTTTGGTAAGTCTTCAGACAAAAGCATTATACCTGTTACAGATATTGAAAACAATATTTATGAAGCGGATTTTAAGGCACTTATA
Source organism: Winogradskyella sp. (assembly GCA_030149175.1). Lineage (GTDB taxonomy): Bacteria > Bacteroidota > Bacteroidia > Flavobacteriales > Flavobacteriaceae > Winogradskyella. The sequence goes on along the minus strand of JASBSA010000053.1, from coordinate 9,023 downwards.
GCTTCAGCTGAAGGTGAAAACAATTACCGTTTAGCCATAAGATATTATTACTTATGGTTACTAAAAAATCTGTCTCAAGCAGAAATTATTGCATACGACGTAGAAAAAACCAATAGTGATTATTATTATGAAATTAATTCAGATGAACTGAAAAAAGAATTCTCATACACCTCGTATCTGTACAACTATATTTGGTATGGTGAATTTGATATTGACAATAATCAATTTCAAAAAGCAAAGACAGCGTTCAACAAATTTTTAGACTCCGTAAACTAATGAACAGAACGCTAAAACTATATATTGCCATTTTAGTACTACTTTTTATAGGTATCGTAGTGATAGAATTTTCTACTCCTCCACCTGTAAATTGGCAAAAAACTTATAACGAAAAACACAAAATCCCATTTGGTACTTACATTTTTTATGAAGAATTAGAGGAATTATTTCCTCAAAGTGACATAAAGGATATTAAGCGTACTCCATATGAGTATTTTAATGATTATTACGACTGGGAAGACTCTACCTATTATGCTACTGGCACCTATATGCTTATTGACGAACGTCCTGGGCTTGATAATACCTCTGGCCAAGAACTGTTAGATTTTGCTTCTTTCGGTAATGACATCTTTATCTCAGCTAATGATTTTCCGGATCGATTAAAAGATACTTTAGGTTTTGAAACCGATAACAAATACAGCTTTTCAGGAAAAGCCAATTTAACCTATACCAATCCTTCATTTAGAAACGACAGTATTACCATAGAAAAAGGGCTCAGTAACATCTATTTTTCAAAAATAGACACAACTTACACAGCTGTATTGGGCTATCAGAAATTTGGTGACTCGTCCTATACCAATTTTATAAAAACATCTTGGGGAAAGGGCTATTTTTATATTCATCTGCAACCTGCGGTATTTACCAATTATCAACTTCTAAAAAAAGACAATAAAAAATACGCTGCAGCCGCAATGTCGTATCTCGGTGATGATACCATATTCTTTGACTCCAGAAATAAGCTTGGTGCAACACAAAGTAGCTCTCCGTTGCGCTTTTTACTTAGTCAACCTGCATTACGTTGGGCATGGTATCTTGTATTGATAACAATAGTTATTTTTATGATTTTTAACGCTAAGCGAAGACAACGCATTGTTAATGTTATAAAACCACTAAAAAACACAACGGTAGATTTTACCAAAACCATAGGTAACCTCTATTACGAAACAAAAGACCACGATAATCTTATAGAAAAGAAGATCACCTATTTTCTAGAATATATTAGACGTGTCTATTATCTAGACACCCAAATTTTAGATGAGAAGTTTATAAAGAACTTATCTTTAAAATCTGGAAAAGACCAAAAGGACATAAAAAAACTAATAAACAAAATTGCCTATTTAAAATCCAAGTCTAAATGTAACGAAGACGATTTGTTACAATTAAATAAGGCAATTGAAGATTTTTACACTGATTAACTATGGAAGAACATTTAAATGATGAACTAAACGAAGAATCTGGCAAGACTACTTCTGAAGAGCAGACAAACGCCACAGAAAATATTACTGAAGATATTAACTTTAAGAACAGAATAGACCTTTCTGAACTTAAAGACGGCATAGCCTTAATTAAAAACGAAGTAGAAAAAGTCATTGTAGGCCAGAAGGAAATGATTGATATGCTTATAGCTTCAATTTTAGCCAATGGCCATTCGCTCATAGAAGGTGTTCCTGGTGTGGCTAAAACTATTTCAGCTAAATTACTAGCCAAGTCTCTAGATATTGGCTTTAGTCGTATTCAATTTACGCCAGATTTAATGCCGAGTGATATTTTGGGAACTTCTGTTTTTAACATGAAGACTTCAGAATTTGATTTTAAAGAAGGTCCTATTTTTTCTAACATGATTCTTATAGACGAAATCAATAGAGCTCCAGCTAAAACACAAGCGGCTTTGTTTGAAGTTATGGAAGAACGCCAAATTACCATTGATGGCAATAAATTTAAAATGGAATTACCTTTTATTGTTCTCGCCACCCAAAACCCGGTGGAACAAGAAGGAACTTACAGGTTGCCAGAAGCGCAGTTAGACCGTTTTCTGTTTAAAATAGATATAGATTACCCTAATCTAAATGAAGAAATAGAGATTCTAACCAGAGAACAAAACCTTAAGGGAGGAATAAAAACAGATCAAGTAACTGCTCATCTCTCAAAAGCACAGATTAATACCTTTCAGAATTTAGTAGAACAGATACTTGTAGAGTCGCACTTACTAAAATACATCGCAGATATCATAGTCAATACACGTAATAACCCATTCTTATATTTAGGTGCGTCGCCTAGAGCCTCCATTGCCATCTTAAAAGCCAGTAAGGCTTTTGCTGCCATGAGCGGTAGAGATTTTGTGACACCAGAAGACATAAAACGCGCTGCAATACCAGTATTACAACATCGTGTTATTGTTACTCCAGAACGCGAAATGGAAGGCATAAACACAAAACAAATTATTAAGCAGATTATTGAAGCTGTAGAAATTCCACGATAAACGACAAAATAAAAACTAGGTGCTAAAACGATTTAAACCATTTTATTTACAAAACAGATTCTTTTATGCCTGTATAGGCATCATCATTCTGTTTGTGTTTAGTTTCCTTTTTCCTAGGCTTTTTAATATTATCAAGATTATTTTATTACTTCTTGTTACCCTAACAGTATTAGATACCATCTTACTATTTGCTGCAAAAAATGGTGTAAAAGGTGACCGTGTACTTCCTGAAAAGTTTTCTAATGGTGATGAAAACTCGGTTAGAATCATCCTTCAGAATTTCTACACTTTTAATGTTTATATCAACATCATAGATGAAATCCCAGAACAATTCCAAGTCAGAGACTTTGGCATAAGTAGAAAATTAAATGCTTCAAGTTCTTCAGAATTAGAATACAAATTAAGACCAACAGAACGAGGTGAATACCACTTTGGTAAGCTAAACATTTATGTTACTTCTGTGTTTGGCTTAGTTTCTAGACGCTTTATGTACTGTGATACTGCAATGGTGCCAACCTACCCAAGCTTTATGCAATTACGCAAATACGATTTGTTAGCTATAAGCAATAATTTGCATCAATATGGCATAAAGAAAATCCGAAAGATTGGTCATACCATGGAGTTTGAGCAAATTAAAGACTACGTGCTTGGCGACGATTTGAGAACCATTAACTGGAAAGCCACAGCTAAGCGCAATCAACTGATGGTTAATCAGTTTCAAGACGAGAAATCGCAACCCATATATTCAATTATTGATAAGGGTAGAGTGATGAAAATGCCTTTTGAAGGCTTAACGCTTTTGGATTATGCCATTAATGCTGCCTTAGTGATTTCTAACGTAGCTTTAAAAAAACATGACAAAGCAGGTATTCTGGCATTTTCTAAAAAGGTAGAAAATATTGTTGTTGCAGAGAAGAGAACTTCTCAGATGAACTTAATCTTAGAGACCTTATACAATGTAAGCACGGATTTTTTTGAAAGTGACTATAGCCGATTGTATGCCGATGTAAAACGAAATATTACACACCGAAGTTTAATGTTACTCTATACCAACTTTGAAACTTTGGATAGTTTACACAGACAATTGCCGTATTTAAAAGGTATTGCAAAAAATCACCTTTTAGTGGTAATCTTCTTTAAAAATACTGAGCTAAATTCTCTCATATCCGAACCAGCAGAAACTGTTCAACAAGCTTATGATAAAATTATTGCCGAGAAGTTTGCTTTTGAAAAGAGACTTATTGTTAATGAGCTTCAGAAATACGGTATTCAATCTATTCTAACAGAACCAGAGCATTTAACCATAAACACCATCAATAAGTATTTAGAGATAAAGGCCAGAGGATTATTGTAGTGATTAGTGGAAAAAAAAATCGACCAGACATACACTAACAAACATCTCAACAATTAAACAGATAAACTTTTAAACACATAAACAATTCATCCTCATAAAATTACAGTTCGGTAATTAGAATTATTCTATCTTTAAGTAATGTTAGATATTTGAATCATCAATCAAAACACATTAACCATAAACACATTACACAATGAAAAATTTAATCTTAACAATTGCTTTAGCCTTCACAACACTATTTAGTTTTGCTCAAGAAGAAGGCATTACAATTACGGTAACTATAGACAATGTAACCAGTAACGAAGGTAAAGTATTAATGTCACTCCATACTTCCGAGACCTTTATGAAAGGTAAAGGTATACAGGATGCAGAAAGCACCATTGAAGACGGAAAAGTAACCATTACTTTTACAAATGTTCTGCCAGGCGAGTACGCTATTTTAGCTTTGCACGATAAGAACAACAACCAGCGTATGGATTTCGAAGAAAACGGAATGCCTAAAGAATCATTCGGTGCTTCTAACAATGTTATGGTTATGGGACCACCACAATATAACGACGCCAAGTTTACCGTTGCAGCTGAAGATTTAGATATAAATATTAGGTTCTAAACAAAAAACCAATCAATAAAAAAGACTGCTAAAAAGCAGTCTTTTTTTATTTTAGTTCATCTAGCCTATACAGTCTCTCCCAACCAAGCTTTCATCATCCAAACCGTCTTTTCTTGTTCGGTAATAAAATCACTCATCATTGAATTGGTACCTTCATCATTGGCCTCATCAGAAGCATCAAGAATAATTCTTTCTATTTTCAATAATTCCGTAAGTGACTCAACGATTAATTCTACAGCCTTTTCGTCTTTAGAAATATTTTTACCTACAGGAACTTTGGCTGCTTTCGTGTAATCTTCAAATGTATGAAGAGGAGTTGCGCCTAACGTTAATATTCGTTCGGCAATCTCATCAACTTTTAGATTGGCATCGGTGTAAAGCTCTTCAAACTTTTCATGCAAATCAAAGAACATACGTCCTTTTATATTCCAATGGATCCCTCGTAAATTTTGATAGTACAATTGAAAATTTGCCAAAAGCTGATTTAATTTTTCAGCTAAATCTTTTGTTTTTTGTGTATCTAAACCTATGCTATTTAGTGTCATTTTTCTGTATTTTTATGTTTATTCAAATTTACCATTAAACAAAACCATATTTGCTATAGATTTTATAAATAGTTTTTATATTTTTATAGTCTAATTAAATAGTTATGACCATTACACAACTAAAATATGCCTTAGCCATTGCTGAGCACAAAAACTTTACAAAAGCAGCAGAAAAATGCTTCGTAACCCAACCCACTTTGAGTACTCAAATACAAAAATTAGAAGACGAACTTGATGTTGTCATCTTCGACAGAGGAAAAAAACCTATTGAGCTTACGGAAGTTGGTAGAAAAATAGTATTTCAAGCTAGGAATATTGTTAATGAAGCTGAACGTATTCAAGATATTGTAGATCAGCAAAAAGGATTTATTGGTGGTGAATTTAGGTTGGGCATTATACCAACCATCATGCCTACGCTATTACCTATGTTTCTTAAAAATTTCATTAAGAAATACCCAAAGGTAAAACTAAAAATTGAAGAGCTTACCACAGAAGAAATCCTTACACGCATTAAAGATGGCCACCTCGACGCTGCCATTGCGGCAACACCATTAGAGAGTGATAATATCAAAGAGCGCGTGTTGTATTACGAACCGTTTGTGGCCTACATACCAGACAATCATAGGTTACGTGATAAGAAGACCATTGAAGTATCAGATTTAGATATTGAAGACATGCTACTTCTAGAAGATGGTCATTGTTTTAGGGAAGGAGTCATCAATCTTTGCAAAACGTTTAAAGACCAAATAGATGATCATTTTCAGTTAGAGAGTGGTAGTATAGAAACACTAATAAAATTATCTAATGAAGGTATGGGAATGACGCTTTTACCTTATTTACATACTTTAGACATAAAAGAAAAATTAAGTCCAAACTTGAGGCATTTTGCAAAACCTTCTCCTGCAAGAGAGGTCAGTATCATATATCACAAAAGTGAACTAAAAATGCAGATTATAGATGCTATGCACAGTGTTATTTCTGGTATTATTCGTGGTGCTATTGCTTTTAGTGATGTAGAAATTATAAGTCCAATAGCGAAATAAAAAAGCGACTCGTAAGTCGCTTTTTTTTATGCTTTTAAATAAATTAAACATTGATTTAAATCTGGGTTTTGATTGATTAGGGACTGAATAAAGATTCGCAATTCTTCTAGTTCGTGAGGCAGTAATCGTTTAACTGCTTTTTCCACTTCCTTACAGAATAATGTCGCATCAAAACTAACCTTTTTAAGCACAGTTTTAGTGTACTCAAACATTGCTCTCGCCATAGGTGATTTTAAGTTTTAGGTTCAACAAAAAAGTAATTTTCTCTATAGGCTATTGTTTCAATTCAATCTCTAAGATAGAAAAAAATCACATTTACTAAAATGAAACTCTAAAAGTTTAACAGCTTATTATGTTAAAAGTTGAAATTACTCGTTGAAAGTTTAAATTGTTAAAAGGGAATTCTTACGCTGTAAACCTTTGATTTTATTGAAATTAAAGTTTCTAGAATCGATTATCACCATCCAATAAATCACCTAAACCACCTAGGATGCTTCCTTCCCCTCTACTTTTACCTCCTGTTTTTGGTGCAGAGGCTATAACTCTATCTGCTAATCGGCTAAATGGTAAGGACTGTATGTATACTTTTCCTGGCCCTCTTAACTTCGCAAAGAATAAGCCTTCACCACCAAAAATAGAGTTTTTAATACCTCCTACAAACTCAATATCGTAATCTACATCTTGTGTAAAACCAACTATACAACCCGTATCTACTCGTAAGGTTTCCCCTGGTTGTAAGGTTTTTTCTGCCATGGTTCCACCAGCATGTACAAATGCCATACCATCACCTTCTAGTTTTTGCATAATAAAACCTTCACCTCCAAATAAACCTCTACCTAGTTTTTTAGAAAACTCAATACCAACACTTACTCCTTTAGCAGCACATAGAAAAGCATCTTTTTGGCAAATAAATTTCCCTCGATATTCTGTTAAGTCTATTGGTATAATTTTTCCTGGATATGGTGATGCAAATGATACATTACGCTTTCCTGTAAGGTCATTGTAAAAGGCGGTCATAAACAAGCTTTCACCCGTAAGAATACGTTTTCCGGCACCTAGTATTTTGCCTAAAAAGCCTTTGTCTTTTTGAGAACCATCACCAAAAATGGTATCCATTTTAATACCATCGTCCATCATCATAAAACTTCCTGACTCTGCAATAACAGCTTCTTGAGGATCTAATTCTATTTCTACATATTGCATTTCTTCTCCATAGATACGATAATCTATTTCATGAGCATTTCTGTCTGTAAAATCTGGTAATCTTTCCATAATGGTTTTTTTTGTTTTTGGTTGACAGTTATATGTTGTTTAAAATAACATTTTGTTACATTTTAATAAGATTGCTTCAGTTTGTTCGCAATGACATTAACTTTTCACTTTACACTTCTAACTTTTCACTTTCAAAGTCCACTCAAAATTAAAAGAAGACACTTCTACTCCATCTTTATTGACACCATTGGCACTTAGCCAAACGGTTTGTCCTTCTCCGGTTTCAATAGCTTTACGTATCGCTTCATCTATTTTTGCACCTTCATTACAGGTAAAAGTTATTCTTCCTGTTGCTTTCTTTGTAAACGCAGCATTATTATTAGCCACTAGCATGGATATTTTTTTACCACTTTCTTTTATCTTTTTCATCACTAAAGCACCTGTGGTTAATTCCGCAGCCATACCTTGCACAGCCCAAAACATAGAGTTAAAAGGATTTTGATTTATCCAACGATGCTTAACAGTCACCACACAGGTAGTATCATCTAAAGACTTTGTTCTTACACCTGTAAAATACGCTGCTGGTAGATTAAATAGTAGAAAAGTGTTGAGTTTAGAAGGAGATATGTCCATTTAACTTATTTACATTTTCCACTAAAATAACTCAAATATCTCAACGTAACTAATGTTAAAAAAATGTTAATTTTAAGTACTATGCGTAACATAATACCTTTTTTTAGACATATATTTGTATAAGAAACTATTATATACTTTTTAAAATGGTAGACAATCATCATAAAAATTTAGCAACATTTATACATCTTTCAACCTTTTCTAGATTTATAATTCCGTTTGGAAATTTTATTGGGCCAGTAGTACTCTGGGCAGCTAATAAGGATAAATCAGAGTTTGTAGATCAACATGGAAAGCAAGCTATTAACTTTCAGATTAGCGTATTACTCTACGCTATAATTATAGGTACTATTAGTGTTCCGTTTTTCATCTTTAAGTTTTTTAGAAAACTAGATGTCATCGATTTTCATGGCTTTCATGATTTTCATATCAACTTAGCCGAACCTTCACCTCTACTTTATATAGGTGGTGGACTTGGAGCTTTAGCTATTATTGGCTTTATAGTTGAGTTGGCACTTATCGTTAAAGCAAGCTTATCAGCCAGAGATGGTTTGGAATACAAATACCCTTTGACTATCAATTTTTTAAAATAAAATCACTTGCCCTGAGCGAAGTCGAAGGGTCATCAATAATCAATCAAAAAATGAACAGTTTAATCAAATTTAAGACCTTATTACTATGAAGATCGAAAATACAAAAGCACAAATGCGCAAAGGTGTTCTGGAGTATTGCATCTTATCCATCTTAAAAGATGAAGATGCCTACGTTGCAGAGATTCTGGCAACACTAAAAGACGCAAAAATGCTTGTTGTAGAAGGAACTATATATCCACTATTAACAAGATTGAAAAATGCTGGATTGCTTAACTATCGTTGGGAAGAATCCACATCTGGACCACCAAGAAAATATTATGGTCTTACAGAAACAGGCAAGTTGTTTCTAAACGAATTAAACACGACTTGGAGTGAATTACAAAATGCAGTAAACCTAGTAACCAGTACAAAAACAACAAAAAAATGAATAAAACAGTCAATATAAATTTAGCAGGTATATTCTTCCACATAGATGAAGATGCATATCTTAAGTTATC
>JASBSA010000045.1 GCA_030149175.1 Winogradskyella sp. | reverse complement strand
TTTAATACTACTGAAATATTAAATAGACAAGCACTACCTTTGCAGAATCATTTTAAGAAAAAGATTCAAGAATATTTCAAAAGCAATGATTAGTTTTAATTACGAAACCGATTTTAAATTAGAGAATGAAACCAAGATTTCTGAGTGGATTTCAAAAGCTATCAATTCAGAAAATTGTAAAGAAGGAGAACTAAATTACATCTTCTGTTCCGATGATTATTTACATAAAATCAACGTCGATTTTTTAAATCACGATACATTAACAGACATCATCAGCTTTGATTATTCAGTAGGAAAAGAACTACATGGAGATATTTACATTTCAGTAGAACGTGTAGAAGATAATGCCAAAGATTTTGATGTGTCTTTTGAAGATGAATTGGCACGTGTAATGATTCACGGTATTCTACATTACTGTGGATATAAAGATAAGAGTGAAGATGATGCTAAGCTTATGCGTTCTAAGGAAGACTACTATTTGAGTACGCGTTCTTAGTCTTGTGTTTTAGATGTATCTTTGCACGTTTAATTTTAATGAAATTCTAATTGTTCCACGTGGAACATTAAAAATATTCGACAATGTTTAATGGAGTTTACGATGTAATTGTAGTTGGTGCAGGTCACGCAGGAAGTGAAGCTGCTGCTGCTGCTGCCAATATGGGAAGTAAGACGTTGTTAATTACAATGAACCTTCAAAATATTGCACAGATGTCTTGTAATCCTGCTATGGGTGGAATTGCAAAAGGGCAAATTGTGCGAGAAATTGATGCGCTTGGTGGTTACAGCGGAATTGTGTCCGACACCTCTGCAATTCAATTTAAGATGCTTAATAAATCTAAAGGGCCTGCAATGTGGAGTCCTAGAGTGCAATCTGACAGAATGCGTTTTGCTGAAGATTGGAGGTTATTGTTAGAGCAAACACCGAATCTCGATTTTTATCAAGAAATGGTTTCTGGTTTAATTATAGAAAACCATAAAATAGTTGGTGTAAAAACCTCTCTAGGAATAGAAGTAAAAGCCAAAACAGTTGTGCTTACAAATGGTACTTTTTTAAATGGTTTAATTCATATCGGTGACAAAAACTTTGGTGGAGGTAGAGCAGGAGAAAGAGCTGCTACAGGAATCACAGAAGATCTTATTAAACTCGGTTTCGAGTCTGGTAGAATGAAAACAGGAACACCACCAAGAGTAGATGGCAGGTCCTTAGATTATTCTAAAATGATTGAACAACCTGGTGATGAAAATCCAGAGAAGTTTTCATATTTAGATGTTACAAAACCTTTGACCGAACAACGTTCTTGTCATATGACCTACACAAGTCCAGAAGTGCACGATTTACTTCGTGAAGGGTTTGATAGGTCTCCAATGTTTAATGGTAGAATTAAAAGTGTTGGACCTCGTTATTGTCCATCAATAGAAGATAAGATTAATCGTTTTGCGGATAAGGATAGGCATCAATTATTTGTTGAGCCAGAAGGATGGAATACAGTTGAAGTTTATGTGAATGGCTTTTCAACATCATTACCAGAAGATGTTCAGTTTAATGCTTTGCGTTCAGTAGCTGGTTTTGAAAATGTGAAATTTTTTAGACCTGGTTATGCGATAGAATACGATTATTTTCCGCCTACTCAATTGAAACATACTTTGGAAACGAAGTTGGTTGAGGGTTTATATTTCGCTGGTCAGATTAACGGAACAACAGGTTATGAAGAAGCAGCATCTCAAGGATTAATGGCAGGTATAAATGCGAGCCTAAAAGTACAAGAACGCGATCCATTTACCTTAAAAAGAGATGAAGCTTATATAGGTGTTTTAATAGACGATTTAATTACAAAAGGTACAGAAGAGCCTTATCGTATGTTTACATCTCGTGCAGAATATAGAACGCTTTTAAGACAAGATAATGCAGATTTTAGATTAACACCAAAAGGATACGAACTTGGTTTAGCGTCTGAAAAACGATTAAAACGAATGGAAGAGAAGCAATCAAAAGCTTCAAATTTCGTTCAATTTTTTAAAGAGACTAGTGTAACGCCAGATGAGATAAATCCGATTTTAGAATCAAAAGATTCTGCTAAAGTGAAGCAACAAGACAAGATGTTTAAGTTGTATGCGCGACCAAACATCACGATTGAAGATATGCGAAAAGTGGCTTCAGTTGATGCTTACATTTCTGAGAACAATTTAGATTCTGAAATTATAGAGCAAACCGAAATTCAGGTTAAATATGCTGGTTATATTGAAAAGGAAAAGAACAATGCAGATAAGTTAAATCGTCTTGAAAATGTGAAAATTCCATCAAACTTCGATTATTCAAAACTGAAATCTATGAGTATGGAAGCAAGGCAAAAGTTAACCGAAATTCAGCCAGTAACCATTTCGCAAGCATCAAGAATTAGTGGAGTATCGCCTAATGATATTTCAGTTTTATTGGTGTATTTAGGTAGGTAAAATTCCTGCAAAAGCAGGAATCTCAAAAATTAAAAACATATATGTTCCACGTGGAACAACTGGTGGCTTCGAGAGCCTCAGCCACCAAGAATTGGTCATTGAGGCTCTCGAAATGACCGTTGAATGAAAGAACATAAACCATTATATCTAAACGTAAAAGACCATTCCGTTTCAGGAGAAGAATTCCAATTATTACACAATGAGAAATTGGATATGTTGGAAACATTTCCGCAACCTCAAGGCGAAAAACTTTCAGAATATTATAAAAGTGAAGACTACATTTCTCACACAGACGCAAAGCGAAATCTGTTTGAAAAGGTGTATCATTTAGTCAGAACAGTTTCTTTAAAGCGAAAACTGAAGTTGATTAATTCATTTCAATCAGAGGAGAAAACACTTTTAGATATTGGGTGTGGCACAGGAGATTTTTTAGAAACCGCAAAAAAAACTCAATGGAATGTTGTTGGAGTAGAGCCTGATGAAAAGGCTAGAAAAATTGCAAATTCTAAAACCAATGATTCAGTTTTCGATATTCAACATTTAGAAACTTTAAAAGAAAACAGTTTTGATGTGATTACACTTTGGCATGTTTTAGAACATTTGCCAAATTTAGATATGCAAGTAAAACTTTTAAAGCGCTTACTTAAACCAAACGGAACTCTGGTAATTGCTGTGCCAAACTTTAAAAGTTACGATGCGCAACATTATAAAAACTTTTGGGCTGCTTATGATGTGCCGAGACATCTTTGGCATTTTTCAAAAACGTCAATTGAAAAACTGTTTCACGAGGAACAATTAAAATTGGTAAAAACTTTACCTATGAAATTCGACGCTTATTATGTGAGTCTACTTTCAGAAAAATATAAATTTGGTTTTATGAATCCCATCAAAGCATTTTGGATTGGATGGCGATCAAATCTTAAAGGAGATTATTCTAAGGAGTATTCTTCTCACATCTATGTCTTGAAACAAGAGAATATTTAATTTGGCTTTGTATAAAGACTGTTTTAATCATTATAAAGAGATTCGTATTGTTAAAATTTAAAAACCGTTTAAAACGCTTTATTTAAACCCAAAAAGAATAGCTATTTTAAATATCTTTTGTTTAAACCATTGGTTTTTTCAATGTTCTAAATAATTACTAAAACACACACCAACTTTCATACATTTGCACAAAATTAAACTCAAACAAAAAATGAAGAATTTATTAGTAGCCGTTTTAGTTCTGGCTTCGTTGTCATCTTGTCAAGAACAAGAAAAAGTTGCTTTTGTTGACAATAGCAAAGTAATTGATGATTATCAAATGAAAATTGATATTGAGAAAAAATACGAGGACCAGAATGATGCCTTTAATAAACAACGCGATAGTATTGGCCGCGTATATCAGGCGGAAATCCAAACTATTCAGATGCAATTAGGTAAAATGTCGCCAAGAAAGAAAGAAGAGGAGTCTCAAAAGTTTCAGCAAAAGTGGCAGCCAATACAGCAACAGATGCAGTTTAGACAACAACAAATGGAGCAAAACTTCAATGTAGAAATGGACTCTGTGATTATTAAAGTCAATGATTTTGTTGAAGAGTACGGAAAAAACAATGGCTATACATTTATATTTGGAAAAAACAGAGCAGGTAGTGTGCTTTACGGAGCTGAAGGAAAGGATATTACTGAAGCTGTAACTAAAGCCATTAATGAACACTATAAAAATGGCGATACGTCAGAAGGTAAAACTAAAGAACCTAAAACCGAAGAAACTAACCAAAAAGAATCATCTGCAAAAGAGTAGATACTTCTTTTCACAGTACAAAAGCCAAGCTTATGCTTGGCTTTTTTTATGCAACAATCTTGTTAGTTTAATAGATAGATCTGTAAGAATTATCTTAGAATTACCATTGCGTTCAATATGATAAATGGCTTCTTGTAATTCATTTGAAATTTCCATGATATTAGTATCATGAACAAATGGAGCAAACTTTTCGATTTGAAAATTTTCGGATCGTGGTTCTAAATACACCAGATCACTAGCATTATAGTTAAGCAGTAGCGCTTGCCTAAAATAGTTAAGACAGAAGGCAAGAAACTTCTTTTGTGTTTCACGCCCCGTTTTAGCAATTTCCTCAGACCAAGAAATTAAGTCGTGTATGGCCTTTTTATTACCCTTTGCTTTAAAAGCAGATCGCACCCAAAAGACAAACCATTTTTCAAACTGAATATCCTCACTATCTTGGTAAATAAGATCGCAAGCCTTGTTATAGTTGCCATTGGCTTGGTGAGCTATTTTACTAGCAACAGATTTTTCTATATGATAATTTTCTACTAAAGCATCAGAAATTACTTCTTCTGCCAACGGAGGAAAATGTAAAATCTGGCAACGCGAACGAATGGTATTTATAATCTGTTCTTCGTCTTCTGTAATGAGAATAAAAATGGTCTTTTCGGGCGGCTCTTCAATTAGTTTTAGCAGCTTATTTGCGGCTGATGTGTTTATTTTTTCAGCCATCCAAACAATCATCACTTTGTAACCGCCTTCGTAAGATTTTAAAGACAGTGATTTTACAATTTCTGTAGCTTCATCTACACCAATTTGGCCTTGTTTATTGTCTACACCCAATAGTTTATACCAATCAAAAAGATTCCCATAAGGCTGCTGATCAAGTAGTTGTCTCCATTCTTCCATGTAAAAGTTAGAAACAGGTTTGCTTTTTACTTTATCGCTGGTAGTAACAGGAAATGCGAAATGCAAATCTGGATGTGAAAAGCTTTTAAATTTTAGGTTAAAAGACTCATCTCCGCCAGTATTTTCACTATTGGTATTGTTACACAATATATATTGTGCATAAGCCACGGCCATAGGTAAAGTTCCGGAACCCTCTGGCCCAACAAATAATTGAGCATGAGCAATTCGTCCCTCATCTACACTTCTTGTAAGGTGGTTTTTAATATGAGTTTGTCCTAAAACTTCAGAAAAAAGCATAGCGCAAAACTATGTAATATTTTCACTTAATTAAAAAATATCTTTTAAGACCATTTCTTTTTGGCTCATATTCATTTTCATCTTGTCATTTGCTCAATATGGACTTATATTTGTTGAAACAATAATCGATTTTACATCTATGAAAACATTAAACGATTTTAATTTTGAAAATAAGAAAGCATTAATTCGTGTAGATTTCAATGTGCCTTTAAATGATAATTTTGAAGTAACCGATGATACAAGAATTATTTCTGCAAAACCAACAATAATCAAAGTTTTGGAAGATGGTGGAAGTTGTGTTTTAATGTCACATTTGGGACGACCAAAAGGAGTGCAAGATGAGTTTTCATTAAAGCATATTGTATCTAAAATTAAAGATGTTTTGGGTGTAGAGGTAAAGTTTGCCACTAACTGTGTCGGGCAAGAGGCTATTGAAAAAGCTAATGAGTTAGAGCCGGGAGAAATTCTCTTGTTAGAGAATCTGCGTTTTCACGAAGAGGAAACCAAAGGAGATAAAGATTTTGCAGAAAAATTATCTAAGCTAGGTGATATATATGTAAATGATGCTTTTGGAACAGCTCATAGAGCACATGCTTCTACGACTATTGTTGCTCAGTTTTTTCCAGATGCTAAATGTTTTGGAAGCTTGTTAGCAAAAGAAATAGAAAGTATTAAAAAAGTATTAGAAGACGGTGAAAAGCCTGTTTTGGCGGTACTTGGCGGCGCAAAGGTGTCTTCAAAAATTACAGTAATTGAAAATATTCTAGATAAAATTAACCACTTAATCATTGGTGGCGGAATGACATTTACGTTTATAAAAGCCTTAGGCGGAAAAATTGGAGATTCTATTTGTGAGGATGATAAAATGGAATTAGCTCTAGATATTTTAAAACAAGCTGAAGCAAAGGGAGTTAAAATTCATTTGCCGGTAGATGTCGTTGCTGCAGATGCGTTTAGTAATGATGCTAATACAAAGGTTTGTGATGTAAAGCAAATACCTGACGGTTGGCAAGGTTTAGATGCAGGACCAGAATCACTTAAAATATTTGATACGGTTGTAAACGAAAGCAAAACCATTTTATGGAATGGGCCTCTTGGAGTTTTTGAAATGGAATCTTTTGCAAAGGGAACAATTGCCCTTGGTAATTCTATTGCAAAATCTACAAAAAACGGCGCTTTTTCTCTTGTGGGTGGCGGAGATTCCGTTGCTGCGGTAAAACAATTTGGTTTTGAAGACAAGGTAAGCTACGTAAGCACAGGAGGTGGAGCCATGTTAGAAAGCTTAGAGGGCAAAACACTTCCGGGAATCGCAGCGATTTTAGAATAGTCAAGCATAAAATTAAACACTCAATACTTAAAATTAAGTATAAAACATAAAAAGTACTATTTTTAGACCTACTAACGTTACGTATAGTAGGTCTTTCAGTATATGCATTACAAATTAAACACCTTATTAATATTCTGTAGTTTGGTAACCATTGGGTTTTCACAAACAAAAACAGATACTATAGTTTCAACCATAAAAGTTGGAGACTCCACCATTGATGGCAAAACAATCAATAAAGGAAAAATTATTCCTGCAGAACCAGATACCTTAAACATTAAAAACCTTAAAGATTTACCAGAAGCTGCAGAATTAGATCAGAAATGGTTAGAAGAATTGTATAGTAATGCTTTATACGATACTATCTATAAATCTGTTACTGAGCTTACCTATGAACCAGTTGATTACCCTGAATTATCAACAGACACCTTAAAAGCCAGGCTTGCACGTTTAAATGCCAGAACACCCTTTAATGTAGAGTATAACCCTTCATTAGAGAGCGTTATAAAGAGATACCTAAAGCACAGAAGAACATCATTGGAACGATTAATGGGCTTGAGCCATTTTTATTTCCCAATGTTTGAAGCTGAGTTTGATAATTACAATATCCCTTTGGAAATGAAGTATTTATCTATTGTAGAATCCGCATTAAAACCAAAAGCAAGATCTAGAGTAGGCGCTACTGGCTTGTGGCAATTTATGTTTGCTACCGGAAAAGAATATGACTTAGATGTAAGTAGTTATGTTGATGAGCGTAGCGACCCAATAAGCTCTACATCAGCGGCAGCCAAGTATTTATCTAGGTTGTATAAGATTTTTGGTGATTGGGACTTGGCACTGGCAGCCTACAATTCTGGACCAGGAAATGTAAACAAAGCCATAAGACGATCTGGTGGTTATAAGAATTATTGGAATATAAGACCAAATCTTCCACGTGAAACAGCAGGTTATGTACCTGCATTTTTAGCAACCATGTATATTTTTGAATATGCAGAAGAACATGGTTTTAAACCTGAACGACCACCCTTTCAATTAATACAAACTGATACTGTGCATGTAAAGCAGATGATTACATTAGATCAAGTTGCTGAAACAACTGGAGTAAATATTGAAGAACTTCAATTTCTTAACCCATCTTATAAACTAGATATCATTCCAAAAATAGAGGGTAAAACATATGTTTTACGTTTACCAAGAGAGGCTATAGGTGTGTTTACATCTAATGAAGAAAAGATTTACGCTTTCGCAAAAGCAGAATTTGATAAACGCGAAAAACCTTTACCACAGTTATTTAATGCCGATGCTAAGGTAAGATACCGCGTAAGAAGTGGTGACTATTTGGGTAAAATAGCCAGAAGATACGGTGTTAGAGTTAGCCAAATAAAACGATGGAACGGCTTACGAAGCAATAATTTAAAAATAGGTCAACGTCTAACCATTTACCCAAGAAAACCGGTTGTAAACACACAGGTTTCAAAACCTAAAACATCTGTGAGTGCAAGTGGTAGAAAAACGTATAAAGTCAAATCGGGTGACTCTCTTTGGAGTATTGCACAAAAATTTTCTGGAGTTTCTGTTCAAAATCTTAAAGATTGGAACGATATTAGTGGCAATAAACTCAAAATAGGAATGACACTTATTGTGTCTGAGTGATAAACCAACAAAAAACAGTGATTTATGAGAACGCTTTATGCATTTTTATTTTGCTTGTTACTTACAGCATGCGGAGATAAAAAAGAGGGAGATAACAAAAGATACCTTCCTGAATCTAATGGTAATTTAAACAGTATTTCGGTTGTAATAGACAACGATTTATGGGAGGGTAGCATAGGTGAAACCATCAGAAAAACCTTTGCCGCGTCAATTTATGGTTTACCTGTTGATGAGCCAATGTTCAAGTTGCGCCAAATTCCACCTCAAGTGTTTGATGGATTTGCTACACGCAGTAGAATAATCCTTAAGATTGAAAAAGGGGATAATATAGACCCGACAGTTAAAATAGCAAATGAGGCTTTTGCAAAACCTCAAACTGTTGCTGTCGTTGGCGGAAAAACAAATGAAGAAATCATTTATCAAATTACCGAAGCTAAGGACAAAATTATAGATGCTTTTAATAAGGAAGAGGTAAAAGAGAAGCAAAGACGCATTAAGTTAGACTTACTAGATGTAAGCGCTATAGAAAAAAAGCTGGGCTTCACAGTTAATATTCCATCTGCATACAGAATCGCCAAAGCCGATGAGGATTTTTTCTGGATTAGAAAAAATCTCAGTAACTCTAAAACCATTGAGGTTATGTTTTATGAAGTCCCATTAGAAACTATTACTAAAGGGGATAGTACAGTTGTAGACATTGTAAAAATGCGAGACCACATTACAAAAACAAGGATACCTGGCGAAGATGGTATATACATGGCAATAGATGACGCCTATGCTCCAGGAATGTTTGATGCCATAATAGATAACAAACCAGCTTACGAGGTAAGAGGTATTTGGGAAATGAGAGGCTTTACAATGGCAGGGCCATTTATAACATATGCCATTGAAGATAAAGTAAACAAACGCTATCTCATTGCAGATGGATATGTTTACGCTCCATCTTTAAGTAAGGCAGAGTATGTCTTTGAGTTAGAATCGATAATAAAATCAATTAAAATTAAATAATAAAAAAGCCAACTTGTAAAAGTTGGCTTTTTTGCTTTATATCTACACAAGACATTACTTTTTTTCTTCCTTATCAGAGGTTTCGTCTTTACTCGCGTCTTTAAATTCCTTTATACCACTTCCTAAACCTCTCATTAACTCAGGAATTTTTTTACCACCAAACAACAGTAAGACAGCAAGAGCAATTAACACCCATGAACCAGGACCAATCGCACCTAAAAAAATACTACTAAAAATCATAACTTCAAATTTAGACGACAAAGTTAGTAATTAAACTTTAATTACAACGTTGTATTCTCAACTTTAATAACTATTACAGATGCAGTTTCACTATTTTATTTAATTTTGTTTTAATGGCAAAAAAGAAAAAAAAGGAAAAAAAGTTTACTAAAAAACTACTTCATAAGTACCGTCTTGTAATACTCAATGAGGATACTTTTGAAGAGCGTTTTGCTATAAAACTCACACGCCTTAATGTGTTTGTTTTAACGTCTTTATCTGCTATTTTTCTAATCTTTTTTACTATACTTTTAATAGCATTTACACCTTTAAGAGAATATATTCCTGGCTATTCTTCGGCAAAGCTCAAAAAAGAAGCATCTATGCTTAATTACAAAACAGATTCTTTGGTTCAAGAGTTAGAGTTAAACAAGCGCTATTATGCTTCAATTAAAAAAGTACTTACAGGCGATGTATCTACAGTAGACTTTAATAGGGATTCCGTTATAGAAGCAGCAAAGAATGATCCTGAAATTTTACAAACAACAACTAATAGGCAAGATTCTTTACTGAGAGAAAAAGTGGAGAAAGAGGATAAGTATAATCTTTTTGAAGAGTCTTCAAGCCCAAATAATTTTGTTCTTTTCCCACCAGTAAATGGTACCATATCAGAGGGTTACAACATAGAAGACAAGCACTATGCTGTAGATGTCGTGGTAGCAACCAATACACCTGTTAAAGCTACTGCTGACGGAACAATAATTTTTGCGGAGTGGACCGTAGAAACGGGCTATGTTGTTATTATAGAGCACAATCAGGAATTGATTTCTGTATACAAGCATAATGCCGCCATCACAAAGTCTCAAGGAGATTTGGTAAAAGCTGGTGAGGTTATAGCAATGTCTGGAAATACAGGCGAACTTAGTACAGGACCACACCTTCATTTTGAATTATGGAGTAAAGGTTATCCAGTAAATCCAACCAATTTCATTGATTTTTAGTAATGTCGTCAATTAAAGCAGCACTATCAAAACCATTTGCAAAACTAATAGCAAAGCGTATTAACAAATGGGCCTCTCAACCAGTAGAAACCCAAGATAAAGTATTTCAAGATCTTATAAAGGAAGCCAAAAACACTGTTTTTGGAAAAGATCATAAGTTTAACACTATTCAATCATATGAAGACTTTAAAAATTTAGTTCCTGTAAGAGACTATGAATCTCTAAGACCTTATGTAGAACGTGTTGTAAAAGGCGAAGAAAATATAATCTGGAAGGGAAAACCTCTATATTTTGCTAAAACTTCAGGAACTACATCTGGCGCAAAATATATTCCCATTACCAAAGCAAGTATGCCCACTCATGTAAAAGCTGCCAGAAACGCTATCTTGATGTATATACACGAAACGGGGAATTCAAAATTTGTCGACGGTAAAATGATATTTCTTCAAGGAAGTCCTATTCTGGAAGAAAAAAACGGGGTAAAACTTGGAAGACTATCGGGTATTGTTGCACATTATGTGCCCAAATACCTTCAAAAAAATAGAATGCCAAGCTTAGAAACTAACTGTATAGAAGATTGGGAAACAAAGGTAAATGCTATTGTAGATGAAACTGTAAACGAAGACATGACCGTTATTTCAGGTATTCCCTCTTGGGTGCAAATGTATTTTGAGAAGCTCACCGAAAGAAAGGGACATAAAGTGGGGGAGATTTTTAAAAATTTTAACCTATTTATTTTCGGAGGAGTTAATTACGAGCCCTACAGAGCTAAGTTCGAAAATTTAATTGGGCGCAGGGTGGACAGTATAGAACTTTACCCTGCCAGTGAAGGTTTTTTTGCATTTCAAGATAAGCAAAACGAAAGGGGTATGTTGTTACAGCTTAACTCAGGTATATTTTATGAGTTTATTGAAGCCGAGCACTTTTTCGAAAAAAACCCAGAACGAATTACCATAAAGGATGTTAAACTTGGCGTTAACTATGTTATGATAATCTCTACGAACGCAGGACTCTGGGCTTATAACATAGGCGATACGGTAGAGTTTACGTCATTAGAGCCGTATAGAGTTATTGTTAGTGGCAGGATAAAACACTTTATTTCAGCTTTTGGAGAGCATGTTATTGGTAAGGAGGTAGAACAAGCGCTAAAGGATGCCATAAAGAATACAGAAATTTCCGTGAATGAGTTTACGGTAGCCCCACAAATCAATCCAGCCGAAGGATTGCCATATCATGAGTGGTTTATAGAATTTGAGAACGAACCAAAGGATAAATCAAAACTTATTGAGGACTTAGAAACATCACTACAGAAACAAAATAGTTATTATTACGATTTAATTGAAGGAAAAGTTTTAAGGCAGCTAGTCATAACTAAAATTAAAAAAGATGGATTTCAAGCCTACATGAAGTCAATAGGAAAACTTGGAGGCCAAAACAAAATACCTCGATTATCAAACGATCGAAAAATAGCTGATGCCTTGTATAAACTTCAATTAACTAAATAAAGCTATATTTGCAGGCTAAAATAGTGTATGGGTACAACTAATAGAAGACACGAAAGAACTAGGGCACAAGAGAGTTCCAATGCCATTGAGCGCATGTATATTACGATGCGTCATTTATTTAATCGTGGATTTTACAAACCCATGGGAGTTTCTGGAGAGACCCTTAGGGAGGCTTTACTACTACTAAGACCAGAAATTTATGGATCAATTGGCGATGAAAAAGCAGAAATAGATGGCTTACTTTATGTAATAGACCGTTTACCGCAAGGAATCGAAGAATGTACATTTATTAACTTAACCAGCGATGAAGGCTATGCCAATTCTCACTTTAAGCCCATAATTCCTCCTAAACGAAGACGCAATTGCTATCGTATAGACGATGAGCAGATGAATATTGAAATTACCCGCGGACGTTCAGAAATCTATGATATTTTAACGCACCTAACATTTTTGTTTGTTGAGTCCCATAAAATCAGCAAGAGAGTACTTATTGATGAGGAGGGAACAACGGTAAGAGATTGGCAAAAGCTAGAAAGCGCTGTTACATCAACAAAAAAGTTGACTCAAAAAGAACGAGAAATAGCCATTACACATACGGCAAATATTTTGGGAAGAACATTTAACGAGTTAACGGACGCTTATCCAAAATTTGCAACAGAGAACCAAGCAGAGCGCTTTCTACATATTATATACTGGTTAGGAAAATTGGCTATAGAAGAGGTTGTAAAAGGCAATAAACGGACCATTACGTTTAGTCCAGTTTTAAGAGAGCGCCTCGGGCATCATATCCATGGTGAGGTTTGGGCTGATAATATTAAATCGGTACTTCATAAAAACGGCTTACTGCAAAGGCCAATTCATATCATAAGTGCTAATATGCACAGTGTAATGAATTCATTATTTGCAAAAGGAACTTTGAAAAATTCAGATTTAAAAAAAGATATTTTTGAAATTTATGAAACATTGAGCGATCCAAAAAATGCTCTAATGCGCAATAAAGTGGAAAAATCTGCGTTGCAAAACGGAATGATTTATATCAAAGACACTTCGGGAACTAACATTGACGTTCAGATTTTTGACACCGATAAAATAGATTTTTCAAAAACAGAATTTAAATACACAGAGTCAGAAAAGGATAATAAAGCAGTTATTTTTGTTATGGATTATGCCTTTGGAGAACAAGCCTACGAAACCTTAGACGAGTTTTTAAAGCCCGTAAAAGCTAATGGTGAAAAAGTACATTTAGACGTTAAGTCTATCTCAATTATGGGGAAAGCAGGTATTTTAGAAGGAGGTAAAGGAGATGTAATGATACCTTCAGCACATATTTTTGAAGGTACAGCAGATAATTATCCATTTAAAAATGAACTAAGTAAAAACGATTTGTTAGATTGCGGAGTTGATGTTTATGAAGGCACAATGATAACAGTTTTGGGTACATCGTTACAGAATAAGGAGATTTTAAAGTTCTTTAAAAAATCGACCTGGAACGTAATAGGATTAGAAATGGAAGGGGCGCATTATCAAAAAGCAATCCAAGCAGCATCAAAAGTACGAGGCAGCATTAATGAAGACGTGAAAGTAAGATACGCTTATTATGCAAGTGACAATCCACTAGAGACAGGTAGTACCTTAGCTTCAGGTGGTTTAGGAACCTCGGGAGTTAAACCAACATATGTGATTACAAAAAAAATATTAGAACAAATATTTAATTCTTAAAATATGAGCGATAAATTACCTCAAGAATCTCAAAATGAAGAAGTTGATTTAGGGCAGTTGTTTAATGCTATTGGTAAGCTCTTTGAGAAGCTTTTTTTGTTTATAGGGAAAATACTCAAAGGCATATTTTCGGCAGTAATATTTTCATTAAAACCCATAGTCAATAATTTTAAGCTAATAGCCATTGTTTTAATGACCTCAGCTCTTTTGGGCTTTGTCACGGAAAAATTTAAAACGCCTGTTTATGTTTCAGACATGTTGGTAAGGCCGTATTATGATTCAAAATACCAACTTGCAAATAATGTAGATTATTTTAATGCACTAATAGGGTCTCAAAACTACGGGGAATTATCAAGTATTTTTGAAATAGACAGTTTAACCACTGCAAAAGAACTAATAGGGTTTGAAATAGAAATAGGCCCTGAAACACAAAATGATTTATTAAAGGAATACGACGATTACATAAAGTCTTTAGACAGCACCTTAGCAATAGAGGTTACATATGAAGATTTTATTGAAAACAGAGATATTCTTGCTGGTAGTATTTTTTCTATTAAAGCCAAAGCAACCAATAATGACATTTTTCCTAGCTTAGAACAAGGTTTTATAAAAACATTTAAGAATGAATATTCCATCAAGTTTAAAGCAAGAACCGATTCTATTAGAGAAGCAAAGAAGCAAAATTATCTCGAAGAACTAAAGAGAGTAGAAAAGCTTCAAGAAACTTATTTGGAGATAAAAACAAACGAGTCTAATAAAGGAGAGCTCAAGTTGGGTGTGGATGGTATAATTCCTCTTATACAAGAAAAAACACAAACAAAAGAATACGAACTGTTTCAAGAAGAACTTAAAATAAGAAGCGCTCTAAGAACACTTGAAGAAGAAGCACTTGAGGAGAGTGAATACTATGATATACTTTCTAGTTTTGAAGAAGTCGGAACAATAGAGTCAGATTTTTTTGTGAGATTTACCTTGGTTTTCCCCGCCATTTCATTGCTAATAATGATAATAGCTTATCTGATGGCAAGAATTTTTAAATATATTAAAGAATATGAGTAAAAACCTACTGATAACGGGAGGCGCTGGTTTTATAGGGTCTCATGTTGTAAGGCTGTTTGTTAATAAGTATTCAAGCTACAATATTTTTAATCTTGATAGTTTAACCTATGCAGGTAATTTAGAGAATTTAAAAGACGTTGAGGATAAAGAGAATTATCATTTTATCAAAGCGGACATAAATGATGAAAAAGTTATAGATGGTCTTTTTCAAGAATATCAATTTGATAGTGTTATACATCTGGCAGCAGAATCGCATGTAGATAGGTCGATAAAGGATCCTTTAGCATTTGTTAAAACAAATATTATTGGCACCCTTAACCTTTTAAATGCGTTCAAGAAATTATGGAATAACAATTTCGAAGGCAAAAGATTTTATCACGTAAGTACAGATGAGGTCTATGGCACCCTTGGCAAGTCGGGTTTATTTACTGAGACGACAAGTTACTCACCTAATTCACCCTATTCTGCTTCTAAAGCTAGTTCAGATCATTTTGTTAGGGCTTATGGTGAAACCTACAAATTGCCCTATGTCATTACGAATTGCTCTAATAATTATGGACAAAATCAATTTCCAGAAAAGCTTATACCACTTTTTATAAATAACATAATAAATAATAAGCCACTACCTGTTTATGGTGATGGTAATTACACAAGAGATTGGCTATATGTTGTAGACCACGCAAGAGCTATTGATTTGGTTTTTCATGAAGGTGAAAACGAAGAGACATACAATATAGGCGGATTTAATGAATGGAAGAATATAGACCTAGTTAAACTTTTGTGCAGGCAAATGGATGAAAAACTAGGTAGAGAAAGAGGTTCTTCAGAGAAACTTATAACCTATGTAAAAGATAGACCAGGACACGATTTAAGATATGCAATAGATGCCAACAAGATAAATAAAGAACTTGGGTGGGAACCGTCTGTGACATTTGAACAAGGTCTATCTATTACAATAGATTGGTATTTAAATAATCAAGAATGGTTGAACCACGTAACAAGTGGGGAGTATCAATTATATTATAAAAAACAATACCAATGAAAGGAATTATACTAGCTGGTGGGTCGGGCACGAGATTACATCCTTTAACGTTATCTGTAAGTAAGCAATTAATGCCTGTATATGATAAGCCAATGATTTATTATCCATTGTCTACCTTAATGTACTCTGGTATTAATGAAATTTTAATTATATCAACACCCAAGGACTTACCTCTTTTTAAGGATTTACTAGGTGATGGAAAAAAGTATGGCTGTGAGTTTGAATTTGCAGTACAGGAATCACCTAATGGTCTAGCGGAAGCTTTCATTATTGGTGAAGATTTTATTGGAAATGATAAGGTGGCATTAATTTTAGGAGACAATATTTTTTATGGCTCCGGATTAGCATCATTATTACAAAGCAACAATGATCCAGAAGGAGGTATAATCTATGCTTATCGTGTTCATGATCCGGAACGTTATGGTGTTGTAGATTTTGATGAAAAAGGACAAGCGATATCCATAGAAGAAAAACCTAAAAAACCAAAATCTAACTTTGCTGTTCCGGGTATTTATTTCTATGATAATGACGTTGTTGATATTGCAAAAAACATAAAGCCAAGCCATCGAGGCGAATTAGAAATCACAGATGTAAACAAAGAATACCTTAGAAGAAACAAACTTAGTGTAAGTATCTTAGATAGGGGCACTGCATGGTTAGATACAGGTACTTTTGATTCTTTGATGCAGGCATCACAGTTTGTAGAGGTAATAGAGAATAGACAAGGCCTAAAGATCGGTTCTATTGAAACAGCAGCCTATGAAATGGGATATATATCAGAAGATAAATTTAGAGCTTTAGCAAAGCCATTAATGAAAAGTGGTTATGGTAAAAATCTTCTAGGTCTAATAAAAAACAAAAAATGACAGCCACCGAAACAAAACTAAAAGGTTGTTTTATTATTGAACCTCGAGTATTTCAAGATGATAGAGGTTATTTTTTTGAAAGTTATAATCAACAAACTTTCAATAACTTAATTGGAAAACCTGTTAATTTTGTACAAGACAATGAGTCTTTTTCATCTAGAGGAGTCATTAGAGGTTTGCATTTTCAAGAAGGTGAGTTTGCCCAAGCAAAACTTGTACGAGTTGTAAAAGGTGCAGTTTTAGATGTTGCGGTAGATATTAGACCCAAATCTACTACTTTTGGACAACATATAGCAATTGAGCTAACAGAAGATAACAAAAAGCAGTTGTTTGTTCCAAGAGGATTTGCACATGGTTTTTCTGTATTGAGCGATACGGCCATCTTCTCATATAAATGTGATAATTTTTATAATAAAAATGCTGAAGCAGGTATTTTATATAACGATCAGTCACTAAATATCGACTGGAAAATCAAGCCTGATGAAGCACAACTTTCAGAAAAAGATATTATTTTACCAACCTTAGAAGCGCACTTTAAATGATACCAAGAATATTGGTTACAGGAAGCAATGGACAGTTAGGAACATGTATCAAAGATTTAGACGATAATAAATTTGATATTAAATATGCAAGTTCCTCGGATCTCGATATAACAAATAAACAAGATGTAAAAAACTTTTTTGAACAACAAAAAATAGATTGGTGTATTAACTGTGCGGCATATACTGCAGTTGATAATGCCGAATCTGATTATGACAAAGCTTATGAAGTTAATGTGTCTGGAGTAAAAAATTTAGCAGAATCTTGCAAGGAATATGGTGTTAAGTTAGTACATATTTCTACTGATTTTGTTTTTGATGGAAATAACAATATACCGTATAAAGAATCTGACAAAACCAATCCTATTGGTGCTTATGGAGAAACTAAACTAAAAGGAGAAAAAGAAGTAATTCAAATCTTTAAGGAGTATTTTATTATTAGAACATCTTGGCTCTACTCAGAACACGGAAGTAATTTTTTAAAAACGATGCTTCGCCTTTCTAAAGATAAAACTCAACTAGGGGTTGTTGGTGACCAAATAGGGACACCTACTTATGCTAAAGATTTGGCTAAGGCTATATTTCATATTATAGCCAACGATATTTCTGATTATGGAATTTATCACTATAGTAATAATGGGGTAGCGAGTTGGTACGATTTTGCTAAAGCTATTTTTGATATTAGCAATATAGACATTGAACTAAATAATATTTCTACAGTTCAATTCCCAACACCTGCAAAACGACCTCATTTTAGTGTTTTAGATAAAACAAAAATAGAAACAACACTTAAACTAAAGACACCATATTGGAGAGACAGTCTAATAACTGCAATACAAAACATGAAGAATGAATAAAGAATTACAAACAGCAATAAAAGCATCACTTGAGGCAGGAAAGGTGATAATGCAAGTTTATGAAACAGCTTTTGATGTAGAAATAAAAGATGATAAATCACCGTTAACAGAGGCAGACAAGAAAGCCAATGATGTTATAAATTCATTCCTAATTCCAACAGAGATTCCTATTATTTCAGAAGAAAACAAACAAACGGACTACAATGTTAGAAAGACTTGGGAAACATGTTGGGTAGTTGATCCTGTAGATGGCACTAAAGAGTTTATAAAAAGAAACGGTGAGTTTACTGTAAATATAGCTTTAGTAAATGATGGAAAGCCGGTTCTAGGCGTTATTTATGTGCCAGCAGTAAAAACAATCTATTTTGCCAATGTAGAGAGCAATGAGGCATTTAAAGCAAGTTTAGAATCTCATGATGTTACAGTTAAAACTATTTTAAAACTAGCAAAACCACTACAACCAAAGAATAACAATTCTGACAAAGTTGAGGTTGTTGGAAGTCGCTCACACATGAACGAAGATACTTTAAACTTTGTTGAGGATTTAAAAAAAGAAGGTAAAGAGGTAGAAATTGTATCAAAGGGAAGCTCATTAAAGTTTTGTTTGGTTGCTGAAGGGAATGCGGATGTATATCCACGTTATGCTCCTACTATGGAATGGGATACTGCTGCAGGGCAAGCAATATGTAATGCCGTTGGCTTGCAAGTGATTTCAAAAGAGACAAACAAACCATTAGAATACAACAAAGAAAATTTATTAAACAGCTATTTTTTAGTTAGAAAGTAAATGGCAGACGTATCTTATAAGAGACATATAGCCAAAACCATTACTTGGAGATTAGTAGGTACACTAGACACCATACTTTTATCATGGTTAATTACAGGAGATCCTTTAGCAGGTTTAAAAATAGGCTTGGCAGAGGTTACAACTAAATCTGTATTGTACTATCTACACGAGCGCGTATGGTATAAAATAAACCTCTCCAAAGAAGGAGTACTATTAGAAAGTAGAAAACGACACATTGCAAAAACTTTTACCTGGAGATTTATAGGTACCTTGGACACGATGACATTGGCTTGGATTATTTCTGGCAATCCACTTGCAGCATTACAAATAGGATTTGCTGAAGTTATAACCAAAATGGTATTATACTATCTACACGAACGCGCATGGTACAAAGTAAATTTTGGTTTAACAAAGAGAAACAAAGATTAATATGGGCAAAAACATTATACCTCATGATTATCAAATTTCTATAGAAGACAGAAGAAAGAGTAATAAGCACAGCTCTTTTTTGTTATGGTTTACAGGCTTATCGGGTTCTGGTAAATCTACCATAGCAAATGTTGTAGAACAAAAGCTTTATAAACAAGGTATAAAAACATATACCTTAGACGGTGACAATATTAGGAAGGGAATTAATAGTGATTTAACCTTTTCTCCAGAAGATAGAACTGAAAATATTCGTAGAATTGCAGAGGTGGCTAATTTAATGATAGATGCTGGTTTAGTGACACTTGCAGCTTTTGTGTCGCCCTACAAAAAAGACCGAGAGAACATTAGAAGTATCGTTAAAGATGTTAACTTTGTTGAAATATTTGTAAATACCAGCGTAGAAGAGTGCGAAAGACGAGACGTAAAAGGGCTTTATAAAAAAGCACGCGCTGGCGAAATAAAAAACATGACAGGAATTTCAGCTCCTTATGAAGCACCAGAAAACCCTGATATTGAGATAAAAACAGAAAGCGAATCGGTTGAGGCAGCAGCACAACGAATCGTAGATTATATTACACCAAAATTGTCAAAGCAACAATGAGTAAGTATTATTTAAGTTATTTAGATGAAT
Source organism: Winogradskyella sp. (assembly GCA_030149175.1). GTDB lineage: Bacteria > Bacteroidota > Bacteroidia > Flavobacteriales > Flavobacteriaceae > Winogradskyella. The sequence continues at coordinate 1,063 of JASBSA010000045.1, read as the reverse complement.
TAGAGAGTGAAGCAATTTTTGTTTTACGTGAAGTTTGGGCACAATTCGAAAACCCAGTAATATTATTTTCAGGAGGAAAAGATTCTATCCTTGTAACACATTTAGCAAAAAAAGCATTTTATCCTGCTAAAATACCATTTCCATTAATGCATGTTGACACTGGTCACAACTTTCCAGAAACGATCGAATTTAGAGATAATATCATAAAAGAACTGGGCGCGCAGCTTATTGTTGGTTCTGTACAAGAATCTATTGACGAAGGTCGTGTTGCAGAAGAAAAAGGAAAGAACGCTACGCGTAATGTACTTCAAATTACAACACTTCTTGATGCTATTGAGGCAAATAAGATTGATTGTGCTATTGGTGGTGGACGTCGTGACGAAGAAAAAGCAAGAGCTAAAGAGCGTTTCTTCTCTCATAGAGATGATTTTGGACAATGGGATCCTAAAAACCAACGACCAGAACTGTGGAATATCTTCAACGGAAAACACTTTGAAGGAGAGCACTTTAGAGCATTCCCTATAAGTAACTGGACCGAAATGGATGTTTGGAACTACATTAAACGCGAGAATATTGCAATTCCATCATTATACTTTGCACACGAACGCGAAGTGGTTTGGCGACAAGATTCATGGATTCCAAACTCTGAATTTTTAGTACTAGAAGACCATGAAGAAGTAGTCACTAAAAAAATACGCTTTAGAACACTAGGTGATATAACCATAACAGGTGGTGTAGAATCTGACGCAGATACATTAGAGAAAATTGCTGCCGAAGTTGCTGGTATGCGTAATACAGAGCGTGGAAACAGAAGTGACGATAAGCGATCAGAATCTGCTATGGAAGACCGTAAGCGTCAAGGATACTTTTAGTCAAAATCAAATTAAAAAATTAACAGTTATGCTGAAGTAATTTCAGCATTTCATATAAAGAATAACATGTTAGACAACAATCAATTATTACGTTTTACAACTGCAGGAAGTGTAGATGATGGAAAAAGTACATTAATAGGGCGTTTGCTATACGATTCTAAATCTATTTTTGAAGACCAACTAGAAGCTAT
>JASBSA010000043.1 GCA_030149175.1 Winogradskyella sp. | reverse complement strand
GAAATATGTTGCAATGGAATATCTAAATAATTGCAAACTTTAGGCTCGCGATTCATAACATCCAACACATCCATAGGGAAACCTGTTGGAAATGCGTAGTGTAAACGAATCCATTCAATCCCTTCAACCTTTACTAGGTTTTCAAGTAATTCAGCTAGATTTCGCTTTTTATATAGGTCCAACCCATAATAGGTTAAATCCTGAGCAATAAGAATCAATTCCTTTACTCCATCAGCAGCTAATTTTTCAGCTTCAACCACCAAATCTTCGATTGGTGTACTTTTATGCTTACCACGCATCAAAGGAATAGCACAAAAACTACAAGGCCTGTCACAACCTTCAGCAATTTTTAAATAAGCGTAATTTTTTGGTGTTGTGGTTAAACGCTCACCTATTAACTCATGCTTATAATCTGCACCCAAAGCTTTAAGTAAACCAGGCAATTCTGTTGTACCAAAATACTGATCTACGTTTGGAATTTCCTTCTCTAAATCTGGCTTATAACGCTCACTCAAACACCCTGTTACAAAAACCTTATCAACTTCACCAGCTTCTTTTTTCTGCATGAATTCAAGAATTGTATTCACGCTTTCTTCCTTAGCATTATTTATAAAACCACAGGTGTTTATAACAACGACATTGCCTTCTTGCTCGTGCACAACATCTTTACCACTAGCTTTAAGTTGTCCCATCAAGACTTCACTGTCGTAAACATTCTTACTACAACCAAGAGTTACAACATTAATTCTATTCTTCTTCAGTGTTTTAGTTCTCATGCTTTATCGTAAAATCAGTTTGCAAAGATACAACGGAAATTAAACCTTTTGTATATTTATGTGTCTTATATAAAAACTTAACCATGAAATTACCAAAAATAGTACTCGTATTTTTTGGTTTATTAACTGTAGTATCTTGTTCTAGTGACAATGACTCGCCTAACGATTCTAATCCACAAAATGAGACTATTTATTTTCCACCTTTAAATTCTGATACTTGGGAAACAAAATCTATATCAGAACTCGACTGGAACGATACAGAATTACAACCACTTTTGGATTATCTAGAAAACAAGAATACTAAAAGCTTTATGGTATTACACGAAGGAAAGATAGTTATTGAAGCTTATTTTGATGGACACTCGAGTACATCACCATGGTATTGGGCAAGTGCAGGAAAAACATTAACTACAGCTATGACTGGTATTGCTGAAGATGAGGGTTTATTAGATATAAATGATAAAGCCTCTGATTATTTAGGCACAGGATGGACAAGTGCTCTTTTAGAAAAAGAAAATCTGATTACCTGTAAACATTTATTATCAATGTCTTCTGGTTTGGATGACAGTGAAGGTGATGGTGTAGAACCTGAAAATTTACAATACATAGCTGATGCTGGCACACGTTGGGCTTATCATAATGTTTATGTAAAACTTCAAGATATAGTAGCAACAGCCAGCAACCAAGATTGGTCAACTTATTTTGATAGTAAATTGAAAAACAGAATTGGCATGTCTGGTGCATGGATTCAAACTGGTGATTTTAGTGTCTATTGGAGTACAACACGAAGTATGGCTAGATTTGGATTGTTAGTCTATGCAGATGGAAAATGGGAAAGTGAACAAATAATACCCGAAAGCTTTTTAAATGATGCTGTTAACACATCTCAAAATCTTAATCTATCTTATGGTTATATGTGGTGGTTAAACGGAAAATCTTCTTACAGATTACCACAAACTCAAATTCAATTTCCTGGTGAACTTATTCCCAATGCACCTGATGATATGTACGCTGCACTTGGAAAAAATGATCAAAAAATTTATGTAGTACCAAGTAAAAAACTTGTTGTTATAAGAATGGGAGGTGCTGCCGATGATGAAAACTTTGCACTCTCAAATTTTGATAATGAGTTGTGGGAAAAGATTAATGCTCTTGTTAATTAACCTCAATAAGATTTAGACTAAACACTTCACTTCGAGTGATTCTGAAGCATGAAGAATTGTAACGAGAAGTGTTTTAATTAGTTCTCGATACAATTTTCAATTTTTAGAAATTGAAAACCACTCGAACTGACGTTGTTAATTATAGTCTTTTGGTACAACTCGCGCTTTAGAGGCTTGCTCATAGACGTAAGCCCATTCTAACAATTGTTTTTCTTGAAGTCGTTTAGCTATAAACGTTAAACCCTTTGGCACACCTTTATCAGTATAACCCATTGGCACTGTAATTGCTGGATATTCTGCCACAGCAGCAAATGCCGCATGTCTATTATTGATAGACAAAAAGCCATCTAGATTGTGTTTCTGCATTGGTAGGTTAAAATATTGTTTACCATTTCGACTTAAAGTGTCTTTAATTCTCGTTAAGTATTCAGCATTACCTTTATCAGCAACAATTCCTTTAAATAAACTTTGTCCATAAGGCATGGTTTTAATAGAATCCTTTAGATTGAATTCTATGACATCTGCAACTGTTCTAATTGGAATATTTTTATTAGCATGAGCATCCACATAAGCTGGCAAATCCTTTTTCATATCGAGATTAAGAAGGTTTATAAAGTTTGGTAAACCAATTTGTTGTTCTTCTATCTCGACAATTTCTGCTCCTTGTTGTTTAAGTACATCTAAAGCTTTTACAAACAAAGTATCCTCCATAATACGCTTTGGTACCCCAAAACGCTTACCCTGAAGACTCGCATTTTTTAAATCTTTTGTGTAAAACCCAGATTCCCACATGATCATAAAAGATTTAGAATCGGATTGATCTTCACCAAAAATAGCATCCAGAACTATGGCGTTATCCATTACTGTTCTGGTGATTGGACCTGCTGTATCGAGTGTTGAAGATATCGGTACAATTCCACTTCGACTCACCAAACCAACCGTTGGTTTTAAGCCTACTACCGAATTCTGGCTTGCTGGTGATAAAATAGAACCAGCCGTTTCACTGCCTATAGTTGCAGCGGCAAAATTAGCTGAAGCCGCTACTCCACTTCCGGAACTCGAGCCACCTGTATCGATGATTCTTCGTCCGTAGGGATTTAAGGTCTGACCACCAATAGCCGAATAGCCACTCGGGCACTCACCACAAAAGAAATACGCCCACTCACTCAAATTGGCTTTCCCTAAGATTAAAGCCCCTTTAGATTTTAATCGTTGAACAATGAAGGCATCCTCCGTAACATTTTCTTTCAATGCCACGGCCCCTGCAGTCGTAGCCATACCAGACGCATTGATGTTGTCTTTGAGTAGAATTGGCATGCCATATATTGGGTGTATTGATTCTGCATCATGCTCTTCATCTAAAAACTTTGCTTGAGTTATTACATTACTGTTTATTGAAATAACAGCATTTAATGAAAGTGAATTTTCTCTATCAAACTTTCTGATGCGATATAAATAGAATTTAGTCAACGCTTCATAATTAAATTTACCTTCTGTTATATGTTTTTGAAGTGTCGGAATATCCTGCTCTAAAATTAATGGCTTTAAGCGATTATAGTCAGACTCTGTAAAATCTTCTATTTGTGGATTAATCTCAGACCAAATATCTACCTTCGTTAGGTTTTTAGAATCTAGAACCTTAAACTCTGTAAAATCCTTGGTTGAAATGGCATCTAAGTCTGATTGCTCTTCTGCTGTAGTTTCAACAGTTTCAGATTCTGAAATTGGCTCTCGAGCTTCACGAGATTTATTGTCTTTACACGAAAAAACAAAAAGGAAAATTGATAAAAAAAGAATGTAGCGCATGGTTAGTTTTTTTTTTATAAAAATACGAAAACCATGAATAAAAAAACCTCATAAGTTTTTGATACTTGTGAGGTCTATACATTTAAAAAAAGAAATGCTGAAACAAGTTCAGCATGACAAACTCTATTTATTATTTAAAAAACGAATCTACAAACTCGTACTTATTAAATACCTGCAGATCTTCAATACCTTCACCAACACCAATATACTTTACAGGAATTTTAAACTGATCGCTAATACCAATAACTACACCTCCTTTTGCAGTCCCATCTAATTTAGTAACCGCTAAAGACGTTACTTCGGTTGCAGCAGTAAATTGTTTGGCCTGTTCAAATGCATTTTGTCCGGTAGAGCCGTCTAAAACCAAAAGAACATCATGAGGAGCATCTCCAACCACTTTTTGCATCACACGTTTCACTTTAGAAAGCTCATTCATTAAGTTTACTTTATTATGTAAACGTCCTGCAGTATCTATAATAATAACGTCTGCATCTTGATTAACTCCAGATTGTAAAGCATCAAACGCAACAGAAGCAGGGTCACTACCCATCGCTTGCTTTATCATCGGTACCTCTACACGATCTGCCCAAACTTGTAATTGATCTATTGCTGCAGCTCTAAACGTATCTGCAGCACCTAGGACTACTTTTAAGCCTTTCTTTTTAAACTGATAAGCTAACTTACCAATAGTTGTTGTTTTTCCCACACCGTTAACACCAACGACCATCAACACGTAAGGTGTTTTTTTGCCATTATCTTGGGCTGGCAGGCCAGGAATTGTATAATCGGTGTCTTCGCCAGAATTGGTTTCTGATAGTAATGCAGCAATTTCTTCTCGTAATATCTGGTTAAGTTCAGAAGTACCTAGATATTTATCTCTAGCCACACGTTCTTCGATGCGCTCTATGACCTTTAATGTAGTGTTGACACCTACATCACTCGTTACCAAAACTTCTTCTAGGTTATCTAGTACATCATCATCAACTTTAGACTTACCGGCAACCGCTTTATTTAACTTACTAAAAAAGGAAGTTTTGGATTTTTCTAAACCTTTATCTAAGGTTTCCTTCTTTTCTGAAGAAAAGATTTTTTTAAAAAAACTCATGTACTTTTTATTTACTTTGCTCAATGCAACAACCTTGCCCCTTCCTAATATTCTGCTAAGTTGTCACATGGTCTCAAATATAGCCATAAAAAAACTGCTTTCAAATGAAAGCAGTTTGATAAATCTCTATATCTATTTAAGATTATTTCTTGTTTAAAAAGTCATCGACAAATTCTGGCGCCATAACTGATTCTACAAACATGTACGCTCCAGTTTTTGGTGATTTCACCATCTTAATAGCTTTTGTCAATCTTTTTGATCCTGTCTGTAAAGACGCTACTGATTTCTTTGCCATGATTTATTATTTTATCTCTTTATGTACTGTCATACGCTTAAGTATTGGATTAAATTTCTTAATCTCCATACGGTCTGGCGTATTTTTTTTATTTTTTGTTGTAATATATCTAGAAGTTCCTGGCATACCAGAAGCTTTGTGCTCTGTGCACTCTAAGATAACTTGTATTCTATTTCCTTTTTTTGCCATTGTAAATTGACTTTAGCGAATGCTTTTATTTGTAAAATCCTTTTGCTCTAGCTTCCTTTAATGCTGCCGAGATACCAATTTTATTGATAGTCTTTAATGCAGATGTAGAAACTTTTAATGTTACCCACTTATCTTCTTCAGGGATGTAAAAACGCTTTTTAATCAAGTTTGCATCAAACTTGCGTTTTGTTTTATTCATAGCGTGGGAAACATTGTTTCCAACCATCGCTTTTTTCCCAGTAAGTTCACAAACTCTTGACATTGTATTCTTTCTTTAGGTACGTTATTTTTAAACAGGGTGCAAATTTAGTAAAACTTTATGTTTCAACAAACAATATGTTCTACTTTTTCATAATTTCTTTTTGAAACATTTCAAAAGCTTTATTTGTTGCTTTCATTATCACCTTATCACGATGGTTCCCAAAATTATAAACTTCGGCTTTAACACCTTCATCAGAAGCAATTGCAATCCACACTGTACCAACCTCAGCATCTGAATCTCCTTTGGTCGGCCCTGCATTTCCTGTGGTACTTATACCATAATCCGAATCAAATAATTTTCGCACATTAATAGCCATAGTCTCAGCAACTTCTCTACTAACAACCGATTTGTTAGCAATATCTTCTTCAGACACGTGTAGAATGTTTACTTTAGACGCTGTAGCGTAGCTTACAATACTACCTTTAAAATATTTTGAGGCACCTGCATTTGCCGTAATGGCTTTTGCTATTTGTCCACCTGTACAACTCTCTGCTATTGAAATGGTTTTGCCTAGTTGGGTTAATTGTTTACCGATAATCGCCTCTAGAGACAAATCATCTTCAAACCCAACAAATATATCTTCAATTTGAGGTAAGATTAACTGTATTTGTCTATCTAGTTCTCTTTCAACGAGGTCTTTATCTAAAGCTTTACCAGACAAACGCAAACGGACTTTACCCAAGTTTGGTAGATATGCCAACTTAATGAAATCTGGCAATGCATCTTCCCATGCCTCAATTCTGTTGGCAATGGTACTTTCACCCAAACCATAGGTTAATAAGGTTTTATGCTTTATATATGGGAATTTAAATTTTGACCGTAGCGCAGGCAGTACTTCATTTTTTATGAGAGCCTTCATTTCATAAGGCACACCTGGAAGTGAGACAAAAACTTTTCCGTTTTTTTCTAGCCACATGCCTGGAGCAGTTCCAAATTCGTTTTTAAGGATTCTTGCCTTTGATGGTACTAAAGCTTGCTGACGATTTAAATCTGATATTGGGGTGTTGATATACTTGGAAAACAAAAACTCCACATGTGCTAGCACATCTTTATTTTCTACCAAAGTATCGTTAAAGTACTCGCAAATAGTATGTTTGGTAATATCATCTTTAGTAGGCCCTAATCCACCTGTAATAATAATGATATCTGCATTTTCTTCGGCTTCTTTTAAAGCTTTTAGTATATGCGCTTTATCATCCTGAACAGACGTAATCTGATAAACTGAAACGCCTATCTTATTGAACTCTTTACCTAAAAATGCTGAATTTGTGTCTACAATCTGGCCTATGAGAATTTCATCACCAATTGTTATAATTTCTGCCTGCATTTATAATCCAAAATCTGCTTTTATTTCGTTAGTAGCCTTTTCAACGGCCGTGAGCACAGTTTGTAGTTGGGTATCTATATTCTTATCTGATTGTTCAAATTTCCCCCAATCCTGCACTTCAATTAGTTCGTCATAAACTCCTAAATCGAATAACTCAATAGTGGGTTTCATTTTATGTGCAGCCTGGTATGTTTCGTAAAAATCACCTTCTGGAACAGCTTTTCTTAAGCGTTCAGCATCTTCCGGAACCTCTTCTATAAAGGCTGCTGCCAAGGCCATAACGAAGTCCTCATCGTTATCTGCCATTTCGCGTACGCGATCTAATTTATAATGTTCTGCCATCTACTTTGTTTTAATTGAAAACAGTTCTTGGTCCTCAATATATCCTTTTAATTCATCGTTTGCAAAAACCTTACCAACACCAGATGGTGTTCCGGTAAAGATAATATCTCCAATTTTTAAAGTGAAATATTTTGACACATATTCTATAAGTTCGTCAATCTTCCAAAGCATCAATTTTGTATTACCTGATTGTACGACTTCACCATTTTTCTTCAAACTGAAGTTAATATTATCGATATTTTCAAATTTTGATTTTGGTAACCACTTCCCTATTACTGCAGCACCATCAAAGGCTTTGGCTTTTTCCCAAGGCAAGCCTTTTGCTTTTAATTGGGCTTGTAAATCTCTTGCTGTAAAGTCTATTCCCAATCCTATTTCATCATAATATTTATGTGCGAATTTTTTATCGATGTACTTGCCTACTTTTTTAATTTTTACCAAAACTTCGACTTCGTGATGGACTTCATCAGAAAAATCTGGTATAAAAAACGG
>JASBSA010000111.1 GCA_030149175.1 Winogradskyella sp. | reverse complement strand
AGATGCACTTGCGTCTGGTGGTATAGAAGCTGCTAAAGAAGTTTGTAGAAACACAAAAGGACCAGTTGCCTCTATATTCTATCAAGGTTTAGATAGAGCTGACGAAGATATCGATGCTGCTGAAAAAGCTGTAGTAGCTTATGGTGGTGTACAAATGGGTCAGTTAGAAAAGAATGTGTCTTGGATTTCTTTATTCATCGCATTAGCACCAATGCTTGGTTTCATGGGTACGGTAATCGGTATGATTCAGGCCTTTGATAAAATTGAAGCGGCAGGTGATATGCAACCATCTTTAGTAGCAGGTGGTATTAAAGTAGCACTTTTAACAACAGTATTTGGTCTTATTGTGGCTATTATTCTTCAAATTTTTTACAACTACATCATCGCTAAGATTGATAGTATTGTAAATGACATGGAAGATGCATCAATTACATTGATGGACTTATTAGTAAGACACAAAAAATAAAAGATCATATAAACTATGTTACATAAAATATTAAAAATAGTTGCCGCAATTTTGAGTCTGGCAGGGATTGTATCCCTTGTTAGAATCATTGCCGCTGGTGACGAAGCAATTAAAACAGGCGAAAAGGCTGGTCTAGTGGACCCAATGGCTTACATCGCTTACATAATTTTAATTTTAGTTTTAGCTTTTGTGGTGGTTTTTGTAATAAAAAATCTTTTCACAAATACGTCAGGACTAAAAAACACGTTAATAGGAGTAGGAGCATTTGCTGCTGTACTAATAATTTCTTATGTAGTATCTGGTGGCGACACTATGAAATATAAGCTACAAGAAGGAATTGCAACGGAAGGACAATCTCATATGGTAGGAGCTGGATTAACAGCGTTCTATGTGTTGATAGTTGTTGCAGCATTAGCAATGATTTTCTCTGGAGTTAAAAAAGTAATAAGTAAATAATAAGGGTATGGCAAAAAGAGCAGCACCAGAAGTTAATGCAGGTTCAATGGCTGACATTGCCTTCTTACTTCTTATCTTCTTCTTGGTTACGACAACTATAGAAAAAGATAAGGGACAATTACTTGGTTTACCACCAATTCAAGATCAAAATGTAGAGCCTCCAATTATTAAGCAAAAGAACTTATTTACAGTTCTTTTGAATAGGAAAAATCAATTGTTGGTTGAAGATGAGCTTATGGAAGTAAAAAACCTAAGACAAGCAGCCATAGATTTTATAGATAATGGTGGTAGCACTAATGCAGATGGTGAAACTTGTGATTATTGTAAAGGTAAAAGAGACCCTTCTTCATCAGATCATCCTGATAAGGCGATTATTTCATACAAGTACGATAGGGAAACTACATACGAGAAATATATTGAAGTGCAGGACGAATTACTTGCAGCTTATGCTTTCTTAAGAGATAGAGAGGCTCAGCGTCTTTACAATAGATCATTTAAATCTATGCTTGAAGAGAAGGCAAAAAATCAATTCAAGAAGGACGAGAAGTTAAACGAACAAATTAAGAGAATTCAGAAGATGTATCCTCAGATATTATCTGAAGCAGAACCAGATAAAGATTAAAAAGTAACCACTATGTCAAAGTTTAAAAAAGGAAAACAAGGAGATTTGCCAGCTATTTCTACGGCATCTTTACCAGATATTGTATTTATGTTACTTTTCTTCTTTATGGTAGCAACGGTAATGAGAGATAGTTCTCTTATGATAGAGAATAGATTACCGGGTGCAGAACAGGTAGAAAAGCTTCAGAAAGATAGAACTGCTTTTATCTATGCAGGTAAGCCAAGTAGCCAATTTAAACAATTGGGTACAGAACCGGTAATACAGTTTAATGATAAGATTATTAAGGTAGAAGAAGTCCAAGCAAGTGTTCTTGCTGCACAGCAAGAATTAACCGAAGAACTACAACCAAAGTTTGTCGTAGGTTTTAAGGTAGATAAGGATACACATTCTGGTTTAGTTTCTGATATTAAGCAAGAGCTTAGGCAGGCAAATACATTAAAAGTAATGTATATTACTAGCGTTAAAGGAGAATAAAATAGTCTTAATTTTATATTTAAAACGTCCTGAGTAATCAGGGCGTTTTTATTTTATATCGTACAAAGATTTTGTAGTTTTATCTCTATGAAGAATATCATTTTAGTCGTTCTGTTTGTTCTTAGCTTTATCGGCTTTTCACAAAATACAAACGATAAGGAAAAATCTGATTTATATAAAAACTATCGTGAGGACCAGTTTTATATTTCGGTAACCTATAATCTACTCAACCAAAAGCCAAATGGTGTTAGTCAGAGTGGATTTTCTACAGGATTTCATTTTGGTTTTATTAGAGATATGCCAATTAACCAAAGGCGAACTGTTGCTCTTGGTATAGGATTGGGTTTGTCAACCAATTCTTATAATCAGAATATAGCCATCACAGAAATAGATAATCAAGTAGTGTTTAATGTTATTGATGAAAGTGAAATTAATGTTTCTAAAAATAAGTTTACGACGTATTTGCTAGAGGTTCCATTTGAGTTTAGATTTAGAAAATCTACCCCAACAAACCATAACTTTTTAAGGATTTATCCTGGTTTTAAATTAGGATATCTTTTTTATAATTCAACCAAATTTAAAAGCGATCAAGGTGATACCAAGCTATCAAATATCGGTAACTTTAATAGGTTACAATATGGTTTAACCTTAAGTGCTGGTTATGGTACATGGAATATTCATGCGTATTATGGTCTAAACCCAATCTTTGAAGATTCTGCAAAATTAGATGGAAATGTACTTAATATGAACTCTTTTAAGATTGGTTTAATGTTCTACATTCTATAGCCAATATTTCATAAATAGGAGCTGTGGAAATAACCCTGTTATTAGACCGATTAAAAGCTCTTGGTTGGTGTGTGCTTTAAGATGGAGACGAGATGTCGCAATGGCACCTAAGATAATCATCATTAAAGCTATTGTGCCATTTATATTAATTTTATAATGGAGTCCTATTGCTACGGCAAACATAAAAAAACCAGATGCTGCAATCATGTGTATACTAGCCTTAACCTTAAACACTGCCATAATGAAGCAAGCTAATGTAGAGCATAATATTCCTAAGAAGAAATAATACAACTCAACAATTTCATTTGGTGTTAATACCCTAATTAAAATTAAGGTTATAATAACACAATTAATGAGTAATGGTATTAGGCGTTCTTTTGTACTTTTTAAGTATATGGAATCTACCTTGTTAATGGTTTTTAATAGAAAAAATAACAGTATGGGTAGTATTATTGTAAGTATAACTATAGAGAAGATTTTAGCATTCTGTATAGGTTTTGGAATATAGCGAGGTGTTTTATGAAAATAAAACATAACACCAAGCAAAGGCATAATCAAGGGATGAAAAACAAAGGATATGCTTTTGAGAAGAAAATTTTTCATCCAAGAATTAAATTACAGTTCTTTTCTTAGTCTAGCAACAGGAATGTCTAATTGTTCTCTGTATTTAGCAACAGTACGTCTAGCAATAGGATAGCCTTTTTCTTTTAAAATTTTAGAAAGCGCTTCATCTGTTAAAGGCTTCTTTTTATTTTCTTCCTCTATTACAGTTTCAAGAATCTTTTTTATCTCTCTAGTGGAAACTTCTTCACCTTGGTCGTTGGTCATGGACTCAGAGAAGAATTCCTTTATCAATTTAGTACCGTAAGGAGTGTCAACATATTTGCTGTTTGCTACTCTAGAGATTGTAGACACATCCATTTCAATTTCATCTGCAATGTCTTTTAAAATCATTGGTCTAAGCTTGCGCTCATCACCAGTAAGAAAGTATTCTTTTTGATAATGCATAATGGCACTCATAGTAACAAAAAGTGTCTGTTGACGCTGCCTAACGGCTTCTATAAACCACTTTGCAGCATCTAATTTTTGTTTAATGAATAAAACAGCATCTTTTTGAGCTTTAGATTTTTCTTTGGTGTCCTTATAACCTTTAAGCATGTTACTATATTCCCTAGATACATGGAGCTCGGGTGCATTTCTTCCGTTAAGGGTTAACTCAAGTTCTCCATCAACAATTTTAATAGCAAAATCAGGAACAATATGTTCAACAATTTTATTGTTACCAGCATAAGAACCACCTGGTTTCGGATTAAGTCGTTCTACTTCTTCAATGGCATCTTTGAGTTGCTCTTCATCAATACTAAACTTTTGCATCAACTTCTTATAATGCTTTTTGGTAAACTGTTCAAAAGCCTTATCTATGATTTTGCTGGCTAATTCTACATCTGGATTTTGCTCTTTTCGTCTTAGCTGAATACTTAAGCACTCTTGTAAGTTACGTGCACCAACACCAGCAGGATCTAGTTGTTGCACCACCTTAAGAACTTTTTCAACCTCTTCTTCTGAAGTATAGACATTTTGAGTGAATGCTAAATCATCAGTGATATCAGATAAAGAACGTCTTATATAACCACTTTCATCTACGCTACCAACCAAGAAATAAGCAATCTCTTCTTCTTGTTCGGAAAGTCTGAAGGTGTTAAGTTGATTGATTAAATGTTGTGTAAAGGATGTTCCTGCAGCATACGGTACGTTTTTTTCTTCGTCATCAGAGCTGTAGTTGTTGGCTTGTGTACGATAATCAGGAATTTCGTCATCACTTAAATATTCATCAACATTTATATCGTCGGCATCAATGGTATCATTGTCGTTGTAATCGTCATCTGAATTGTCAAATTCATCAAATTCATCACCTTTAGGTTCGTCTTTTCCAGTATCTAAAGCAGGATTTTCTTCAAGTTCTTGTTTTAAACGTTGCTCAAAAGCTTGCGTAGGAAGCTGAATCAACTTCATAAGTTGAATTTGCTGAGGAGACAGCTTTTGCGATAACTTAAATTGTAAATACTGTTTTAGGGACATTGAAATTTCTGTTGAATATAAAAGTAAGAAAAAAACCTGTGAGGAAACTTATACCTTACAGGTTTAGTAATAATTTTAAAACTCAGCATTTTGAGGTGTTCTTGGATACGGAATAACATCTCTAATATTACCCATTCCTGTAGCAAACATAACGAGCCTTTCAAAACCAAGACCAAAACCAGAGTGTACGGCTGTACCATATTTTCTAAGGTCTAAATACCACCATAATTCTTCTTCTGGGATATCGAGGGCTTTCATTTTTTCTTTAAGAACTTCTAAACGCTCTTCACGCTGAGATCCACCTACCATTTCACCAATGCCAGGGAAAAGGATGTCCATAGCTCTTACTGTTTCCCTTCCTTCGTTATCTGGCTCATTTAAACGCATATAAAATGCCTTAATGTTGGCTGGATAATCAAATAAAATCACTGGGCATTTAAAGTGTTTTTCAACTAAATAACGCTCGTGTTCGGATTGTAGATCTGCTCCCCATTCTTCGATAAGATACTTAAATTTCTTTTTCTTGTTCGGTTTACAGTTTCTTAGAATATCTATAGCTTCCGTATAGCTAACGCGTTTAAAGTTATTGTCTACAACAAACTTAATTTTGTCAATTAAGTTCATTGGGCTACGTTCTGCTTGCGGTAACGATTTCTCAGCATCTTGTAAACGCTTATCTAAAAATTCTAAGTCTTCATCGTTGTTTTCTAGCACATAGCCTAAAACAGATTTTAAGAAATCTTCAGCTAAATCCATGTTGCCAGCCAAGTCCATAAAAGCCACTTCTGGTTCTATCATCCAGAATTCAGCTAAGTGGCGAGAGGTGTTTGAATTTTCAGCTCTAAAGGTTGGCCCAAACGTATACACCTTACCTAAAGACATTGCGAAAGTTTCAGCTTCTAGTTGTCCAGAAACGGTTAGGTTAGTTTCTTTCCCGAAGAAATCTTCTTTATAATTTACATCGCCATCTTCTGTTAATGGTGGATTTTTAGGGTCTAGAGTACTTACTCTAAACATTTCACCAGCACCTTCCGCATCACTTCCGGTGATTATAGGAGTGTGCATATAGTAAAAGCCATTCTCATTAAAATACTTGTGTATAGCAAAAGATAATGACGATCTCAAACGCATTACTGCACTAAACGTGTTGGTTCTTGTACGCAAGTGAGCGTTTTCTCTTAAAAATTCAAACGTGTGTTTTTTTGGTTGAATAGGGTAGGTTTCGGCATCAGAATCTCCTAGAATTTCGAGTTCTTTTACCTGTATTTCTACCGATTGGCCTTTCCCTTGGCTTTCTACCAATTCACCTTTTATATGAATAGCAGCACCAGTTGTGATGCGCTTTAATAAGGCTTCATCAAAATTTTCAAAATCTACAACACATTGAATATTATTTATGGTAGAGCCATCATTTAAAGCAATAAATCTGTTGGCTCTAAACGTTCTTACCCATCCCTTTACGGTAACATCTTGTAAAGTGATATCTTGTGATAATAATTCTGCTACTGTTTTTGTTGTCATTTTAATGTATTTTGAAAATGCAAAGATAATTCTTCTAATCGTTTTTTATAGTGTCTTCGTTATCGTCTTCCGAAGGTATAATATCTAT
>JASBSA010000042.1 GCA_030149175.1 Winogradskyella sp. | reverse complement strand
TTTTTATTTCCTGTAACTATAACCTCATTGAGTTTTGTTGTTTTTTTATTTAAGGTGTCTTTCTCTGTTTCTTTTTGAGCATAAGACACAGCAGTAAGTAGTACACATAACAGTGCACTATACAATGTTTTCATTTATAGTATAATTATAATTTTTAAAAAAATAAGGGTAGATATTATCTACGTTTAAAAAAGGAAATTATACTCGTGGTGGATGAAACCAATCTACAGTATTCAAAAAAGAATATAGATTGTTATAACAATTTGGTGATTGTTTTTTAAGCACAAACTCAGCGATCTGCTTAATATCTTCTTTAGGATAAGAAACTAACATAAGCTCTTTAAAATCTACAATACTTTCTGGTGTTTTCTCATTGCTGTCTTGCGATTCTGCTACCTTTTTAAGGTGACATTTACCATTACATTGTAACTCTGGTTTGTCCTTATTTTCGCAAAGCGCTTCTATAAACCCAACAGGATCAAGTTTATAGTAAGCATAGGTAATAGACACTCTTAGACTATTAGATAGAATAAGAAGTGAAAGCAATATAGAAAGAATGTAAGTGCCTATTTTCATGCTTTGCAAAAGTATACGTATTGTAAAATTTTCATACTGACTTTCGTCATAAATTTTACAAAATATCACGATAAAGTTCCTCATTAGATTTTACTCTTAAAGTAACATTCGTTACATAGCTTTAAACTATTGTTATTTATTTTTGAATAAATTATATAAATAATAAATTATCATGAATACAACAGAAACATCACAAGAAAAACAAACATTTTCAATGCCTAGAATAGGCGACAAAGCCCCAGAATTTAAGGCGGTTACAACTCAAGGAGAAATAAATTTTCCATCAGATTATAAAGGCAGTTGGACGATACTATTCAGTCACCCAGCAGATTTTACGCCAGTATGTACATCTGAGTTTATGACTTTTGCTCATTTAGAAGAGAAGTTTAATAAAGCGAACTGTAAATTAGTTGGCCTGTCTGTTGATGGATTGTACAGCCATATTGCATGGTTAAGAACCATTAAAGACAAAATTGAGTTCAATGGGATGAAAGATATTGAAGTAAAATTCCCATTAATTGAAGACATTACGATGAATGTGGCTAAAAAATACGGTATGATTCAACCAGGTGAACATCAGACCCAAGCAGTTAGAGCTGTATTCTTTATTGATCCAGAAAGTAATGTTAGGGCAATCATATATTATCCGTTGAGTTTAGGTAGAAATTTTGATGAAATATATAGAGCGTTAATCGCTATGCAAACCTCTGATAAATTTAACGTGGCAACACCAGCTGATTGGGAACCAGGTAAAGATGTAATTATTTCACCAGCAGGTTCTTGTGGTGTGGCTGAAGAACGTATGACTAACACAGATGACCTAGAATGCAAGGATTGGTTTTTCTGTACTAAAAAATTAGACAAGGATACTGTTTTAAAAGAAGTATTAAAATAATGAAAGAAGAAATAGGGTTTCCAATTTGGAAACCCTATTTTGTAATATAGGTTACAGAAGTAATTTTGTATCATCTATATCTTTGAAAAAACGTTTCATATGGATACCGAAATCCTTGCCAGAATCCAATTTGCCTTCACAGTAGCTTTTCATTATATCTATCCACCTTTAAGTATTGGTATAGGTTTAATCATGGTAATTTTTGAAGGTTTATATCTGAAAACAGGTAAAAAACAGTATGAAATTTTAACGCGTTTTTGGTTGAAAATTTTCGCCATAACTTTTGGTATTGGTGTTGCAACCGGAATCATCATGGAGTTTGAATTTGGTACCAACTGGTCTGTATATTCAAAATATGTAGGAGATATTTTTGGTAGTGCTTTAGCCGCTGAAGGTTTATTTGCTTTTGGTCTCGAAAGTACCTTTCTGGGGATTTTAATTTTCGGTTGGAATCGCGTTTCTCCAAAAGTACATTTCATTTCAACTATAGGTGTATTTCTGGGATCTATGTTCTCTGCGGTTTGGATTGTGGTAGCCAACAGCTGGCAACAAACACCAGCTGGATATCATATTGTTGGAGAAGGGTTAACTGCTAGGGCAGAAGTCACTGATTTTTGGGCTATGGTATTCAATCCATCGAGTGTAGATCGTATTATTCATGTTTGGCAAGGAGCATTTTTAGCAGGTGCTTTTATGGTATTGAGTGTGCATGCGTATTATTTATTGAAAGGACGATATGTAGAAATCTCTAAAAAAGCCTTCAAAATCTCATTGTTTGTAGCCACAATTATTTCACTAACACAATTAGTTTCAGGACATAGTTCAGCAGATGGTGTAGCCGTTAATCAACCTGCAAAATTAGCTGCCATGGAAGGTCATTATGATGAATCTTCAGCCGCTGATTTGTATTTATTTGGTTGGGTAGATGACAAATCACAAAAAGTTACCGGATTAGGTATTCCTGGCGGTTTATCATTTTTGGTTCATCAAGATTTTGAAGAACCAATACAAGGTTTAAATGCGTTTCCAAAAGATGAAATCCCAACACAAGTTAATGCAGTATTTCAGTTTTACCACATCATGATTTCTATTGGTATGTTTTTAATTGGATTAACGCTTTACGCTTCTTATTTATGGTGGAGAGGAAAGTTATTTGATAAAAAATGGTTACTTAAAATATTTGCATTTTCGGTGTTATTACCCCAAATAGCTAATCAAGTAGGTTGGTTTGCTGCCGAAATGGGTAGACAACCTTGGGTGGTTTATGGTCACTTAAAAACAAGTGAAGCTTTTTCTCAAGAAGTTTCCTCGAATCAAATATTATTCTCGTTAATCTTATTCTTAGTGGTATATGCAATATTGTTTTTACTGTTTCTCTATTCTTTGAATAAAAAGATAAAACACGGACCGTATAACGAAGCCGAAAACCCAGATGAATTTTTAAAATACACTTAATAGCAGCATTATGGAAACATTTTTAGGTATAGATTATCCAACATTATGGTATTTAGTTGTAGGGCTATTGTTTTCGGGTTATGCCATTTTAGAAGGTTTTGATTATGGTGCTGGTGCATGGCATTTATTTTTAAGAAAAGACTTAAGCAGACGTATTGCCATTAATGCCATTGGTCCGCTTTGGGATGCTAACCAAGTGTGGTTAAT
>JASBSA010000100.1 GCA_030149175.1 Winogradskyella sp. | reverse complement strand
TTGCAATTAAATCTATTACAGAATCTAAGAACACTTTAGATACTTCATCTTCTTCTGTATTAGAATACATTTCCTCTTTTAACTCGCCAATTCTTTTAGAATAGGATTTCATTTTATCAAAATGCTCACTTCGCATCTTGTTATAAGCCTCTTGTTGCTCTTGGTTAAAGTTTAACTCTTCTACCATAGAAAAATGAGGCTTATAGTCTTTATCACCAAATCCTGTTAAATGATGAAAAATAAAAAACACATTAGATAGAAAAAGAACAATGAGTAATATGTATAAAATGGATTGCTTTTTCATAACTCAATTAATTAAAAATAGATGTGTAAGTTTCGTCACCAAAATTGTAAGTATCTACAAACTCTTCAACGGTTGTATTATAATTATCTGAAGTTAACACCTTGTATGCATATACATTTAGTAAAATAACCACTATCAACATTGCTATCTGTAATTTGGGTGTAAACCAAGACCAAATTTTTTGAGTTTCTTCGGCTTCTGTATTTATATTGTTCAATATCCTATCTTTAAGAAAAGGTGACACCTTTACTTCTTGGATAGTATCTACAACATTTAGTGTCGTAATTACTTTTTTGTTAATCCCAGAATCTTTCATCATAAATCATTTGTTATTTAGATGCATAAGTTAAAAAAAACTTGTGCTACATATCATTTTTGTAATAGTTGTATAATACCTGCTGAAGGTTTTTCTTTGCTCTAAACATAAGAGATTCAACAGATGACACACTCTTATCCGTTATCTCAGCAATTTCCTGATAACTCTTACCATCTATTTTATGTAGCGTAAAAACAGAAGCCTGACTTTCGGGCAAACTATTAATAGCTTTAAATAATGTTTCGTTTAGTTCTTTGTTCTCTAGTAAAAAACCTGGATGATTAAATTCAGTAAAATAATTCGTCTTATCTATTGAGAAATCCTCGCCAAACAAGGGCTTTAAAAATCCAGATCGTTTTTTGGTATTCCTTTTCCTAATAAACTCCAAACATTTATTGGTGGTTATTCTATAAATCCAAGTAGAAAGCTTAGAATTTCCTTTGAATTTAGAGATTGAATTATAGACTTCTAAAAACACTTCTTGTACCAAATCTTCTGCATCTTCCTTATTTGGTACAAAAGAGATACAAGTACCAAAAACCTTCTGCTGATACTCATCGATGAGTTGAGAAAATACCGCTGTATTTCTTTCCTTTAATTGCTCTATTATCTTCTCTTCTTCCAAATTGTGTTTAAGAAATTACTGCAATTTAATTGAGATGCTTAAACAATAAAAAACTTGTACATGTTTTTTATTTAAAAAGACTTAACTAATAATACAATAGTACATCTAAACTTTTATATTACCTTTGCATGCTAATTTTTTTCAATGCGACTACACAGAAATTTATGCTTTGCGGTTATTGATGGTTTACACAAAATCTTCAATGAAAATGAGTATGCAGACAAAGTGGTACAACAATTATTGAAGCGCGATAAACGTTGGGGAAGTAGAGACAGAGGTTTTGTTGCAGAAACTGTATACGAAATCGTAAGATATAAACGACTGTACTCAGAGATTGCAGATGTTAAAGCTCCATACGACAGAGATAATCTTTGGAGAATTTTTGCAGTTTGGGCAACACTTAAAGGTATAAAATTACCTGATTGGAAATATTTTACCGATACTCCAACCCGTAAAATTAAAGGACGTTTCGACGAGCTCTCTAAAATTAGAAAGTTCCGCGAGTCTATACCTGATTGGATGGATGATCTAGGTGTCAAAGAACTAGGTGAGCAAACTTGGGCAGAAGAAATTGCTATGCAAAATGAGCAAGCTGATGTTATCTTAAGAGTAAACACCTTAAAAACCAACAAAAAAGATTTGCAACTAAAATTGCAATCCGAAGATATAGAAACCGAATTTTTACCAGAGCATCCTTGGGCATTAAAACTTACAAAACGTGCTAATGTTTTTAAGACCGAAGCTTTTAAAAATGGCTGGTTCGAGGTGCAAGACGCTTCCTCTCAGCTTGTTGCTGACTTTTTAGATGTAAAACCAGGCATGAAAGTTGTAGATGCTTGTGCAGGTGCTGGTGGGAAAACATTGCACTTAGCCTCACTTCTAGAGAACAAAGGTCAAGTGATTGCTATGGATATTTACGAGAGTAAGCTAAAAAAGCTTAAAGTAAGAGCACGACGTAACGGAGTCCATAATATAGAAATGAAAGTGATTGACTCTACAAAACCGATCAAAAAGTTACATGGAAAAGCTGATAGATTATTGATTGATGCTCCATGTTCTGGTTTAGGTGTCTTAAGACGGAATCCGGATGCGAAGTGGAAACTTGAGCCTCAGTTTATTGAAAATATTAAAAAAACACAAGCTGAAGTGTTAGAACAATACTCTAAAATGGTAAAACCCGGTGGCAAAATGGTGTATGCCACCTGTTCTATTTTACCTTCTGAAAATGAAAAACAAGTTGACAATTTCTTAACTTCGGAAAGCGGAAAAGAATTTAAACTTGTAAAGGATAAAAAAATATTAGCCCACAAATCTGGCTTTGACGGATTTTATATGGCTTTACTGGAAAAGAATTAATAAAAAACTCAGAATGAAACATATCTACTTTTTACTATTATTTACAGTTACATTAACCATTTCTGCACAAGTTCCATCCGGATATTATGACCATGCTACAGGAACTGGATATGCATTAAAAACCCAATTGAAAAAAATCATCAATGATATTGATGATCCTGAAATCAGCAATGCTATTGAAGAACTGCATCAAGACCAAGGTTACAATGCCATGGATGGCTTTATAGCTACATATGACTTGGATAATTATTATGAAACGGGCAGCAACACCATTTTAGATATCTATTCAGAAAATCCTAGTGGAAGTGACCCTTACACTTACACACCAATAGCTGACGAATGTGGCAACTATTCCGGCGAAGGCGATTGCTACAATAAGGAACATGTTATTCCTGCCTCTGTTTTCAACGATGCTACACCAATGTATAGCGATGCCCATGAACTCTTACCTACAGATGGAAGAGTTAATGGTTTTAGAAGCAATTATCCATATGGAGTTGTAGATGAAAGTCAGTTATTGAGTCAAAGTGGTATATCAAATCCTACTCAAAATGGCTGCAAAGTTGGTAACAATCTAAATAGCGGTTATTCTGCTGGTTACAGTGGTATCGTTTTTGAACCTATAGACGAGTTTAAAGGAGATGTAGCAAGAATCTATTTTTACTTTGCGACACGCTACGAAGATCAGGTTAGTGCATGGTCTGCCTTTGACATGTTCGATGGTAGTAACGATAAGGTATTTACAGATACATTTTTGAGCATCTTACTCAATTGGCACAACAATGATCCTGTATCTCAAAAAGAAATAGACAGAAATAATAATATTTTCTACAACCATCAAAATAACAGAAATCCATTTATAGACCATCCAGAATTTGTTAATCAGATTTGGAATGCAACACCAGATACGGAAGCTCCTTCTGATCCAACAAATTTGGTTGCTTCAAATCCAACCGATAATACAATTGATCTGAACTGGACAGCTTCATCAGACAATGTCGCTGTAGCATCTTATGATGTTTACATTAATTCCGCTTTCTCTTACAACACAGGAAACACCGATACAAACACAACAGTAGCTGGCCTACTTCCTAACACAAATTATTGTTTTACTGTAAAGGCAAGAGACACTTCTAACAATGAGTCTGGTTTTAGCAACCAAACTTGTGAAACAACAACGGATAATGGCTCTTCAGGAGGAGACATCGATATTTTCTTTTCAGAATATATTGAAGGTTCTGGTAGTAATAAGGTTTTAGAGATAGCCAACTTTACAGGCGCTAGTGTTAACTTGTCATCCTACACATTAAAGCTAAGTGCTAATGGCAATGCTTCTTGGGGAACACCATATTCATTTCCTGCTGGCACATCGATTGCCAACCAAGATGTGTTTGTCATTGCTAATGGCGCCTCTACCGTAT
The DNA here is from genome assembly GCA_030149175.1 of Winogradskyella sp. Lineage (GTDB taxonomy): Bacteria > Bacteroidota > Bacteroidia > Flavobacteriales > Flavobacteriaceae > Winogradskyella. The sequence goes on along the minus strand of JASBSA010000100.1, from coordinate 18,073 downwards.
GCACATCGGAATATGACGACCTCAACAATACCATAACGTCATTTAATGGAAATGATGCTATTGGTTTATTTAAAAATGATGTGCTAATTGATATACTTGGTGATTTTAATAGTAGTGCAAACTATGCGCAAAATACAACATTGGTAAGAAAACCAACGGTAGATAGACCAACAACAACTTTTGATATTAGCGAATGGAACAGTTTTGGCTCTAATAACTGTGACGATTTAGGTACACATAACCAAACTTTAAACATTGATAGTTATGTCGAAAACAAGGTATCAATTTACCCAAATCCTGTAAAATCTAATCTAAATATCAATTTAGGCAATCAACAACCAACAACAATAGAAATTTTTGATGTTCTAGGAAAACGAGTTCACATTAGTACAATATCAACTTCTAGAAGCATCAACCTTCAAAATTTAAAAACAGGAATTTATATCATTAAATTCACTCAAAACAACAAAACGGTTAGTAAAAAAATGATAAAATCTTAATTCAAAAAGCAGTTCGAGATCGAACTGCTTTTTTGTTTAAAACCTGTTGAATAACTCTACCAATTGACGTCTTTTTTATAGTTGCATTATTTCAAAATGAATTAACTTTGTGTTTTTATTTTTCACACCAAACACAACACTCAAATGATTCATTTCTTTGGAAACCAAAACAGCAAAGTTTTTGCTGTTCAAGCCACAAAAGAATTATCAACTGAAACCATCTCAAAATTGACATGGTTATTTGGCAACCAGCCAAAAATAGAACAAGCATCACTAGATGCTTTTTTTGTTGGCCCAAGAGCCGCAATGATTACACCTTGGAGTACCAATGCCGTTGAAATTACCCAAAATATGGGAATTTCTGGCATTTTACGTATTGAGGAGTTCACATCTGTTTCAGAAGATTTCAAAGGTTACGACCCTATGATTTCTGAAAAATTCAATGGATTATCTCAAGATGTGTTTACAATAAATATTCAACCCGAAGCTATTCAGAATATTGAAGATATAGCAGCATACAACCAAAAGGAAGGATTAGCGCTTAGTGAAGAAGAAATTGAATATTTAGAAAGTGTCTCTAAAAAAATAGGACGACCACTAACAGACTCTGAAGTATTTGGCTTTTCTCAAGTCAATTCCGAGCACTGTCGTCATAAAATTTTTAATGGTACGTTTGTTATCGATGGCGAAGAAAAACCAACATCCTTATTCAAAATGATTAAGGAAACATCTAAGCAACATCCTAACGACATTGTTTCAGCTTATAAAGACAATGTTGCTTTTATTAAAGGACCTGTTGTTGAGCAGTTTGCTCCAGAGCGTGCTGATGTACCTGACTATTACCAAACAAAAAATTTTGAATCTGTAATTTCCTTAAAAGCAGAAACACATAACTTCCCTACAACAGTAGAACCCTTCAATGGTGCTGCCACAGGTTCTGGTGGTGAAATTAGAGATCGTCTTGCTGGTGGAAAAGGTTCTATCCCTTTGGCAGGAACTGCCGTTTACATGACTTCGTATTCGCGACTAGAAGAAGAACGTCCTTGGGAAAAGGCATTTCCTGAACGAAAATGGTTATACCAAACGCCCATGGATATTCTTATTAAAGCTTCCAACGGTGCTTCAGATTTTGGCAATAAATTTGGTCAACCACTGATTTGCGGTTCCGTATTGACCTTTGAACACCAGGAAGAAAATGACAAACTTGGTTATGACAAAGTCATAATGCTTGCAGGCGGTATCGGTTATGGCAAGGCTGACCAAGCGATAAAAGAAACGCCTAAAACAGGTGATAAAATTGTGATTTTAGGTGGTGACAACTATCGAATTGGTATGGGAGGTGCTGCTGTTTCATCTGCTGACACAGGTGAGTTCGATACGGGTATAGAGCTAAATGCCGTTCAGCGTTCCAATCCCGAAATGCAAAAACGTGCTGCTAATGCTGTACGTGGCATGGTAGAAAGTGATGAAAATTATATTGTTTCTATTCACGATCATGGAGCTGGTGGACATTTAAATTGTTTATCGGAATTGGTCGAAGATACCGGCGGACATATAGATTTAGACAAACTCCCAATTGGAGATCCTACCCTTTCGGCTAAAGAAATTATTGGGAATGAATCCCAAGAACGTATGGGATTGGTTATTGCTGATGAGCATCTTGAAACATTGCACAAAATTGCAGACAGAGAACGCTCACCTATTTATGATGTAGGTGAAGTAACTGGCAAACATCGCTTTACCTTTGAATCTAAAACCAAAGGTGACAAACCCATGGATTTGGCTTTAGAAGATATGTTTGGCAGCTCTCCAAAAACAATAATGAACGACATCACCGTAAAAAAACAGTATTCGGACATTACTTATAGCAAAGATAAATTTTATGATTATCTCGACCAGGTCTTACAACTCGAAGCAGTAGCTTGTAAAGATTGGCTCACCAATAAAGTAGATCGATGTGTTGGTGGTAGGGTAGCGAAACAACAATGTGCTGGCCCACTACAGTTACCATTGAATAATCTTGGTGTTATGGCTTTAGATTTTAAAGGTAAAGAAGGTATCGCAACAAGTATTGGGCACTCACCTATTTCAGGACTCATTGATCCTATTGCCGGTAGTCGCAATTCCATTACCGAAGCGTTAACTAATATTATTTGGGCACCATTAAAAGATGGATTAAAAAGTGTTTCGCTTTCAGCCAATTGGATGTGGCCTTGTAAAAACGAAGGTGAAGATGCAAGATTATATGAGGCAGTAAAAGCCGTCTCAGAGTTTGCTATAGAATTAGGAATCAATGTGCCAACCGGTAAAGATTCCTTATCCATGAAACAAAAATATCCTGATGGAGATGTTATTTCACCTGGTACGGTTATCATTTCGGCAGCTGCTAATTGTAACGATATTACTAAAACGGTAGAGCCTGTTTTTCAGAAAAACAAGGGTGATATTTATTATATTAATATATCTCAAGACAATTTTGAATTAGGTGGTAGCTCGTTTGTACAAATCAATAATAAAGTTGGAAACACAACTCCAAATATAAAAAGTGCATCATATGTAAAAACTGTATTTGATACCATTCAAAACTTAATAAAAGCTAATAAAATTGTTGCAGGGCATGATGTGGCCTCTGGTGGACTCATCACCACGCTTTTGGAGATGTGTTTTGCCGATAATCATCTCGGTGCTGAATTAGATATTACTTCTTTGTCAGAAAAGGATTCGTTAAAAGTCTTGTTTGCTGAAAATTGTGGTATCGTCATTCAGTCTAGTGATGATAGCATTGAAAACACATTAACCCAAGCTGGTATTGATTTTCAGAATATAGGTAAAGTGACTAATGCTGATGTATTAGGTATTATTAATGGAAATGAGGTATTTACCATGACCATCTCTCGTTTAAGAGACATGTGGTACAAAACCTCTTACCTACTCGACCAAAAACAAACCGCTAATGGTTTGGCTAAAACACGTTACAACAACTACAAGCAACAACCACTTCAATATACGTTCCCAAATCATTTTACGGGTAAATTACCTAATATTGATAACAATAAACCCAGACCTAAAGCAGCCATTCTTAGAGAAAAAGGAAGTAATTCTGAACGCGAAATGGCAAATGCTATGTACCTAGCTGGTTTTGATGTTAAAGATGTTCACATGACCGATTTAATTTCTGGTCGTGAAACTTTAGAAGATATTCAATTCCTTGGTGCTGTTGGTGGCTTCTCTAATTCCGATGTTTTAGGATCTGCTAAAGGATGGGCTGGAGCTATAAAATATAACGAAACCGCAAATAAAGTCATCAAGAACTTTTTTGAAAGAGAAGATACCTTATCTGTTGGGATTTGTAACGGTTGCCAATTATGGATGGAATTAGATCTTATAAATCCAGATCATGATGTTCATGGCAAAATGGTTCATAATGATTCACATAAGCATGAGAGTGCATTTACTTCTGTAAAAATTCAAGAAAATAACTCTATCATGTTATCGTCTTTAGCAGGAAGTACACTTGGTGTTTGGATCAGTCATGGTGAAGGAAAATTCAATTTACCAAAGGATGAAAACCAATATGATATTGTAGGTAAATATGCTTATGCAGAATATCCTCACAATCCTAATGGTTCGGATTATAATACAGCAATGCTGTGTGATAAAACAGGTCGCCATTTGGTAACCATGCCACATATTGAGCGTTCTACATTCCAATGGAATTGGGCACACTATCCAGAAGGTCGCAAAGACGAAGTCTCACCTTGGCTAGAAGCTTTTGTTAACGCAAGAAAATGGATTGAAAAGCAATAGTGCCATTTCATAATGGCTTTTTAAGTCCTGAGCTCGTTAAAATCTTTAGTTTTCGTGCTAAAACTTGTGGTTTATGATAAAAGTCATTGTAACTTTATAGGGTCAGTGACTAAGTTTGTCATTGAATAATGAAAACCAAAAGCTCCTTTAGTAAAAAAGAATGCACTTAAATTCAAAAGTTCCCGAAGGCTCATTAGAAAAAAAATGGCAAAACTACCAGTTGAAATCCCAACTGATCAATCCTGCAAATAAGAAAAAGTTAAGTGTCATAGTAGTCGGTTCTGGCCTCAGTGGTGCAGGTGCAGCCGCAACATTAGCAGAACTTGGTTATGACATCAAGTGCTTCTGTTATCAAGATTCGGCCCGACGTGCGCATTCTGTAGCCGCACAAGGTGGTATAAATGCTGCTAAAAACTATCAACATGATGGAGATAGCGTTTATCGTATGTTTTATGACACATTAAAAGGTGGTGACTTTAGATCAAGAGAAGCCAATACTTACCGACTAGCAGAATTGTCTGCGCCATTAATAGATCATTTTGTACAACAAGGTGTACCGTTTGCCAGAGAGTATGGTGGTACCTTAGTCAATCGCAGTTTTGGTGGTGTACAGGTACAACGTACATTTTATGCAAGAGGTCAAACAGGGCAACAACTTTTGTTGGCATCGTATTCGCAATTGTATAAAATGATACACGCTAAAAAGGTTCAAATGTTTCCACGTAGCGAAATGATTGACCTCGTAGTGATTAATGGTAAGGCAAAGGGTATCATCGTTCGTAATTTGGTAACTGGTAAATTAGAGCGTTATGCTGCAGATGCAGTTGTTTTGGCAACTGGTGGTTATTCGAGGGTATTTCGTTTATCAACCTTAGCAATTGGGTGTAACGGAAGCGCACTATGGAAAGCACACAAAAAAGGTGCTTTTTTCGCTGCACCGAGTTTTACGCAAATTCACCCTACAGCACTACCACAATCAAGTGATGCCCAATCAAAACTGACCTTAATGTCAGAATCATTGCGTAATGATGGCCGGATTTGGGTACCAAAACAAAAAGAAGACAGCCGTAAACCAAAAGATATTCCTGAAGAAGAACGCGATTATTATCTAGAACGTCGCTATCCAAGTTTTGGAAATTTGGCACCTAGAGATATCGCATCCAGAGCCGCAAAAGAACGCATTGATGCAGGCTTTGGTGTAGGACGACTTAAAAATGCTGTCTATTTAGATTTTAAGCATGCCATTGAGAAGTTTGGTCTAGAAACGATAAAGGATCGTTACGGCAATCTTTTTAATATGTATAAAAAAATAACTGGTATTGATGCATATACAACGCCTATGTTAATATCGCCTGCGGCACACTTTTCAATGGGTGGACTTTGGGTAGATTATGAATTAATGACCACAATACCAGGATTATACGCAGTTGGCGAATGTAATTTCTCAGACCATGGTGCAAACAGATTAGGTGCTAATTCATTATTGCAAGCCAGTGTAGACGGTTATTTCATTCTGCCAAATACAATAAATAATTATCTAGCAGACGAAATTAAAGCTGATTCTCCAACAACTGATCATCCTGAATTTAATAAAGCAGAAAAAGAAGCACAAACACATATAGATAAAATTCTTTCCATTAATGGAACTAAAACCGTTGATCATTTCCACAGGGAACTCGGTAAAATTATGTGGCAAGAATGTGCTATGAGTCGCACAAAAGAAGGTTTGGAAAAAGCCATTGAGCAAATCAAAACATTGAAAGACGACTTTTGGAATGATGTAAAAGTAACAGGCAATCAAAACGAAATGAATACCGAACTTGAAAAAGCCTATCGCTTAGCTGACTTTATAGAATTAGGTATTTTAATGTGTACGGACGCACTGCAACGCGATGAATCCTGTGGCGCTCATTTTAGAGAAGAGTTTCAAACTGATGAAGGTGAAGCCCTTCGGGTTGACGAAACGTATTCATATGTATCGGCTTGGGAATACAACAAAGGTGAATTCAACCTGCATAAAGAACACTTAGAATTTGAATTTGTAAAACCTACAGTACGAAGTTATAAGTAGTGGGATATTAGATATTAGAAGTTAGTAGTGAGTAGTGAGCAGTGAGTAGTGAGATATTACAAATAGATTGAAAATGAAGATAAAATCGAATTTGAGTTTAATCTGTAGAACTGTCCCCTTGAGGCGATGCACTGAGCATGTCGAAGTGGGACTTTAGGGTGTTTAAAAAAGGCATTCTTTATATTATAATTTGAAAAAATGAAAGTAACCTTTAAAATATGGCGACAAGAAAACCCGAATGCAAAGGGTGATTTTAAATCTTACGAGGTAGATGGACTTACCGAAGACATGTCATTTCTTGAAGCTCTAGACCAATTAAACGAAGAACTTGTTCTAAAAGATGAAAAGGTTATTGCTTACGAATATGATTGTCGCGAGGGCATTTGCGGTCAATGTGGTGTTTTTATAGATGGACGTGCACATGGACCTCATGCCAATATAACAACGTGCCAATTGCATATGCGAAGTTTTGAGGATGGTCAAACCATAACCGTTGAACCTTGGCGTGCAAAAGCTTTTCCGATAATTAAAGACTTAGTTGTAGACCGTTCTGCTTTTGATAGAATTATTGAGTCAGGTGCTTATATCAGTTCAAAAACCGGTACAGCACCAGAAGCAAACTCCATACCAATACCGAAAGAAATAGCTGACAAAGCTATGGATGCTGCTGCTTGCATTGGCTGTGGTGCCTGTGTGGCATCATGTAAGAACTCTTCTGCAATGCTATTCACATCTGCTAAAATCAATCATCTCAATAGTTTACCACAGGGTAAAGCCGAATCTTCTAACCGTTTAAACCAAATGACCTATCAAATGGATTTAGAAGGTTTTGGAAACTGCACTAATACTGGAGCATGTGAAATAGAGTGTCCTGAAGGTATTTCAATCAAAAATATTGCCGAGATGAATGCTGCTTGGATGAAGCAAAAGCTATTTGGGTAGTCAGCTATGCTAGCTTTTGCTCCAATAATTTTCTAAATACTTTCTAGATTTAATTATACTTATCCTGGCAACCCTGTCATTGTAAATATCATTACAAACAGTGCAACGGTTTCAACGACACCAATAATCATTATATATTTTACAATATCACTAGCGCCAGAGCCAATGGCATCACAAGCTCTTGCGCCTACTTTTCCTTGGAAAATAGCAGAACCTGCCATTGCTGCACCTGCAAACAATCCCAGTATAATCTGCCAAACATATGAATCGGGACTGAGGTTGGCATCTGCGATGGTATTTTTTAAAATCATTCCATAAAATACCTGTGACAAAGGTGCACCAACAAATATCAACATGGCTGTCGAAGCCTTTTGACCGTTGGTTATCATTTTCTTCCATGCACCAATAGCTGCCATACCTGCTACTCCCGTACCGATAGCAGAACCGATTGCGGCAATACTTAAAGACATGCCCATATCTCCAAGGCCTTCGACTGATGTTTGTATAAGTGTGTAAATTCCCATAATTATCTATATTAAATGTTTTTAGTTATTCTTTTTTGTTCAACGTTAACTTAAACGGATTGTATGCTTCTCCTGAAAACTGTATACCTAGATGCCCTGCAAACTCTAGAGTATTTAATCGAATTCCATGGACCAGAACTGCCATTAGGGCTAGGGCAATATTTAAAGTATGGCCTAATAATAAAGCAATAGCTGCCATAATAAAATCCAAAACTCCCATTCCTATAACACCTTCTGGTAAAATCATATTATTAAAACTTGCTGCAACGGCTGCGGTAGCCATACCAACAGCAAACAAGCGGACGTAAGACACGATGTCTGAAAAACCATTGATTAAACTCAATGGTAAGTTAGCAATTGATGCACCCATACTTTTCAAAAAATTATCACTTTCTTTTGAAAACAAAATAACCAATGATGCACCAACGAAAAACAACCATTTATACCAAACTGGAGGTGTATCACCCAGTACTAACTGTCCAGTAACAAAGAAGAGTCCCCAAATCAATAATATCCAGCCAATTTCGCTGATGGCCTTAATTGAATTTATAAACTGAAAAAACCGAATAATATGAGCCACAGTCAAATGTATAGCTCCAATTAAAAAGGACAAAAACATCATAAAATTGACATTATCTACACCAAAACTTGAAATATTCTGAATGACAGCATCTTTTAAAAATGGTAATTGTGCAATTTGTTCAGCGCCAAAATAGGTACCACTTAAAACACCCCAAACAATTGTAGAACTGCTTAATACATAAATCAAGGTACGGAGTTGTGGCGCCATTTTCTTTCTAAAAATGAAGGCCAACACCAAAAATATAATACCATAACCAGCATCACCTACGAGCATAGCAAAAAATAAGGCAAAAGCTATCAAGAAATAGATAGACACATCAATTTCCTTATAACCAGGTACAATGTCTATAAATTTCATCATTGGGTTGATGATACTTATCCATTTCGGGTTTTTGATATATACTGGCACTTCTTCAATATTAGTCGGTTCTTTTATGGCATAGCCCCAAACTTCCTGGTCTGCTACTTTTTTAAACTCAGACACCAAATCTTTAGGGATAAATCCTCTTAAATACTTGACCTTAGATTGTATATCTCCCATACCCTCTATGGCAGTTTCGGAAGCTAACCTATTTTGTAAGAATTGTTCGTAAGATTCTAATACGGGTTTATAGTTCTTATATTCATCTAAGAATGCTGCTACCTTTGTCAATTGACGTTCTTTGCGATACTTAATGTTTTTTAGAGCTGAATATGATAAATTTGGAATTTCCTCTTCTTTATAAATCAATCTTTCAGTTTTCGTTTGTGTAAATAGTACTATAGGAACTTTATTATCACGCTCCTTAAAAGATATAATTATTTTATCATCAGGTAAGGTTTTAAGAAGTGATTTATCTATTAGATAAAGTTTAACATAAATTCCTTTTCGCTCTAAAAACTCATAGTTCTTTTTACTGAAATTCTCGCCCCAGACTTTATAAAACCCTAGTTGATCATCAATCTCGTCAATGGATTTTAAAATATTTTTCTTAACAATTTTTGATTTTAAGAGTCGTTGAATTAATCTTTTAGGATCTTTACCATTAGTATCAAAACTTTCAGATCCTTGGTTATCCGACAGCTCGTGCTCGTCGAGTAGTTTTATAGCTTCATTGGTATCTTCAATTTGAATTTTACAGCGGTCTATAGCATCACTATTTGTAGGATCAACTTCTTTAATGTCTACTACACCCAATTCCCCTAATTTTTGGATGGTGTCATCGACATCGTGAACACTCGTAAACAGCAATATTTCCTTCATGCGTACAATCATACAACGTCGCTTTTTACTTGTTTTTTCTTCTTTACCAACTTGGCGCAACCAATCGCCAAACGCTCTACATCACCCAAATAAATTTCAATTTTTCGAATATTGTGTTGGGTTTCTGGAATAAAGACTTCTTTTAAAGCATTTTTCATACGTCTTGCTTCGGCCAATTCCTCGCGGACACTTTCTAAATTCTTTAGTTCCAAAGTAAGCATTTCCTGATTTGTCGTTTGATCCTTTATCGCTTCTACAGCGGCATCTACCCAAAGTGGTGTTTCAAAATAATCGATAGCACTTTCATTAAAATCTATGGACACGAATTGTTCTATGACCACACCAGCGATTTCTCGCGTTTTGGTTTTGAGCTCATTGACTGAGACCAATTCACCCAAATCTATGGTCGGCTCTGCCATAACGGCTGCCCATTGTTTTACATCAGCGTAAGTCTTAGCAATAGCATCTTGCAAGCGGTCCACAGCGGTTTCAATACTGGTAATCACTTCCTTGAGCTGTTGTTCCTTCATTTCAAACACAGGTAAAGCTGTTTTGTAGCCTTTCAATTCGTTCTTCAAAGCTGCCAATGTGTTTTTATTCATTAAAATCTTATCCGCCATATCACGCCACCTTTAATGAATTTTTAAATATTTCAATACCAATGTCAGCATCAAATTGCCACCAGCGTTGTAAAACCTGTAATTTCAGCTTATAAAGAAGTAAAGCTGAAAGGTTGGCATAATGACCAATGGACAACGCATCTAACTTCTGCCATTGCAAATCAAGCAGATATTCTTCGGCTTTTAAAGGGTTATCAGGTAAATTGTCAATAAATTCATAGTTGATCTTACCTAACGGTTCTTCGGATTTTCGGTTTTCGCGAAACATTTTTAATTCGTTTTTTAACCCATACATGAATTTTGAAAACTGTGCAACCACTCCTATTGAACTATCCTGAAATTGTTTTTGATGAATAGATTTTAAGTTGATACTCTGAAACCTTTTAAAATCTGAAGCAGACAAGTATTTTGAAGCGTCATCCTCCAAAATAGCAATCAAATCTTGGTCAAACGCTGCATTGGACGCATACTTCTCAAATAGGCCCTTAACCTCATGCTGAGTCGCTTCCGAATTGCTAAAAGTTAAATTCGGTAGGCTACTTATAAGATATTCTAGGTTTCCTGTGAGCATTTATTTGGTATTTAACAATTCCGCCCACTTAGGACTTAAATGCTGACTTAACAAATCGGCAATTTCTTCGGCTGTGATATCATAACTCCAGCCTTCATCTGTATTAGAAACTGATAGACCTGATAGTAAATCATTTTTTGTTATTATGTTAGCCGTAGTTTTGGATTCACCAACGCGTTTTCGTATGGATGTTACCATTTGGTCTTCTAAATCAGACGGCAGGGCAATAGCTGTATTCTCCCCCAGACTGTCCATTACCTTAGAAATAACTTGTGTATATAAATCTGCTGTAAAGGCTTCCTTAACCTCAACTTCCAAAACAGATTTGAGTAATTTTTCAATATCGTTCTTTATCGAAATCTGCACATCCCTAGCGGCTTGATTTAAGGCAATCTTTCCTTTTTCAACTAAACCTTCTGCCTGCTTTTCGGCATCGCTAATAAGCGCCTTTTTATCTGCTTCTGCTTTGGCTACGATTTGTTCTGCCTTGTGCTTGGCTTCATTTATGATTTTTTGTACCTCTTTTTCCGAAGCTTCAATAGCCTCGGTTTTTACTTTGGCAATCAATCCATCTAATGTCTGTTCACTCATGCGTACTCTGCTTTTAAAATCTTAAACTTTCCTTTTTCTGGCCAATATTTTTCAACCAAGTCGGATGCAAGTCCGGCTTCCTCTTTCTTAAAATGATTGGACAAAATATCCCAACACAAATCCAAGGCATCCTCAAGTTCTAAATAGCGGAATGGGTCCATCAACTCACGTTGAAATGTTTTTCTGTAATCCAATAATCTGAGGGAATAATCATCCTTCACCGAACCGAATTTCTGTGCCTTAACCCGTTCTTCCGCTTCAGAAAGCAAACGCGCCATAGCATTCATAATGCCACGATGGTCGTCACGGGTTTTATCATTGACCTGTTGCTTTAATCGGCTTAGCGAACCGAACAACTCTAAATAACCATCTTTCATGAAAAATTGACCTTCGGTAATATAACCTGTGTTATCAGGAACTGGGTGCGTAACATCATCCATGGTGGTTACACCTAGAATGGTTAAACTACCAGAGCCTTCAATATCGGCGGCTTTTTCATATCGACTCGCCAATTGCGAATACAAATCCCCAGGATAACCTTGGTTGGCAGGAATCTGGTCTTGGGCATTGGCCACCTGACGCAGATAATCCGACCATTGGGTCATATCCGACAATAGCACAAATACATTTTTACCTTGAAGTGCAAAGCGTTCACCAACAGCCAAAGCCAAATCTGGCACCATTAATCCTTCTACGATAGAATCGCGATGGGTATGAATAAACATGATGGTTTTGCTCTTGCTTCCTGCTTCTTCAATACGCTCTTTGAAATAGTGGTACTCGTCGTATTTCAGACCTACACCACCAATAATAATCACATCGGCATCGGTTTGTGTCGCCACATTGGCCAAAAGTCGATTATAAGGTTCACCGGCTCTGGCGAAAATGGGTATTTTTTGAGAGCGTACCAAGGTATTGAAGACATCAATCATGGGTACACCAGTACGAATCATATTTTTTGGTATGAGCCGCTTAACAGGATTAATGGATGGTCCCGCAACTCGGGTCATATCTGAAGTTAATTCTGGGCCTCCATCAATAGGCGTTCCATTTCCAGCATAAACCCTACCTAACATATCATCAGAAAAACCGACCTGTACAGGGTGGCCTAAAAAGCGTACTTTACAATTTGTAGACACCCCAAAGCCACCACCAAAAAGCTGTAAAGTCACCTTGTTGCCGTTTAAGGCTATAACTTGGGCAAAAGCTTTTTTACCATTTGGGTAAATCACCTCAGCCAATTCTTTGTTATGAACATCCTTGGCCTCAATGGTAATAATTGCTCGTCCTATACTATCTATATTCTCATACGTTTTCCTTAGCATGTGTTTTTTGTTTAACCAGATTTATAATTTTTGCTTTTTGGTCTTCAAATTTTGGGTCATCTAATTTCAGGTAATTCCAATCTAGGAAAGCCTGACGTAAGAAGTTGAAGTGTGAACGAATATCATCCTTGGTGTCTATATGGACTGGTGTGTCTATAATATGCTTTATCATATCGAACATCATGCGCAATCGGTCTGGATTGGTTACACCATCGATGGGATGGAAACTATTCTGTTGCAAAAACACCGCATCCAACAATTCCGATTTTTGGTAGTTGATATAGGCCTCATTGGTAATACCACGTTCACCCATTAATAATAAGTTAGATGCTATGGTTTTTCCTTCGCGAAGGATTTCCTTTAAAAATTGTACTTCATCAGCTGTAATTAGAGATGGATATTTAGAACTACTATCAATACGGTCGATAGCAGGATACTTCCTTGCGTCTGACAATTCACGAGATAGCCCTAAAAACGCACCAGTACTTAATAAGGTTGCTTGCGTTACTGGCTCATCAAAATTACCACCAGCTGGCGAAACGGTTCCTATTATACTCAATGAACTTTTGGTGCCATCTGGCAGCAGCTCTACACCTGCCCTATCGTAAAATGCTGAAATTAATGTTGAAATATACATAGGAAAGGCCTCTGGCCCAGGAATCTCTTCCTTTCTACCCGAAGTTTCCCTAAGCGCTTGCGCCCAACGCGATGTTGAGTCCGCTAAAATTAAAACATCCAAACCTTGCTTGCGATAGTACTCGCCTACTGCTGTTGCCATATACACCGATGCTTCACGAGCTGCAACAGGCATCGATGACGTATTACCCACAATGTAGGTTCTGTCCATAAGTGACTTACCTGTTCTTGGGTCAATCAATTCTGGAAAATCCTTGAAGACCTCAACCGCTTCACCAGCACGTTCGCCACAAGCTGCAATAATTACCACGTCCGCTCTAGAATGTTTGGCAATACTATGCTGTAATACCGTTTTCCCAGCACCAAAAGGTCCTGGACTACAGGCTGTACCGCCATAAGCGATTGGAAAAAGAGCATCGAGAATTCGCATTCCTGTTGGTAAGGTTTCGGTTGGTACTGAACGCTGATGGAATGGCATGGGCTGCTTTACTGGCCAATCGAAAGCCATAGTGAGTTCTATACTTTTACCAGCTTCATCCTTAACCGTCGCAATAGTATCGGCAATGGTGTATTCACCTTCATCAGCAATGGTATCAACAGTATATTCGCCTTGCAACGAAAAAGGCACAAATATTTTATGGGTGAATAATTTTTCGGGAACTGTACCTAAGACCGAACTGCCAGTAACTTTATCCCCCTTTTTTACTTTTGGGGTAAAGTACCACTTGGTTTCTATGTCTAGCGAATCGACAACCATACCACGCTCAAGAAACCATTCTTCTTTGGCGAGTTCGTATAATGGATTTTGAAGGCCATCGGTAACAGTACCTAAGATACCTGGACCGAGTTTTACAGATAAGGGTAAACCCGTAAATTCAACCTCATCGCCGACGCGCATCCAAGAGGTATCTTCAAACACTTGAAGATAGACCAATTTGCCTGGTTTTACATCAATAACTTCTGATTTTAGACGTTTTCCACCCTCGATGATAATGTATGCCACTTCGCCATTCATAACTGAACCTTTGGTATTTTCTACACCTACCAAGGATTCATTAACACTAACGACTTTTCCTTTTGCGTTTTCCAAATGCTAAAATTTTTCTTCTGTTAACAATTTTTAGTTCTCGATATATCTCGACTTTTAATTCGAACTGATAAAATTTATACTATAAAGCTTTCACGCTATTGTTCAATTTAATCTACATCCTCTACATCGCCTTCATCAACTTCCTCTTAGTTTGCGTGCTTCCTCCTCTACTTTACTATACCAGATTCTTTCCTTTATTTCGTTTGCGCTCTTACGGTAAAGTGCAGCTTTTTCTGGTTTTTCGAGTTTATCAAAAAGGTTTGCTATTGCAAAGTAGGCTGGTACGTGCATGGTATTAATACCCAGACTTGCTTTGTATTGTTCAATGGCTTCTTCATAAAAACCATCTTTTTCTAATTGTTCAGCCGAAGCTAAAACGGTTTCAAAATCTCTAATTTCTGTTTCTAAATGAACTCTAATAACGTCTTGAGACTTTAAAGTGAGAAATGAACACGGTACTTCACGTATTACTTTTTCGGTAACACTGCCTATGACAAGCCTATTTAAGCCTGACCTACCAGCCGTTCCCATAATAAGTAAATCTACATTGTTTGCCTCTATTGTATTAAGAATTTCCTGTGATGGATTACCCATTCTTTCTAGCTTTACCCATTCTAAATCCATAAACTTGAATTCTTTTAAAAACTGTGCAAATGATTCTTTGTTATTTTCAAAACGCTCTGCGTTTTCTTTGTCTAATTCTTCTTTTGAACTAAACCAAGTAGAAGTTTCCTCTTCAGAAACGCTTAACACCAAAAGCTTTGCTTCTAGGCGACGTGCTATAATAATTGCATTGTTTAGAGCTCTTTTAGATGGATTTGAAAAATCGACGGGACATAAAATTGTTTTTACATTAAAAGTATCGTCTTCCTTAATAACTAGGACAGGTTTCTCACTATTTTGAATAATGCGTTCTGTCGTTGTTCCTAATTTAAATTTTTCGGTTTCCTTGTCTTCACCAGAACCCACTAAAATCATATTGGCATTTACTGATGTTGCTGCCATTACGATTTGGTCATGCGCCACGCCATACTTTATCAGTGGTGCTTCAACACTAACACCATTTGCCTTCATAGTCTCAGAGGTTTTACCCAATCTGCTCAATGCTGTTTGATCTAAAAGTTTTTTAACTTTTGGATTAACGATATCGTTTGGCAATACGTGCAAGGGAACAATCGTTGATTTAAAAGTTTTTGCTAATGAAATAGCTATTTTTTCTAGGTTTTGAGCAGAAGACACTAAGTCCTCTGCAAGTAGAATTTTATTGAGTATTTTCATATGATAATATTTGTGTTAAGATAATATTTGATTCACTTTAATTTTGCCTGACACGTCTTAAACTAGACTATTGCAGAATATAATCATTTTTTAATTCTTTAATTAATCAAAGACCAGCTTGTATTGTTTCAGCCATCTAACTACTTACTAAAAAGCAACATATTCAAGAAGCACAGTACATATTTAGAGCTTATCAAAATTAATGAAATCCTAAAATTATTAGATGACATATCTCATGTTTATTTTAATAAATTCACTTAATATTTGTATTTTAATTATTAGGATAGTTATTAATTCATAACTTTGATTATATTAATTATTCAATCTTAAGTTTAATTTTAATTCATTTCAAAAAATGCATAAAATACTTGTTCCAGTAGATTTTTCGAGCACTTCAAAAAATGCCCTACGTTATGGTATAAACTTGTTTAAGGATCAGCCTTTAGAAGTCACTATTTTACATATCTACGGTACGCAATCTAGAGCGTTGATGATGAAATCGATAGATAGTGTACTCATCAGAAATGCAAAAGAAGAAATGGACAATTTGATAAAAGAAATAGAATCAGAAACACCAGGTGTAACATTCAAAACAAAATTGCATAAAAATTATGCTATCTCTACAATAGCAGAATTGGGTAATTCTGGTGATTACGATTTTATTGTTATGGGAACGAAAGGAGCAACTGGTTTAAAAGAGGTTTTTATGGGAAGTGTTGCTGGTGGTGTAATATCTAAGACTTCCGCACCTGTAATTGTGGTTCCGTTAGATTATAATTTTACGGGATTAAATCATATTGTGTTTGCTGCGGGCAACCAAGAATTTTCAGAGTCTTCTAGTCAACCGCTGAGAAAAGTTGTGAAATTGCATAATAGTGCGTTAGAAGTGCTCCATATATCAGATAACGATACTTCTAATGTTGAAAATTCTTTGAGTACCATAAAAGATTTAAATCCAACATACACTTGCAAAGAAAGTGATGGCGACTTAAACCAGCAACTGAATGTGCATATTCAAAATAACGACACAGACCTATTATGCTTAGTACGTACCAAAAAGGATTTTTTTGGCAGACTGTTTGGTGGAAGTGTTACTCTTAAACAGACTTTTAATAGTTCAGTACCTATTCTTGTAATCCAAGCATAGTACTTTAATAGTGATTTTTTCAATCATAAATAAATATCGGAATGCAAAAAAACGCTTTTTGAGTATGATACCTTGAAAACGGTATTCCAATAAAAAATAAATTTCAGAAAGTTCTAATAGATCTATTTTTAGACTCTTTGTATAATTTTACAAGTAGAATATGATTATCTAGAGTAGTTTTTTGCAAACACTATTATTAAATTACTCTGCGTTATTTTTTTAGATTGATTTTTATTATAAAGTCAGAAGTGTCTTAATATAAGGGCTACCAATATGTGGAGCACTGTTATTCAGTCTTTAGAAAATACACTTATTGGAACAATGAAAAAAATTTAATTATTTACTTCAAAAATAATTAACCCTATATTTGTTATTTTCGTAAAAACCCCTAATACTTTTTGCTAATTTCAAACTATGACAGAAGTTACACGCCTTTTTGATTTTCCTTACTATCAATTAAAGCATAAACCAAACCCTAAAGCTTTGGTAACAAAATATAATGGTGAATGGACACCTATGTCTACACAAGACTATGTAGACAAAGCCAATGCAATGAGTCGTGCACTACTCAAATTAGGTGTGCAACGAGATGATAAAATTGCTGTTATATCGTCAACTAATAGGACAGAATGGAATATTATGGATATTGGAATTCTGCAATTGGGTGCTCAAAATATTCCTATTTACCCTACAATTTCGGCTGAAGATTATGAATATGTACTAAATCATAGCGAATCGATTTATTGCTTTGTCTCAGATGAAGAAGTTTTGGAGAAAGTTAAAAAAGTTCAATCTAACACTAAACTAAAAGAAGTATATTCCTTTAACCATATTGAAGGCTGTAAACATTACTCAGAATTATTTGAACTCGGTAAAGATGAAAGCAACCAACCAGAAGTAGAAGCAAGAAAAGATGCTGTAAAACCTGAAGACTTAGCTACAATAATTTATACCTCAGGAACCACAGGAAAACCAAAAGGTGTTATGTTATCTCACAAGAATATTACCAGTAATGCTCTTGATTCTTCAAAACGTCTTCCTAATATTAATGGAGAAACCAGAATATTAAGCTTTCTACCTATCTGCCATATTTTTGAGCGCATGCTAATTTACCTTTATCAGTATGTAGGTGCAAGTGTATATTTT
>JASBSA010000096.1 GCA_030149175.1 Winogradskyella sp. | reverse complement strand
TCAGCATATTTTTTGCTAGACTTTTTTACTTGAGCTTTTACCAACTGCCCAGGAAGCGTATTAGGTACAAAAATCACAAATTCGCCATGTTCGTTTCTTATGCGACCTATACCTTTACCACCAAAGGCATAATCTTCAATTAAGATTTCAATAGTCTCTCCGCGTTTAACAAACTTGTTTCGTTCTCGTCTTGGCATTTATTGTGAATTAGTCTGCAAATATAGTTGCATTTTAATAATAGCTTCAAAGAATTTGATATCAACTTTGAGATAGAAATTTCACAAATATTTATTAATTTGCACACATCTAGGGATGATTTCTCTCCCACGCTGCTTTTTCAGGGCTTCACCATAACTTCAAAAAATGGATGCGCAAAGTCTTTGAAAGAATAAAGGTAGAGTAGGAACTCGCCAAGCGAGATTTATGATTAGTAACTCTTGGCTTGGTATTACGTTTAATTTTTTAAAGATTTTTAAAATGGCTGTTTTAGACCACATTTCGTCGCAAGAAGCGATGGCACTAGAAAATAAGTATGGTGCACAAAATTATCATCCGTTACCAGTAGTATTGAGTAAAGGAGAAGGTGTTTTTGTTTGGGATGTTGAGGGTAAAAAGTATTATGACTTTTTATCGGCTTATTCTTCATTAAATCAAGGGCATTGTCATCCAAAGATTGTGAATGCTATGACTGAGCAAGCACAACGTTTAACATTAACATCAAGAGCTTTTTATAACGACATGCTAGGTCGTTATGAAAAATATGCAACAGAGTATTTTAATTTTGATAAAATGTTGCCGATGAACTCTGGTGCAGAAGCTGTGGAAACAGCTTTAAAGCTTTGCAGAAAATGGGCTTATGAAGTTAAAGGCATTGACTTAAATAAAGCAGAAATAGTTGTTTGTAAAAACAATTTTCACGGAAGAACAACGACAATAATATCATTTTCTAACGATCCTGTCGCTCGTAAAAACTTTGGGCCCTATACAGATGGATTTATAAAAATTGAATACGACAACTTGAAGGAACTTGAGTATGTTCTTAGTAGTAATCCCAATGTAGCAGGTTTCTTAGTTGAACCCATACAAGGTGAAGCAGGTGTGTACGTACCAAGTGATAACTATTTAAAAGAAGCTAAAGCACTTTGCGAAAAGTATAACGTTCTTTTCATCGCTGATGAAGTGCAAACAGGAATTGCTCGTACAGGTAGGTTATTAGCAACTTGTGGAAACTGCTCTTGTGAAAAGAAAGATTGTTCTGGTACACCAGATGTAAAACCAGATATTCTGGTTCTTGGAAAAGCATTGAGTGGTGGTTTGTATCCTGTATCTGCAGTGATGGCAAGTAACGACATTATGAATGTGATTCAACCAGGAAATCATGGAAGTACATTTGGAGGGAATCCAATTGCTGCTGCTGTAGCAATAGCTGCTTTAGAAGTAGTTAAGGAAGAAAACTTAGCTGAAAATGCAGATTACTTAGGCAAAATTTTTAGAGCAGAAATGAATAAATATATTAAAGATAGCACTATAGTAAGTTCTGTTAGAGGTAAGGGATTATTAAATGCTATTGTTATTAACGATGATGAGGATAGTGATACCGCTTGGAATATTTGCCTGAAGCTTAGAGATAATGGGTTATTAGCAAAGCCAACACATGGCAATATTATTAGGTTTGCTCCACCATTGGTAATGACAGAAGATCAGTTATTGGACTGTGTATCTATAATTACTTCAACTTTAAAAGAGTTTGAAGTTTAAAATTTATATAAAAGCAGAATAAAAAAGCGATTCTTAAATAGAATCGCTTTTTTATTCTGTAGATCTAATATTCCTTATTATTCAACTTCAACACCCATTTGTCTCCAGGCATCTTTAGTCTGTTCCATATAGGCCTCCCAGCCTCCTAACGAATATATGTAATAAATAGACCATACTAATGTTATAACACCAATAACAAGTCCAATAATTGCGATAATTTTAGCCGTTTTAACTTGACTAAAATTGCTGTAGGCTTCTGGTTCTAAAGCATATTGTTTTTCATCTTTAAGAGCTAAAAAATATGCGATACCAGACAGTAAAATACCACCAATACCCATACTAAAGCAACAGCATATAAAAGAAATACTTCCTAAGACTATAGATGCTGTTGCGTTTGGTAATTTTTGTTGTTCCATAATTATTTTTTATTTGAGATAAAGTTTTAATAAGTAGCTTACTACAATGACTACTACATTTAGTATTGCCAATATAGTAATTATTCTTGTTCCGTTTTTTAGGTTCATAAAAGTATTAACTGTGATAAACCCAAAAAGTGCTATTAAACTGTATAAGCCAGGATACATTAAAAACGAATCTAAAAATTGACCTTTAAGCAAAAGTGCAAAAGATCGTTGAAGTCCACAACCCATACAATCAAAGCCAAGGTATTTTTTAGTAATACAAGGCAGCATATAATCTTCTATACCTTTTGCAAGTAAAAACATAATGCTAATTTAATAATTTACATTTACTTTAAATACCATTAAAATAATTGTCTTATACCTTATTTTTGTTTTGAATTATTATAACACATATGAATATTTCTAGAGTTATTAATCTTATTTGTGTAGTTGTTGGTGGTATAGTAGCTATATACGCTCAGGCAGGAAAACAACAGAACACGTATTTGCTAATGGGAGGTATTGTGCTGTTAATGTTTGGTATTTACAGAACATCCAGAAATATTCCGAGCAAATACGAAAAGCAGGAAGAGGACTCTTTTGTAAAATCTGAACCAATAGAAGATGATGAAGAAAGGTGATATTGTTGAAACTATAGATGACGCTATATCTGGAACCGTTAAACGTGTTTCTGGGACTACGATTACTATTGAAGATACTGATGGTTTTGAGTTTCAGTTTGAGGACAATGAACTAATGCTAGTGTCTTCAAGCAAAGCGTTGGACAATGCTATTTACGATGCAGATATAGAGTCTGTAAAGAAAGAAAAAGAGAGTTCAAAACGAAAAACCGTACCAACGGTTAAGCCAAAAGAGCGTCATGTTCCTAAATTTGAAGTTGATTTGCACATACATCAGCTTACCGATTCTACAAAAGGCATGACTAATTTTGATATGATGAACCTACAGTTGGATACAGCTCGGCGACAATTAGAATTTGCCATCCGAAAGCGTATCCCAAAAATGGTGTTTATCCATGGAGTAGGGGAAGGTGTTCTTAGGCAAGAACTCGAAACCCTTTTAGGACGTTATAATAATGTTCAATTTTATGATGCTGATTACAAAACGTATGGTATAGGCGCTACTGAAGTTAGGATTTTTCAGAATGTTGAACCGTAATTTATTCTGCTGATTGTATGGTTATATCATAACTTAGGGTTCCAAAATTTAATTCAGTTACAGATATTGTTTCTAAACTAAAGTTTGTAATAAAAAAGATAGCCTCTATAGACCTTCTAAATTCATTTTCTGAGCTTTGCATATTAGGAACATCTACGTCGTCTGCGCCGTTATAAAGGTATCTAAATGTATCAATTCCATTGTTGTCAACAACTGCATTTGCACTATTCCTTGGGTTTTGCTCACCACTAGAATCTTCATTGATAGTAGCAATCATATCGCCATCATCATCTGTATCTAAATAATCAGGTGTACCATCACCATCTGTATCTAAATTATTAGTTGGGTCTCCATCATTATCAATATCATCTACAATAATTTCAAATTTGGTTAGTACGTTGTCACCATCATCGTCTTCATCCTGATAATTTGGTATTCCGTCCCCATCTGTATCAATAGCGTCTGGATAATTACCCTCTTCGTCCATTTCGCCTCTACCTTCTAATTCTGATGGAATATCATCCAAATCGTCATCTTCAACGATAACTGTCACATAAACATCGCCATCACTAGATTCAGAATTATTAATGATATCTAAGTCACCTGGCGGAATTATTTCGCACAATTCATTTGAGCCTAAAGTTCTATTATATTTTCTGTAAATAAATCTAACAGGAGAAGAAGCTCCACCAATAGGGTATGTAGAAGGAGGTGTATTAATATCTGGGAAGTTTGGTTCTGTAAAAGGCACATTTGCTCCACTATTTCTGGGTATTATTAATGTTAGAGATTCGCTTGGCTCCTCTTTTACAGAGTATATAAGAAAAGCATCTTCTGCAGTAGTACATAGCTCTAAATCTTCATTAAACTCTAAATCTACAGTAATAATATCACCATCATCACAGGCTGTAATTAGTAGAACGGCAAAAATTATATAAAAGTGGCGCATCATAAGCTTACATTTAAAAACAAAAATAATGGATTTGTAAAATTATAACGTTGCATTATCTAAATAATTTTATTTGCGATATTTTTGCACTATGAAGCAAGTGTATTTAGATAATGCGGCTACAACGGCCTTGCGACCAGAAGTTATAAATCGTATGGCAGAAGTACTTGCTAATACTTATGGCAATGCTTCTTCTACACATAGTTTTGGACGCTCGTCTAAAGTTTTATTGGAGCAATGTCGCAAGAATATTGCTAGCTATTTTAATGTATCGGCTTCTGAGATTGTTTTTACCTCAGGTGGTACAGAAGCAGATAATTTAGCTTTGCGTAGTGCTGTTAGAGATTTAGGTGCTACAGAGATTATTACGTCTAAAATTGAGCATCATGCAGTTTTGCATACAGCAGAACAACTACAAAAAGAATATAATATTAAACTGAGTTTTGTTAATCTTGATGCGTGTGGAATGGTAGATTATATGCATCTTGAAAATTTGTTAAAATCATCTAATAAACCTATTGTAAGCTTAATGCATATAAATAATGAAATAGGGAATATCTTAGATATTCATCGTGTAGCCAAGTTATGTAAGGATAACGACGCTTTGTTTCATTCTGATTGTGTGCAGTCTGTTGGTCATTTTAAATTAGATTTGCAAGACATTCCAATCGACTTTTTTGCTGCTAGTGCTCATAAATTTCATGGACCTAAAGGTGTAGGATTCTGTTTTGTTAGAAAAGAATCTGGATTAAAACCTCTAATTTTTGGTGGTGAGCAGGAGAGAGGTCATAGAGCTGGCACAGAGTCTATTCATAATATTGTTGGTATGGACGAAGC